>JAYZXX010000256.1:0-7445 GCA_036140815.1 Bdellovibrionota bacterium | reverse complement strand
AACTAGAGGCATCTTGTCCATAGTGGCTGTGCAATTCAGCAAAAATTTCTTTAGCCGTTTTCGTACTTAAGTATGCAAAATCATTACCAACTAGGAAGCTTTTTAATAATTCTTCGTTGAGAAGACAAATTTTTAATAATTCAAGCTCACTAGGCATTAAAGATTTTAAGTCTAAATAGCTAGAATCACTGATTGATTTATCGAACTCTAGAGAATTGGTTGATTCCGAAAAATTTTGCGGTACTTGCTGGCTAACTGATGACGATTTCTGTCTCGCATCTTTCCACATCTGCCGCAGAGTGTCCCTTAGCCAATTAAATTCTACGCCTAAGCGCTCAGCGGTTTCTTTCAAGTACAATTCTCTTAAGCGATTATCTGCAATTTTGCTCAATGCAGGAAACAAACGATCAACCGCTTTAATTTGTCCCGTAGGAGTTCTATCAAAATCTCTCAGTACCCTTGATAGATACCAAAAGTATAAATCCTGTGGTTTAGCCAATAGCTCTCTAAAGCTTTCTACACCATTTTTATCAATGTACTCATCAGGATCCAGTTTATCAGGCAAGGACAAAATCTTAGGGTACAATGCTTGGCCATACAAAATCGGCATACTTCTCTCTGCTGCGGTTTGACCAGCATCATCACCATCAAAAAGTACAATTACATTTTTCGTATAGCGTTTTAATAATTTAGCGTGATCATCTGTGAATGCTGTTCCTAGATTTGCCACACAATTTTTTATTCCCGCCGAGTACAAAGCCAAAAGATCCATATATCCTTCGACAACTATAACTTGGTCTTCGGTTAAAATGTGTTTTGCCGTCTCATGTAAGCCGTAAAGAGTTCTACCTTTGTGGAAGACCAAACTCTCAGGGCTATTTAGATATTTTGGATTGTCCTCTTTTTTTAAAACTCTTCCACCAAAGCCTAATACCTCATTGGAAGGAGATAATATGGGAAACATCAGACGGTTTCTAAAAATATCAAAACTACCGTTTCCCGTTTTTCGACGTTTCGTTAAACCAAGCTCCCCGGCCTGCTTTTCTGATCCACCGTTACGTTGTAAGTAGTTGATCAAATCATCCCAAGCATCTTTGGCGTAACCAATTTGAAACTTATCAATAATTTCTTCGTTTAACTTTCGAGACTGCACATAAGCTTTCACATCCGATGGGGCTTGCCCTAAATTGGTTTGAAAGCGATTTTTTGCCAGCTCATTCACTCTTAAAAGTTGTTTCTTTACATCTTTATTCTGCTGGTACTTTTGCTTTTGAACAGCGTTTAGCTCGGGCTCTGGCAAAGGCACTCCAGCTTTTTCCGCTAAAAATTCAATGCTCTCAACAAAACTCATACCATTGTATTGCTGTAGCCAACTGATGATATTCCCTGATTTCTTGCAACCAAAACAATGGTAAAGCTGCTTAGAAGCACTTACAGAAAAACTTGGGCTTTTCTCGTTGTGATCAGGAAAAGGACAAAGCCCCATTAAATTCGAGCCACTGGATTTTAACTGAGTGTATTGCGAGATAAGATCTACCAAATTATTGGCGTCGATGACTTTATCGATAAAATCTTGTGAGTATCGCATTCAGGGCCCCTAAATATTTAGAAACCCCTCAAGCTTCATGAGAGGTTGATCTTCTCTTAAGATAATTTTGCTTTAACAATGCTGCTAATCATTTTGCCATCTGCACTTCCGGCAGTCTTGGCTTGAACTTCCTTCATCACAACACCCATTTCTTTCATTGAGCTAGCACCAAGAGCAGCAATCACTTCATCAACGATTGCAGTCACTTGTTCTTCACCCATTTGGGCTGGAAGGTAAACTTCTAAGAATTTAGATTCTTCGATTTCTTTCTCTGCAAGCTCAGGGCGCCCAGCATTTTCGTACTGCTCAGCAGCTTCTTTTCTTTGCTTAACTAGTTTTTTTACGACAGAGATAACGTCCTTATCAGATAACTCATTTGGACGGACTTCGATTTCTTTGTTTTTAATGGCCGACTGAAGCATGCGAAGCGTGCTAAGCTTTACAGCTTCTTTCGCACGCATCGCATTTTTTACGTCATCCATAATTTGTTTTTGCATGGACACGGTTAACGACTCCTTAGAATTCGTTAGACTTTTTCATTTTCTTAACTAGTCGTTTGCGAGCCGCAATTGACTTTTTCTTCGCAGAAATACTTGGTTTCTCGTAATGCTCTCTTTTCTTTAGTTCAGAAAGGATACCGGATTTCTCGCAAGATTTTTTGAACCTACGGAACGCTCCTTCGAAAGCTTCACCATCGCGTACTTTTACAAAAGCCACTGTAATCACCACCCTTCACGTGTGTATCGAGTTATAATGACGAGATTTCTAGCAATTTCAGCCAATTAAGTCAAGGATCTGCGATTAAAATAGTATTTCAATTTCGATTTAATTCCCCCACAAGATCTGTCATTCAAAGCTTTTCGAGGAAAGCTTACTCCACACTTGCCTGTTTTTTACGCTCACGTTCTCTACTCCAATCAGATTTCTTGATTTAGAAGACCACCTGGCAGAGATATGCTTACTTATTAAACATGTGATTCAATATTTATGAATCTAAGCTTATTTGCTTGTTGGTTCTAGCCCTATGAAGGCAGCGTATTTAAAAATACCAATTTGTATTTTTTTCAGGGTGTTGGTATAAATTCAACCTAGGATGTTTATCCAAAAACAGGGGGAAATATGAAAAACATTTTACTAAGCATAACCGCTTGCTTGGCCTTTGCTGGAAGTCTTTCGGCAAATGAAGCCAATTCTACTAATATTCAACTATTAGATTCTATAAATCCAATGGCTGAAGCTGAGATTTCAATTGGTCTAAATTTAGATTTTTCGGCAATGACTTTAGACTCTCAGAATTTGTCTAAAACAAAATTAAGTATTAATAGTGATAAAATTGGTTCCGTTAGAAACCCAAGAATTCGTCGTGTACTTCAAAGAGAAATGTCGGCGACAAAAGTCAATGAAGCCATGAATATTAAACGTTCTGGCTTACGTCATGTAGAAAGCTTTCGAGATTTTCATGATCTAGTTTTAGTTCCGTTTAACAATCCAACAAACGCCTACAAAGATGCAAGAGGAGACTTTATCCTTGCCCATGTAGATTCCTTTCTACACCTTGGTTTTGATCCAAGATTGATCACCTCAATGGAGCTAGATCTAAGAATTGTTTCCGACGTTATCGCCCTAAAGCGCAAGGCAATTCCTATGGTCTACAATCTCTTTGAGTACAATAGTTTGATGGAACTAGAATTTAACAGTCCTTCAGACACTATGAAGCAGGCTCTCAATGACTTAATTGGAAGTACAATTATGGACGTGCCTAGCTCTGAGAGAATGAGCGTTGAGGACATCGAGTATTTAGGCTCTGAATTAGAAAGAAAAACAAAAAAAATCAATGCCTCTCTTGTAGTTAAGAGAGCCCTGTATAAAAACGTTCGTAATCTTCGACAGTTTTATGCAGCTTCTTTGATCTATCTTTCTAGCCCTACAGATGCCTATAAAGAGCAAAATGGAGAACAAATATCCAAAGAAATCGCTTACCATGTAAGACCAAGATCTTCTATTCGTAATATTTTGCGTATCGAAGGTTTAACTAAGAAAGTAAATCAAGCAATCGCTGTAAAACAAGCGGGATTGGCGGCTGCAGGTACTCCAGATCGTTTCTGGCACTTGACGGAGTATGCTTTTAGAAACCCATCGAATGCCTATAGAAATGCAGTAAGTCGATTTATTGACCGATATGCAGATGGCTACGGAAAGTAATTCACAAAGCGGGCCTCGCCCGCTTTTTTTTTAGCTGAAATTTGACTTCCAAAGACAATTTGTTAAAAACCTTCTGCTAGGAGATCAAAATGGCAGAAAAAACTTACAATGATGAATTTTGGATGGATCGATGTTTAGAGCTTGCAAAAGAAGCGGCAAATATAAAAGAAGTGCCTGTTGGTGCCATAGTTGTCCATAAAAACCAGATCGTAGGTCAAAGCTTTAATCGCAAAGAAATTGACCAAAACCCAATTGCTCACGCAGAACTTCTAGCAATTCAAGAAGCCTCAAGAAATCTTGCACGCTGGAGGCTTAGCGGCTGCACTCTATATGTTACTTTAGAACCATGTATTATGTGTGCTGGTGCAATCACTCAAGCGAGAGTGGACCGTGTTGTCTATGCAGCAAAAGATCCAAAAGCTGGTGCGATCGAGTCTCTGTTTCAAGTTTTTGACTCTAAGGGCTTAAACCACACCCCTTTGCTTGATAGTGGAATTCAACAAAAAGAAGCCTCTATCCTTTTAAAAGATTTTTTTAAGGGTCGCAGAGGTGAAAATGCAGAAAAGAAATCTTCTGTAAAAAGAGATTTAGAAGTAAGTCTTTAGTTTAAAAGTAAGAAATCAAATTAAAGACATTGAGCCACTTTAAAAATGAAATATTTTTGATAGCTTTTTAATTGGCCGAAACTTTGTCTAAACATTTTTTCTCATCAACAGAAAAGTCATAATAACAATCAGGATAAGACCTTAAATTTAATTTCTCATCGATTGAAGTTAGCTGATTGGAACCCTTAAGAGTTTTGTAGGCATCCGTGGATAAAAGTTGATCCATCATATTCGGAGTAATTGGAAGAACTCCACTCATTAGAAGCTCCACATCACCGCCAGAAAAAGCTTCAAGGGCTTCTTTTTGTAACAATAAGCTTTTTTCTGCATTAGCCAAACCTAGCTTCATGAGCTTATCAAAAACCCCTTCTATATTCAATGAAGGCTCTGCTTCCATGAGACTTCTAGAGCTTTCAACCAACAACTTAGGAAGTTTACCAGGGAAACGAGTTCGTTCACCAACATCAATGTTAGCCAAATCAAACAGGTGAAAGAGGCCATAAGCACAATTGTACTTTTGAAAGCTATAATAAGGGCTCTTATCTGGAAAATCTACCCAATCCTTTAAGGCTATCAGTATATTGCTTTTTTCAGTCTCTGTTAAACGTATTGCTTGCCTCAAAAAATTACGTTTTTGAAAACTAACAATTTGCAACTGCATATACATTGGTCGAACTACAGGGTAAAGTGGATACACCTCCTGAGTCGCATTCCAATATTTATACCAACTAGATTGTTCGATAACTGGGATCAAAGGCTCAAAACTAATTACCAAATCATTCAATGGATCATCATCATAATCAATTAGGCGAATATTGGTGTGACCAAATCTACTTTCTAAATTTTGGGCGGCAGCACTTGAAAAATACTCCAAACCCCTGATTTGATAAAAATCGAGCATAGCCAACTGCATTTGCGAGGAGCGAATTGTCATCTCAACCATAGATTCCCCCGCAAGAAGCCTTAAACTACTTGCAAGGAGTAAAAATACAAAAAGAATGAACTTTAATATCAACGAATTTTACCCTGAAAGAATTCAAAGTTTTCAAAGCCCGGAAAGCCGTGTGCACCTTTTGATCTATAGATCATTTCAATCGGTGACCTTTCAATTTCGCCAAAGGAGTTCTGTATTAGTCTTCTAGAAGTCCAATCAATTTCACGAGAAGTAGAACTTGCTTCCACCCAAGAACACTCAATCGTCCAATTATATGAATTCCCCTTCGAATCAAAGAAAGAGTCCAAAGACTTGAATGGAATCAAGAATGCGTTTCTATAACCATGCCCAATTGTGACTCGATTATAATCGCTACCGCCAGATACATATACATCAGAGCAATTTTCAATCTCAAAATTTATGGATGGTAATACTGTTGCGTAATCATCCTTACTGAAACTGGTCTTAACTGGCATATAACCGGCTTTCAAATAACTTCCTAAAATTTGCATTTCTCGATTTAAGTACAAAAAGCTTTCTTTATTAGCTGAAAGGTCTCCGTCCACTTCCAAAACCTTAGGAAGGCCTACCAAAATGATTTCATCTAAATTTAGATAGGCACCTTCGAACCTTCTAGAAATTTTATCTAGATAATACTTAACTGACTTCTCATCTGGTGTAATATAACGTTGCTCATATTCATCAATACGTTCAATGGTTGACTCTAACCGCTTCGCGTAGGTAGCTAATGCGGACTGGAACTTTCTTTGTAAGACAGACTCTAAAGTAAGTCCTTTAGTATTGAATTTGTCTTTTACTGCGATTTCATCGACTACGACATTCATCAGATAATAGTCATATGCAGGGTGTAGCTGGGCTTTAAACCTACTTTCTACATGGCTTATTTGTGATTCTACATAACTCTGCACTTGAGTAGCTACTTGATTAAAATAAGAGACAAGCTTTTCTTGATTTGTTAGCTTCGCTTTTAAAACTTCTCTGATTTTCAAAATTTCTGGGTTTGGATTATCACCAATTACCGCAAACTCTTTTTTCCACAATGAACTTAATCTAAGGTTTGAAAAGTCATATGCATTATCTATCGAACTGTAAGAGGATCTCAGTTCTCCTACCGAAATTTCCTCGGCCAAAAAATCTACTAGACTAGTGGACGGAACAGAAAGCTTTGTAGAAGCGTATACTTTCAAATACTCCACAGCAAAGTCTTTGATAAATTCATCGTATCCATACACTCCATAGCTGTTACAAACTCTTGAAGAAACCTTAAGTCTTTCACTCTCTTTAGAGTCTTGCTCAAGTTCAACCAATAAACTATTAATCAAGTCCTTATCTAATTTTTCAAAACTACCCTCCGCGGCCAAAATAGTTTCAAGAGCGTCGTAAAATGAATTTAACATGATTCCTTGTCCAATACTGGCCTGAAAACTTAATAACTTAATAGCCATATGGGTTTCAGATCGGTCGTAATCCCTTATTAAATATTTCACTCCATCAACTGAGTAGATAATTGGAGATACAAGTGCTAAGAATGAGTTTTGCAATGAAACGGTAGTTGACTCCGTCGTATCAACAGTAGGTAATACTCCACCAGTCCCTGCCATGGTCACCCAATCAGGTCCCCAGGAATAGTCCAAGTCTTGACCAATTATGGCGCTACATTTTGCTGAGGCATTAGAAATAGGTAGAATTCCTACGATTAATAAACTGAATAGAATTTTTCTCACTTTAGTCTCCTGGATATTTAAAAACATAAGGTTTACCAAAAGATGCCTATGCAAAGAAAGACTGGAATTTTAGGTATCTTTTGCGGGCCAATATAATTTAAAGACTATCCTTTCACAGTTTAAAAAGGAAAAGCTGCAAAGTTTACTGTACTAACCAGTAATAATTACTGGATTTTAAAACTTACACAGGGAGGAATTCTTTATAATTCTCTAGTTATTGGAAGAAGAAGGTTGGTAGCATCAGTTTTTGACAAAAAAAGCCCTCTTTCGAGAGCTTCTTTTGCAAAGTTAATAGCTTCTCCCTGAAACTTACCAAAAAGACCAAAAGCTGCTGCTTGTGTCTGATTTAAGAAGTCTCTCAGACTCAACTT
>JAYZXX010000255.1:0-17189 GCA_036140815.1 Bdellovibrionota bacterium | reverse complement strand
GTTTTAACTTTCTTAGATACCGCTAGGAATGTACACATCCCTAAGAAGAAAGAAAGAGCTAAGTTTTCAATAAATACACTTTTTACAAATAAACTAATATAATGTTCCATCTACATCTACCTCTTAGCTTTCTTCGTTTTGCTCAGGCTTCCAAGTTCTCAAAGCCCAGATAAATAAACCAATTAAGAAAAAGGCACTCGGAGCCAATAGTGCCATACCGTTTGGTTGGTACCATCCACCTTCGTTAACAGGAGCAAAAATTGTAAATCCCATTAACTTTCCAGTTCCTAAAATCTCTCTAAAAAATGCAACGAAAATCAATACTACTGAGTATCCAATTCCATTTCCAATACCATCAATAAATGATGCGATCGGTGGGTTCTTCATTGCGTAACCTTCAGCTCGCCCCATCACAATACAGTTTGTAATGATCAAACCGATGAAAACGGACATTTCCTTTGCTACATCGTAAACGAAAGCCTTCAAAACCTGATCCGTTACGATCACCAAAGATGCAATGATTGTCATCTGCACAATAATACGAATGCTTGATGGAATAAAATTACGAATCAAACTCACACAAAGGTTTGAAAGTCCCGTAACCGCAATCACAGCCAAACACATAACCAAAGCCTTTTCCATTTTGGTTGTTACTGCTAGTGCAGAACAGATTCCCAAAATTTGAAGAGCAATTGGGTTGTTGTTAAATAATGGATCGAATAATGTCTTTTTAATACTACTCATTTTCTCTCTCCCCTACTGCTCTTGAAACTTCTTAAGGTAAGGACCAAAACCGTCCTGACCTAACCAATAACGAACTAAGCCAGTAACACCATTACTTGTAATGGTTGCTCCGGATAAGCCATCGACCTTGTATTGCTTCTGTGGGTCACTCGGGCTAACGCTTCCTTTTATCACTTGAATCAATGGCTCTAGATCATCGCCAAAAGCGGACTTTCCAGACCACTGAGCTTTCCAAGAAGGGTTATCAACCTCACCACCAAGACCAGGAGTTTCACCGTGCTCGTAGAAACCCAAACCTTTAATAGTCTGTAAATCAGGGCTTAAAGCAATGAAACCGTAAAGCGTTGACCAAAGACCTTTACCATTTATAGGCAAGATCAACATTTTCACAGAGCCTGACTCCATGACTTTATATACTGTGGAGTATTTTGATCTGGTTTTAATACCACCTAAATCTTGATCGGCTGGAATTACCTCAGACATACTCGGATTTTTTCGAGCTTTTCTTTGGTCGAAAGCCTCAGCCTTCATGTCTTCCATTACTTCACCAGAATCTAGCTCAACCACTTCTGCTTCAATTGCTTTATAAGCTTCGATGATTTCTTCTTTGGAAGCTTTCGCATCAACCAATCCTGCCGCTTGCAAGATGTTCTTTTGAATATCTAATTTCTTGTTAGCCTCTTGTAATGGCTTCAATCCAACCGCGGCAGCAGCCACTAAAATGGAACAAATCACACAAAGAACTGCGGCAACAAGAATCGTTTTTGCCGTACTATCTTTTTGCATATCTCAACTTCCTTCTTGCGATGTTTGCATTCATAACAAAGTAGTCAATTAAAGGAGCAAATACGTTACCAAATAAGATGGCAAGCATCACACCCTCTGGGAATGCTGGGTTAACTACACGAACTAAAATCACCATTAAACCGATCAGCGCTCCGTAGAAAAACTGACCCATTTGAGTCATGGAAGCAGAAACTGGATCTGTCGCCATGAAAACTGTACCGAAAGCAAAACCACCCAAAACTAAGTGCCAAGCTGGTGAAACAGCAAACATAGGGTTTGTATCGCTTCCAACCATATTCATAACAAAGGCAAAGAAAATTGTTGAAAGAGTCATGCTCAACATGATTCTCCATGAACCAATTCCTGTCATGATTAGGTAACCTGCACCGATCAAACAAGCCAATGCACTGGTTTCACCCATAGAACCTGGAATGAATCCCAAGAATGCTTGCAACCAAGTGTAGTTAAAAGAACCAACACCCTCAAGAGCCGCTTGTCCTAATAGTGTTGCTCCAGTGAAACCATCCGCTGCGATCCAAACCGCATCCCCAGAAATTTCAGCTGGGTAGGCGAAGAATAGAAATGCACGAGCAGTTAGCGCTGGGTTCAAGAAGTTCTTACCCGTACCACCAAAGATCTCTTTACCAATAACAACACCAAAACTAATACCAACTGCAACCTGCCATAACGGAATGGTCGGAGGTAAAATTAGCGGAAATAAAATTCCCGTTACTAGGAAACCTTCATTGATTTCATGGCCACGTACAGAAGCAAATAAGGCTTCCCAAAGACCACCAGCAATATTGGTTACTAAGAAAACTGGTAAGAAATAAAGGGCTCCTAATAAGAAACAAGAAACAATGTTTCCAGCATCAACGCCAAAACCTAATGCGTGGAAGATACTTCCTCTCCAACCAGCAACTTCAGCAACACCCATGCCTGCTAACGCAGTTTGTGCCTGAAAACCGGTATTATATAGTGCCATCATGATACATGGCCCAAGAGCCATCGCCACTGTGATCATGGTTCTTTTTAAATCAATACCATCACGAATGTGTACGCTACCTTTGGTGTTTTCACCTGGAGTATACAAGAAGGTATCCGCTGCCTCATATAGTGGATATAACTTTTTTAGTTTACCATCGCCTACGAAGTGCTTATGTTGAGCGTCTAAAAAATCTCTTAAAAACTGCATTAGCCTTCCTTTTCAATCGTCGTTAAGTTGTCGCGTAAAATTGGAGCAAAATCCACTTTTCCAGGAGCAACGAAAGTTAATAAAGCCAAATCTTCTTCTGCTAGCTCTAAAGCACCTAAATCTTGAGCAAGGTCTGTGTCTTTAGCTACTAGGGAACGAAGTAATTGAGTTGGAAGAATATCTAAAGGCATCACCTTTTCAAAACTTCCAATTGGTACCATTGCACGAAGAGAACCGTTGGTATTTGAACCAAAAGCAAACTTCTTCCATGGCATCATTTTAGAAACATAAATATTTTTTACAGAGAACTGATCAAAACCAGGCTTATGCCAACCAAGAAGTTCACGTTTTGTATCTTCTTCGATAATCGTGATTTGGTTATGGTAGTGTCCTAAGTAATGGAAAACTTCGTCTTGCGTTCTACCGTTAAAAACAGAACCACTAATAACTCGAGCTCCAGCCTTAGCTTCGCCTTGACCAATTTCTTTCATACAAGCGCCAAGTCTTGTTTTTACATAACGAGGCTTATTTGCGTAAGGCCCTGCAACAGTTATCATTCTTTCTAAGAACAATTTACCCGTAGCAAACAAAGCACCAATCGCAATCACGTCTTGGTACCCTACGTGCCAAACAGGCTTTTCCATTCCTGCTGGATCTAAAAAGTGAATATGGGTTCCTACGTTACCAGCTGGGTGTGGACCTTTAAATAATTCGGTTTTTACACCTTCCATCTCAACAAATGGGATTGGAGCTTTTGCATCCTGACAAACATAGGTTTGACCATCTGTTAACTTAGAAAGAACAGCAACACCATTTAAAAAATGCTCATGATTGCGTTCAATTGCTACATATGTAGCGGGAGCCAAAGGATTTGTGTCCATCGCATTGATGAAAACCGCACTAGGATTAGCATTTAAGTCAGCCACTTTCTCAAAAGGACGTTGGCGGATGCTTGCCCAGCTACCTGACTCAATCAGTAAAGCCTTTGCTTCATCACGAGTGTATTCAGCAGGAGCTTTGTCTTTGTAAGACTTAAACTCAACTTGCTCTTCACTTGCATCCAATTCAATTTCCATTGTTTGGAACACACGTTTGTCACCGCGGTTGATGGCTTTTACCGTACCTGCACCAGGAGATGTGAAAGTTAATCCCACATTCTTTTTACAGCTAAACAGGCTTTGGCCGATTTTCACTTTGTCACCGACATTAACTAACATACTTGGTTTCATACCAACATAGTCAAAGCCAGTAACTGCTACAGATGTCACTTTTTTGGATTCATCAATGTCCATGCTCGGCGTACCCGTAATCGGTAGCTCGAGTCCTTTTTTTAGCTCAATCATAAACCTTACTCTTTTTGTTGATTTAAAAATTTTGGCTACACTATAGATAGAAAGTGCCTAAGACTCAATCTTCTATTCCGAAAATTTGACCCAATACTGAAAAGCCTATTTGTCCAAAAATATTCATAGGGACTCTTTATTTATTTTTCAGAAAATTCACTACAGTAACTTGCAAAATGAATAAATTTACTATGTAGGATTCACTTTATCTCCCTTAAATAGTGTTAATACCAGCACTTGGCCTTCTTCTCGTGCTTAAACATTGGGCTTCATTAAGAAAGCCTAATAGAACTAATCCAAATTACTCGATTCAGTTTATTTTGCGACTCAATTTCATTTAGTCTTTTAATTAGAACAAATCACATTTTTTGCGTAAAAATTAATCTTTTTTGAATTAGATTCTTAAGTTCTTTCTCCGAAAAGTGTTCAGAAGATTCTTATAATTAGCAAGAGGATTCACTGGAAAGTTTTTCTCGAAGGACCTCCGGTTAGCGTGAAGCGATCGATCCGCTAAAAACATATGCTAAAAGGCCCAAAGCCTACAAAGAAGCTCTAAGATATTTCATTAGCAATAAGCTCCAGCGGTCGAAACCGGCGAGTATATGGAGGTACGCGTCCTTCGAGAAAAACTTTCCAGTGATTCCGGGCTCCTAAAAACCTCAACAATTTGATAAAAACTAAAATATTTAAGCGTGTTTAAAACTCTAAATAGGAGCCTATGTCATTTCAGGTACTTCCACTTTTTTGAGATAGGGTCCATTCATTGATAAATAATATTACATTCCTAAAAGAGCCCCCTAAAATGGAACTCAAAGTCCTTTAACAACATTGAAATGAACAAATAGTCATATTGAGAAATGTGCCAACAGGTAAACTCTACAAAACCTTCTTCCTTAAAACCGATTTAAATCGCCGCTGAACCAACTCTCCCCCGCAATATGGAAAATTGTTCCATCTGTTCCACTTTTAGGAACGCTTTGTTCCAAACTTGGTATACTCCCCGCAATAGGAGAGGCATATTGGTTTCAAGAACTCGATGTTCTTAGAAACGAGGAAAAAATGGACGTATTTAAATCAAAAACTTATATTGAATACCTCAAGTCAGAGCTTGAGAGAAGACTAGGCCAAAACTCTAGTTATTCACTTAGAGCTTTTGCAAGAGACTTACAGCTTAGTCCTGGCAACCTTTCAGAAATCGTTAAAGGAAAACGCCCTTTATCAAAAAAAAATGCCCAAAAAATTGCTGGAAGCCTTGGATTGAATCCAATTGAAGAAGAAGCTTTTTTAGCTTTGCCACAAAAAACTCAAAAAAATCACAATGAAATTAAAGACCGCAAAGAAATTGATCTAGAGTATTTTAAGCTTTTAGAAAATTGGTATCACTTTGCAATTCTAAATCTTTTAGAAACCAAACCAAAACCCCTCACGGTTGAGCAAATTGCGAAACGCCTAGGGATAAAAGTAATCGAAGCAAAACTAGCTCTAGACCGAATGCTTCACATTGGCCTGGTGATTTATGACAATAGTAATCAATGGACCTGTGTTGATGATTTTGTGGAAACCCCTACAGACATTCCCTCCATGGCCATCAAACGTTATCACCAACAAATATTAAACAAAGCCATCGCTGCTCTGATTGAACAAAGTCCTGACGAGAGAGAAATATCGGGCCTTGGAATGGCAGTAGATTCAAAAAATATAAAAGCGATCAAAAAAGACATCGATGACTTTCAAAATCAAATGATCGAGAAATATTCGGGAGTTGGTAATCCTGATGAAGTTTACCAACTCGAAACCGCACTTTTTAAATTGAGCAAGAGGTAATGAAAATGTTTATCGCAATCACAAGAAGTTTATTGATAATTAGTCTATGCCTTCCTTTGGCGGCCCAAGACTTAATGATGCCCACCAAAGTAGGAAATGGTGACAATGGCGCTGACCTCGAAGGTTTTGAAAGATTAGAAAGTGGCCCCATCGTAAAAGCAAGAGACTTGGCCATAGACAAAGTAAAAGAATTAAACCTGCGATCCATTCGAGGCTTAGGGAACTTGCAAACTGAATTGGAAAAATCAGATCTATACATTACCAAAAAAGATATCAATGATCGTGAACTATTAAAGTTAGGTGCTTTTGAGAGTGATCGTATGGGTTATATCTACGCAAGGACTTTTGCAAGACCCTATGCCGCAACCAGATTCTTTCCGGTGGCGAAAAGCTTAGGCCAAGACCAATTGGTAGCCCTTCATATTCATGAAGCATTACATAGAAGTCTTCCACAAAGCATACGCGAGAACGAAAAGGTGGTTTCTGCAATCACTCTGGAAATTGTAAATCCAGATGCTAACCGCGATGACATTGAAAAAAGCATTGCCAGCTATATGCCGAAAGAACTTGAACCTACTTCTTACAACACAGCAGGAAAATCCTTTTTCTTAGAAGAGGACATGATTCAAAGAAATGTTTTTGAATACTCTTATGGTGCATTTTTTAATGACAAAGATGAAAACTCAGAGCTAACAAATATTAATGAGGTTCATCATTTAAGTAGTAAGCTCTACCCTTTCGGTGGCTCCTTATCGGGAACTGGTCTTGGATTAAGTATGGGCTGGTACGACATTGATAAGCAAAAAGAAGTGGGGCCTTTAAGCCTTAGCCTACAAAATCAACTGATTACTAATACTCGTTTTCGTCTTTTTGGGTTTGTGGAACATTCCATCGCCCCTACAACTGAAATGTTTGAACAATCTTCTTTCAACCGTGATTTAACAAAATTAGGTTTAAAGATGTATAGTTTCAAAAACAAAAACCTACAGCTTATTAACAGTCTTGTAATTACGGTTCCATCTTCCGCTACCGACAATCGCTTGAGCACCCCAGTAGTTTACGACTATGGTTTTCAGTACCACGCCAATGCGACACTTAGAGGCTTGATTGGTCCTTTTGGATTAGGTGGATTTTTAGACTACGCCATTGCCGAAGAAAGAACAGTGACGAATGGTAGTTTCCAGACGATCGAAGATCGAGAAGCTCTACCTAGCGTGGGAATTGAACTTGGCTACTTTGCTGAAAATTTCAATGTGAAACTTTCAACGAGAAAGGCTTTAATTAGCGACTCGCAAGACATTGATTACAGTCGTTTTGGTGATATTAAAGACTTTGGTGTTGGCGATCAAAACTTAAAATTAGGAGTATCAGTACTATGGTAAGCTTAAAGAAAATAACAAGCATCGGTCTACTTTTCTTCCTTGTTGCCTGCGATGACTTTCATAGCACAGAAGCTCCTAGAGTTTTTAAATACGAAGTTGCAACCAACTTGAAACTAATTGATCAGGACGTAAAAACTCCTGATGCAGATTGGACCTACTCGCAACAGTCTTATCAGATTGATCCTTATTCGAGAATCTTAGTTAAAACAGATAATTTAAATTCGCAGGAAGTTTATGTGGATAATAAGTTCATTATGGCTTTTAGTATCTACAGTTCAAGAGGCGACCTAACGGAAGAAGAGTTGGCAGGAATTAAACTTTGCCCTGTAACCAAAGATTGGATGATTTACGCAACCTGGGAAAAGGCTCACCCATTTCAAGGTGGTAGCTGGCATAATAATGGCGGTGATTATAATGAAAGCGAATGCCTTCCTGTCGCAGCCTACAATATTGCCAAAAACATCATTGAGCCTCCAGAGGATGATGACGATAATGATATAGATGATGAGTTTGCAGGCTTTGGTTCAGAGTTCGACAAAGATAATGAGGTCTACTACAAAACAGTTATCGAATCTAACGGCTGGTGGTCTGGTCGAGAGAAAAGAGTACGCCGAACTGAAGCTGAAATAGAAATACAAAAAAAATTAAAACTTCAAGAATATGAAGCTGAGAAAGAAAAACGTGCAAAACAAAAGGCCATACAAGCACAAATAGACTCGGAACCTGTGGCACCAGATGGCCCTGCAAGATTACAATTTAACATTACCGATTGGTTTTTAAATGGGCCACTTGCCACCAGAGGGAAAAACTTTGGTTTTGTAATCATCTCTGAGCATCAAATCGAATTTTTATCAGAACAGTCTGCTTCGAAACCAAGTATTAGCTGGACTGAGCCTGGGTACTAAAGACGAAAGGGCTCCTCAAAATGAGGAGCCCCTTTTTCTACATTAAGCTTTTTTAAAACCACCTCAAGGGCCTTTCACATACAACTTATAGTTTCCAGAGCCAGATTTTGATTTTACTTTAATGAGGTAGTATCCCCTTCTACTGTAGTAGGATATTTTCTCTTCAGATCCAGAGCCCGTAGATTTTCTTACCTGCGAAAACTCTCGCCCATCCCATTTGTAAAGGTAAATATCAAAGTCAGTATCCTCAGGCCCCTGAAGATAAATTCTTTGAGATCGAGTAGAACGTAAGTAGTAGTAAGTGCCATCAGGCATATAAGCGAAGTCTCCACTCCCAGACAAGTTTCCTTCATACACATCACAGTCATCACAAGGAGCAGGTTTCTCATTAACAGGACCACTCAGCTCAACCGACTTTTGCACTTTTCCCATCGCACCTTGATCGTCAACGGCAACTACTTCAATTACATAGCTACCTGGCGCGGAATAAGTGTGTACTCCTTCATATGCCTCCACAACAGTTCCATCGCCATAATCAATAACAACACCTAACACATAGCCGTCTTCATCACTACTTGTACTTTTAACAGACACACTTAAGCCTTCTACTTCCACATCCACCGATACAATAGGGGCTTGGTTTTCTGGTTCAGGCTCTACTGGCTCTTCACCAGAATTTCCATCTTCATTTTTGTCGATAAAAACTGTACTTAAAAGAAGGTTCGGAGAGTCACTGCCCTTATCACTCACTTTGCCAGAACTAGCATTTTGTAAAATTGCGGATCTTACTTGATCAGGTCTTGATATACTTTCATCACTGGCCAGTACCAATGCTGCAACACCAGCAACGTGAGGGCTTGCCATGGAGGTACCACTAATGGTTTTAGTTTCATTATCTCTACGATACCAGGAAGATTTAATACTGCTTCCTGGAGCGAAAATGTCGACACATTCCCCGTAATTAGAAAAGCTAGATCGTCGATCCCCCTTTTGAATACTACCAACCGTGATTGCATCGGAAACCCGTGCTGGAGAATAGTTGCAGGCATCTCTATCATCGTTTCCAGCGGCAACCACAGCAGTCACACCACTTCTTACTAATGCTTCTATTGCGTTATCTAAAGTTTTAGAAGTTCCGCCCCCTAGGCTCATGTTGACTACCGCAGGATCTTTTCTATTTTCAATGACCCAATTAAGAGCTTCAACAATATTGGAAACACTACCGCCTCCACCACAATCTAAAACCCTGACACCGACAATTTTTACGTCCTTCGATACCCCATAAGTTTTACCACCGATAGTTCCTGCAACATGAGTCCCATGTCCGTTACAATCCGTTGAGTCGCTATCGTTACTTACTGTATCTATTCCATGTTCAGCACGTCCCTCAAATTCTTCGTGACTAATTCGAACGCCTGTATCCACAACATAGGCATAGACTTGGCGTTTTGCTTTTGGATACTCATATCGATCATCTAGATTTGAGCTTTCTTGATCGATTCGGTCCAAACCCCATTCTGGGTTTTCCTGAATTCCAATGGTGCTCATTCGAATGTCTTCTTCAATATAAGCGACTCGTTGGTCCACTTTCATTTCTTGGATTTGTTTTGAGTTTAGAGAATAAACAGCTGCGGATACAGCACCTGCAAAGCTTTTTTCTGATTGAACTCCGTACTGCACACCTACATTTTCGGCCATGGTCTTAACTACCGCTGAGGCACTAAGATTTCCACTACTGGCGGCTTGAGCACTGGCAACAGCGGCTTTGTTAAATACAACAATGTAGTTTTTATTTCCGATCTCTTGGGTTTCATTTAAAACCGGGCTTATATTTTCCGAGCTACAGGCCGCCAAAATAACCCAACTGACACTTAAAAATAGTCTATTTATGTTTCTTGCAGTCAAAGTTCCCCCTCCTAGGATTAGAATGTCAGACAAATAGACGCCTGAAACACGACTTTCGGTTAAACAAAGTCGAGGGAACTAGACCATGGTCTTAAGAATTTTTTTATAATTCCAAAAGTTTGGATTCAATTAAAAGGTTTCTAGATATAGAGAAAGAGATTTGTTCGTTCAACCGCTATAGGATTCTTAGTTTTTCACAATAATTAGAAACTAAGCTATTTATAAACCTCTCTTCGATGGCCAATCTTAATTATATGAACCGTCACAATTTGCTTTTCAATACTATATATAACTCGATAGTCACCGATTCGCAATTTCATATAGCCCTTAAGGCTTCTTCGTAGTGGAAGGCCGTACTTTAGAGGCTCCGTCTGCAATTTGTCTTCGATGGTCCTTTTGATGATATACTGATTGTCTTGAGAGATTTTCTTAAGGTCCTTTTTAACAGATTCCTTGTATCTTAGCTTCCACATCAGTCCCAGACTTCCTCATGTTTCAAGCTCTTTTCATTCTCTCTTTCCTCTGCAATTCGAGAAAAGTATAAATCTTCCTGCAATTCTAAAGCTTCTTTAGTTAATTCTAAAACTACAGATGAAAGAGAAGGGGCATTTCTTAACTTCTTTAACTCTTCTAATTCACTAAGAAGAGATTCATCAACGGTCAAATTTATTCTCTTTTTTGCTGTAGGCATAGAGACTCCTTATCCCACTTATGTTACACTAGTGTTACACCTAAAGCAAGAGATTTCCTCTGTGTAAATACATTTAATTTATTCCCCAAAATAGTCTTTCAACTCCCCAGATTCTACCTTTACAAAGTAAGACTTTGTTTCTTTTCGTACGACTTTCACTAAAAACAGGAGAGCAACTAAGTTTGGGAATACCATCAAGCCATTGGCTATATCACTTGTGTTCCAAACGATACCTAGGTAATCCCCTTGCAATAAGGCTCCAGCACCTGCTGCCAAAATAATAATGATTCGAAGTTTTAAAACATGTCCTTTGGGAAACAAATAGTGAAAACCTTGCTCAGAAAAATAAGCGTAGGCAAGAATGGTTGAGAAACCAAAAATGATACTACAAATACTAACTAGATAAGCCCCAATTTCAGAACCTAAGCCCCAGGCAAAAGCGGTTTTAGTAATAGCAACACTTGCCACATCAGGATTTCCATAAACCCCTGAACTTAAAATGATAAAGCCCGTCATACTGCAAACGATGATGGTATCAATGAAACTTCCCATCATTGCAATCAATGCTTGTGGAACCGCTTCTTTACCCTGGGCCGCTGCTGCGGGAATGGCAACACTACCTAATCCTGATTCATTGGAAAGAACTCCTCTAGACACCCCTAGTTGCATGGCCTGTTTTACGGTATGCCCCGCCACTCCACCAAGAGCGGCTTCCCCGCTTAAGGCAGATTCAATGATTAGACTAAAAATAGCGGGGATTTTTTCCGCATTGAAAATTACAGCAAGCAAAGCCGCTGAAACATAAGCTAAAATCATCAATGGAACCATTTTTTCAGATACATTTGCGATTCGCTTGATACCCCCGAATAAAATGAAAGCGATCAATGCCAATAAAATCAAGGCCGTCAAAATGGGTGGCACTGAAAACTGACTACTCAAAGCAAGAGCTATGGAATTGGATTGCGCCATATTACCACTACCAATACTTCCAACTAGCATTATCGCAAAGGCGTACCAGGCAGCAAAAAATCCAGCGGCAGGCAACTTTCCTTTTAAAGCAGAGATATAGTACATAGGTCCACCAAAATACTCAGCCTCTGCTTTTTGCCTATAAAGCCTACCCAATAAAGCCTCGGAATATTTCGTAGCCATTCCAAAAAGAGCACTAATCCACATCCAAAAAACGGCCCCAGGGCCACCTGCAGCAATGGCCGTCGCAACACCAGCAATGTTTCCATTGCCAACGGTTCCAGCCAAGCCGGTCATTAAAGCTTGGAAAGGAGTAATTTCTCCTGAGCCTTTTGTTTCTCTTCCTGCAAAAATTAATTTAAACCCTAAAAGAAGTTTTCGAAACTGGATACCACCGGTCATCAAAGTCATCATGATTGAAACAGAGAACAATAGTACTATGTTTAATGGCCACCAAATCATTCCGGCCAACTGCCCAGTCCACTGCAAAAGATGATCTAAAAATAGTTCCAATTTAATACTCCTTTGATTGTCGAAAAAACAATGTAATGGAATATTACTACCTGAAGAATAGGATTATGAAGCTTTGTAAAAAAGTCCGATGCCTCTATGACTCTCCAAACATAGAAATCTATAAAATGAATTCACAAAAGAAAAAAGCCACCGCAAACGCAGTGGCTTTAAAATGAATTTGATTTTTTAAAACTAATTTAATTGAGCCAACACATCGTTAAATGTTTTACTTGGTCTCATCGCCGCAGCAAGTTTTGCATCGTCTGGATGGTAGTAACCACCCATATCGATCTCTACACCTTGAGCTGCATTTAATTCTTCAACGATAGCGTTTTCCTTTTCAGAAAGAGCCGTATAAATCGGAGCGAATATAGCTTTCAATTCAGCGTCTGCACATTGAGCCAATTCTTCTGCCCAATACATGCAAAGGTAAAAGTGACTTCCGCGGTTATCTAACTCACCCACCTTACGACTTGGTGATTTGTTGGTAAGTAAAAACTTAGTGTTCGCCTTATCCAAGGTCTCAGCTAAAACCTTAGCTTTTGCATTTGAAGTTTTCTCAGCAAGATCCTCAAGACTTACAGCAAGAGCTAGGAACTCTCCTAAAGAATCCCAACGAAGGTGATTTTCAGAAGCAAATTGTTGAACGTGCTTCGGAGCCGACCCACCAGCACCTGTTTCAAACAATCCACCGCCAGCAAGCAATGGAACGATGGATAACATTTTAGCGCTTGTTCCTAATTCCAAGATTGGAAATAAATCCGTTAAATAGTCACGAAGAACGTTACCAGTCACAGAAATTGTATCTTTACCGGCTTTCACTCTTTCACAAGTGTAAAGAGTAGCTTCTACTGGAGCCATGATTTTGATTTCTAAACCATTTGTATCGTGCTCAGGTAAGAATTTTTCTACCAATTTAATCAAGTTAGCATCATGAGCGCGATCTTTATCTAGCCAGAAAACGGCTGGTTGACCAGTAGCACGTGAACGATTCACACCAAGTTTAACCCAATCACGAATCGCAACTTCTTTGGTTTGACACATTCTAAAAATATCACCTGCTTCAACGTTTTGCTCCATAAGAACATCACCCGCAGAGTTTTTAACTACTACTTTACCAGCGGCAGGAATTTCAAAAGTTTTATCGTGTGATCCATACTCTTCCGCCTTTTTAGCCATCAAACCAACATTAGAGACATTCCCCATAGTTGGTACATCGAAAGCACCGTTCTCTTTACAGAAGTTAATGGTAGCATCATAAACACCTGCATAACAACGATCTGGAATTACTGCTTTGGTGTCTTTGGCTTTCCCATCCGGTCCCCACATTTGCCCAGAGTTTCTGATCATTGCTGGCATAGAAGCATCAATGATAATGTCACTTGGAACATGAAGGTTTGTAATACCACGATCAGAATCAACCATTGCTAATTCTGGACGAGCTTTATAAAGAGCATCCATATCCGCTTTAATCGCATCTTGCTTGTCAGCTGGAAGCTTGTCCAGTTTTGCATATAGATCGCCGATTCCGTTGTTTTCATCAAAACCAATTTCCTTTAAGTCAGCAGCATATTTCTCTAGAACGTCTGCATAGAATACATTTACACAGTGACCAAAAATGATTGGGTCAGAAACCTTCATCATGGTTGCTTTCATGTGTAGAGAAAATAAAACTCCGTTGTCTTTCGCATCAGCAACTTGCTTTTGAAAAAACTCAACCAATGCCGTTTTCGACATAACAGAACTATCAATGATTTCATTCTCTAAAAGAGCTAAGTCTTTCTTAAGCTCTGTGGAACCACCATCAGCCGCTTCAAGAGTAATAGATACTTTGTCAGCTTTGTCCATTTGGTAGCTTTTTTCCGACCCATAAAAATCTCCCGCTTCCATGTGTGCTACGTGAGATTTAGAATCTTTTGTCCAAGCCCCCATAGAGTGAGGATTACTTTTTGCGTATTGCTTTACTGCATCTGCCACACGACGATCCGAGTTACCTTCACGTAATACAGGGTTTACAGCAGAACCTAAAACTTTTGCATAACGAGCTTTGATTTGCTTTTCGTCTTCGTTCTTTGGCTCTTCTGGGTAAGCTGGAACCTTAAAACCATGTTCATTCAATTCTTTAATTGCCGCTTGCAATTGAGGAATGGAAGCACTGATGTTAGGAAGTTTAATAATATTCGCACCAGGAGTTTTTGCTAACTCACCTAGCTCAGTTAAAGCATCAGACATTTTCTGATTGTCAGATAGATTTTCTGGGAAATTCGCTAGAATTCTTCCTGCCAAAGAGATGTCTTTTAATTCGATCTCAATGTTTGCTTTTTGGGTGAATGCCTCAACAATCGGTAAAAAGGATTGTGTTGCTAAGGCTGGAGCTTCATCAGTTTTAGTGTAATAGATTTTAGACATAGTCTCCCCTATGGATAGTGAAATTGTTTAAAAGCCCGCTGAGAATAGCTGATTTTTGCGAATGTTTAAATCATTTAGAAGCTTTTGCCGCTATGAGAAGCGAGATTTTCTCAATTAGATAGCTAAGACTTTTCAAAAATTAGGATAATCCTCATCTGTTTGCGCCGTTTTTTTAGGCATCAATTCATTCTTTAAAAGCCTTCCACTTCGAGTGAACGAAATTGGGGTACTAAAAGAAGCCTCTTCTTTTTTATAAATTTTAAAGTGAAGTTTATTCGGTACTCTACAACACAAGTTTCTTTCGTAATGGATTTCAATTTCCTACTCAAATAATCTTGTTTTAATAACTTAGATATAAACTTTTTTGTCTTTGAGTCTAATTTTTGAGAATAGACTTTCTCAAAGTATGGATTCTACTCTTTCAATTACAATTAAAAACACTTTCAGACTGGTCCAAGGATTGCAAATTAGCCTGTCAGCACAATCCCTTATAAAAGGAAGGAATATGATTTTTTTTAAATTAGGTTTATTAATTTCAAGCATTTTGTTTCAGCAAAGCTTATTCGCTGCAAGTTCAGTCATCTCTATTCACCTCAGATCATTTGCACCCTTTGAAAGTTTCGGTGGAGGCTTTGAAGGAGACAATAGAGGTTTTTCTACCGATCCCAAAGTAAAATCAAGAATCCATACCACGCTAAAATACGACTATCTTCAAAATAGGACTCTCAATATTACCAGCTATTCATCTGGTACCGTTTATTTACCGACTGGAACAACAGCCACTGCAAAACCAACGGCAAGTATTGACCCTAACTGTAGTGTTGATATATGTATCTCTCACTCTGGTGGAAACCCTGTAACTAGTGATTTGGGGGGAGGAATAGGCGGTTATTTTACCCCTGATATAGACCTCCATGCCAAGATGAATTTTGTTGAAAGTGGTCGATACCTTAGTGTCTCGGTGGAAGCATTGGGAGATGCTTTTCCAAATGCAGAAGTATTCTTAGAAGATTTTAGAGGAAACCGAGTGATGCTTTTAAAATTTCAAACAGAAGCTGGTCCAAATGAGGGGCCAATTCAGTATCTACCAGGGGACAATAAGCGTCCAATGGGAAAAGTGAATTGTAAAATTGGATTAGATTCTGATGGAAGTTTTGACGGCGACCTATTGTGCAATGAGAAATAGAGAGGTAAAAAATGAGTTTAATGCAATATTATATTATAATGGCTGTTTCCACTTTAATCATCTTAGCCTGTTTAATGGCTTTGCAGAAAAGGCTTTTGAAGAGCCCTTTCGAGGCTCCGGTAATTGGTATATTACTAGGTCTATCAACTTATGCTTTTTGTTATGCTAGTGGGTATTTTGTTTTTATTAGCTTTGCCGTATGGACTCTTATCAACCTAGTTTCTCTGTTCCTAATTCTAAAGAAAAGGCAGAATAATTTTTTAAAAGGCTATCTCTTACTTGCAATGTTAAGCCTGTTCACACCTATTCTGATCTGGTCAGCAAGAACACTGAGTATTTAGTTTTTTGATTCCAAGCAAGCCAAGGAGCTTAATAGGCTCTTGGCTTTTTCTAAGCAAACTTTTCAATAGGTTTCCTTCTCACGAATAGAATTATTCATCCAAAAACTTTCTTCCGTTTAAAAGAATAATCCATGTCTTGTTTTTTTGCCCTATAACCAACAGACAAAAGTAAGCTTCTATCTCGGGATATCAAATTTTTTCAAATATTTTTTGCTTATAGCATAGTCTATAATGCCCCATGAATTTTGCATTAATTGAGCAAGCCCACTACGTCTTCCAAACATAAATTGCGAGCTTTGAATTGTAGTGCTTAGATTTCAAATTCTATTTAAAAAAATCAAATTTTCAAACAAGTGACCTACGGTTTTAGCTAGTAATTCAGGCTATTTATCTCACTTTTCAAACAAAAATACACACTAGCCGGATGCCGCATCATTACATTTTTGCCCCAATTGCTTTAAAGCTACAGAAAAGCAAAATCCTTTGGTAGCTATAAGCAGCTGCTAAATAAAATTGCGGCTCTAATTCAATTCAAAATCGGGGGGCAAGTGTTTCATAAATACTTACTACTATTTTATTTTATTTTTGGATTTTCTGAAATATATGCGGTGGAAACTGCTTCTGTTTTACCGAAAAAAATCGTACGTGCTCGCTTGGTAAATGTTTACTCCAATGACGTTCAATATAACTACAACAATGATGGTCAGCTTAGTGGTCTTAGTCAGGGGCTTAACCAGTCTCTAAATATGAAAAGCTTTGCAAAAATGAACGAAGACTTGGGAACACTTTATAATGCCCTTAATAGTTTAGAAAGTGGCTTAGGGGATCAGTTAATCAATTCCCAAATCTATAGCGATACACAAATGCAAGTTCATCAAGCTTTAGTGGCTGCTGAATATGGTATTAGCAAAACCATCACTTTAGGAGTCCGTATCCCTGTAGTTCGTAGAAGATTAAAAACTTCTTTTGAAGTAGAAACAGTAAATAACGCAAAAG
>JAYZXX010000254.1:0-16101 GCA_036140815.1 Bdellovibrionota bacterium | reverse complement strand
AATCAACGCCCAAGAAAAACTCTGAATTGGAAAACTCCAGCTGAAGCAATGCAGGAACTGTTGCAATAAAAACTAGACACCACACTGCCACCCTTTTGAATTTTAAGTGCTTTATTTGCCAGCCATTTGCTGATTGGGTAGTTTTATATTCGAAGATAGATTTGGGGTTTTTAAGAGATGGATTAAATAAAATGAGCTAGATTGTATTGTAGAGGTTTAGAACCAAGCGCTTATGATGGGTTGGCCACTTAGAAAGACAAGGCCGCCATTTACCAGCATGACCAGTAGGAAACTTAAAAACAAAACTTCAATAAAATACTTCAAATTACATCCAGGGTATTTTTGCCAGTGAGTCTTTTGTGAAAAATGGAAGGAAGATTTTCATCTTCCTCCCGAGACTTATCACTGGAGGGTGATAAATTTAGTTTTTGATTATTGTACACATAGTCCGAAGTAACCTGAGTCAACCCAGTAACTTGGTGGTTGGATACAAGTACCTTGACCAGAGTAATTCGAGCGACAGTGTGGATTACCTTCTTGTCCTGCTCTTAAGTCACAACCAATTAGTAATCTTGCAGAAGTAGATGTTGCTTGTAAGCTGGCAACAGTAGGGTAATAAGCGTTGTTATATCCTGAGTTGCTCCCTGACATCTGAGTTCTAACTGATTTCGTCATAAAGTTATAAGTAGTTGTGTTAACATTTGAATTTCCGTATCCATAACCATTCATTTCAGGGCGGAAGTTATACATATGTAGCTCAGAGTAGGCTAGTTCTTCAGCGTACATTGAAGAGTATGAATAGTATGGATTAAAGTTGCTGTTTGGATCAATCAACGCATAAGTGTCTAAACAAGCAAGTCCACCATTGTTTGGTAAAGTAACAGGGAAATATCTTTTGATGGCACCATTATTCCAGGTATTGATTGTAGAATTGTTTTCACAACCATTGAAGTTTTGGTAGTAAACCAATCCACCTGTTAACTGTACAGCACCTTGAATTACTCCATTTTCCATTGCATATGGAATAAGGGCACTACTAGAATTTACGAATGTATTGTAAATACCGGTGTTACAGCCATAACCAAAGTCGACACAACTTTGGAAGTCATTGTAAACGGGATCGCTCCCATTGTTGGAACAAGCTACTAAAGCAAGTAGTGCTGCTCCCATAAAAAAACGTAATAAAGTTCTCATATCTAAATCCTCCAGTTAATAATGCTACCCATATCTAATACAAAGCTCATACCAGCTCCTATCTGCAAATAAATTGGCTTTGAGCTATATTTTGGGTGACAATTTAGGGCCAGTGACACTTTTGGGCCCAGAGGATGTAAAAAGACGCCTGTGAGCCTAGTCTGAAGTGTAAGGAATTTTACCTGAAATTCTAGGGCCGATGCATGCCATATGAACGTAGGTGTTCAAATGAGGGGAGTCTCCACAGCGGGCTTTTTCAAATTCACAGTTTTTAAAGCCTAAGGACTTACACTCCAAAGTCATTCCTTTTAAATACCCCTGGATTCCAGGGCAAAACATTTTTGATTCTTGAAAACCCTCTATTTCACCTTCACACTTTGACTGCTCCCATTCTTTACACATAGCTCGGTAACATTGAGCAACACTCATGCCTTCAGCTAGCTGTGGGCTTTTTGCCGAGGCCATAAATTGGGGTTTCTCAGGGGAGCCTATATAATAGTGGTAATAGAGTTGGGGATTTCTGGCATAAATACTTTTGAAATCCGTTGTGATTGCAAATTGAACAAGTTGATTAATGGCATTTTGTTCGGTATGAAACTCCTTTAAGACCCTATTTACAATGAGGTAGTTGAGCTTTTTACAAACCTTGGTCCTACTAATTTCGTATTGATAGTTTTCATCAGCATTTAAAGAAAGAAGTTCATGTAGAACGGTACAAGCTCTTTCGGGATTTTTATAAAAACTCTCCATATCTTGCATATCAATATAAATTTCTTTTGGTTTTTTATTTGAGTAATTAACAAAGGCTTTGTCGTAGGTTTTACCATGAATCTTGACTTTTAAATCATAGGCTACTTTATATAGAATGGGTTCTTCTAGAAGTGCTTTAAAGTCCTCTGTGTAAAACTCAGAGAAAGCTTCAGGTTCAAGCGCAAGAGCTCTCTCAATATATGACTTTAGCTCTTGGAAGTGGGCTTTTGCATATTGTTTTTCTTCTAAGGAGAAATCATGGATTGAAGTTGCTAAAACTAAGTCTGAGCTTAGAACCATAAATAGTAAGTAGAAGAAAAAAACCTTCATTTTGCAAACTCGCGTGCACAAAAAACAAAAAAGCTATTCGCCATAATTCTATATATAATTTGAGGTTCTATAGAGATTCTTTTGCAGGAGTTTTCTTCGAATAAAATACTGGAATAGAACATAGCCTCAATGCTGTTTCTGGCGGGGACTTCTAGGGTTTTGATGTGAATACTTTCAAGCCTATCAGTCTTCGCTTTATCTTTTTTTTCTTGAATCATTGAGCTTTGCATTTCTGGTTCTAAAAAACATTTGTAAACTGGAAGTTGCTTGGAAAAGCTCATGGTTTCACAGGCGTTTTCTATTTCTGAAAGGCTTGAGATTTGTGGTCGCTCACTAAAATACGCTTGTAAAGCCTCACACGGGGGTAGCTGCAAATTACTTAGACTGGAGTGAAACAATGATTTCATAACAAAGCAGACACGCTCCTGGGTACTAGTGAAACTTTCAAATGCATTCATTGGGATTTGTATGATTGAATCTTTTTTAGATATTTTTACTCTGGGGTAGGCTGTAGAGGTATCGACAAGGAAGTTATCATATGACTTTAAGTAGCTAAGATGAATTTGAGAAAATGCAAATTTTCGAGGTCTTCCAGATTCATCAATATAAATGATTTTTTCCTGAGATTTAAAAAGCTTCTCGAAACTTTCTTCTAAAGTAGTATAAGAACTTAACCACATAAGTTCAGTAGGATGGCCACCGTTACCACCTTCATTTCCTGAAAAGGCCTTAAAACTGAATAACAGTAAGCTGCAAAGTACTAATTTATTGATCATGGTTCAAATCCTCTGTGACGGGAAATAACTGTAGGCATAGACGAAACACATCTTCGTTTTCTTTACTCTCAAATTCATTCATAAAGTCTCTACGAAACCTTTTGATCCATTCTTTCATTCTAGGAAGGTCATTTTTGTTTCCATTCATGCAAATAAATGAAAAGTCTCTCTCGTCTACACTTAGTTCTTCTTGCTTGAGTGCGGCAATTTTTAACAAATCTCGATGTTGTTGTTTTAAAAACTCGTTGGGAATATCAGTGCCAGTGGTAAAGTTTTTTCCAGCAAAAACATATTCGCCACGATAGTTTTTGTTCAAATAAGAAGATTTGTACAAAATCTCTAGACACTCTTCTACTTGCTCTTCTTCTAGGTTTAGGCGCTGAGCTATAAAGTCTTTTCTACCAATAAATGACTTAGTGGTACTTAAAGTCAAGATGGCGAAGGCCCACCAGTTTTTAATAATATATTCGTCTTCTGGAGCTAAGCTTTTTAGGGGTTGGTTTGGTTCTAAAAAAGTAGCTTTACGGTTTAATTTATTTTGTTCTTTTAGGCGTAGGAGTTCGGACCTTAGTTGTTTTGCTAAGGCCTTTTCAATATTGGCTTTTTCTAATATTTTGTTGGCCGTATCAAAGCTCAGGTTTCTTTTGAAAGACAGGATTTGAGAAAGGCTTGCACTAGAAAGGCCTAAATCTCTAGCATAAGCCCTCATCGAATAGGAGGGGTTTACAGATTTCCTCTGCTTTAGTTCCTGATTTAAAAGTTGTACAAATTTTTCCTGTATAGCCATCTTCTTATAAATCTTTGCAATCTGTATGCCTGTTTGAACTCTATCCTGTAGCTGTCTTAGCATTGCTTTTTTCATTAAGTGTAAATTTGATTTTCATAGTCTGAATCTTTTTCTTAAAGGGCCTTATAGCACGATTTTAAGGTCTATTTTTCGTTTAAGGGAGGGAAGTGTTTCAGCGAATCTGAAACAGATACTAATTACTCGTTTCATGATTATTGAAACATTTAATCCCCAAAGATCTTCATTTGATAGCTGTATTGAGCTTATAAACAGCAAAAAAGGAGAGAAAAATGAAAATCATTTCAATTTTACTAAGTACGATTTTACTAAGCCAAAGTTTATTTGCTGGATCAATCAACCTTCAAGAAAGAAGCTTTAATCTTTTAGAGGCTACAGCGGTCTCTAGTGAAGCCTTAAATGAAGCTATCTTGAAAAACTTTGCTGGTCTGAACAAACAAGACAAAGAACTACTAGCGAGAGACTATTTCTCAAAACTTTCAATTTCTGAGGAAAACATTGATCGAATCATTAATGAGAAAATTATGGACCCTGTACGAATTGAGCAAATGATACCTCAAGGAAACTCCTATTTCTTCATTCCAGTTTTGGCTGTGATGTGGATTGTTGGTGGGGTTGTTGCAGTAACTGCTATTTTAGCTCTTTAGGGAATTTTATGAGTAAAGCGTTTTTTGTTTTCGCATTGTTGTTTTCATCCCTTGTGGCGAATTCGTCAGAAAAATGGCAATTAAGATTGGATAAACTCTGTGAGGAAAATCCTCAGAAACGCTTTGCTCTATTTCCAGTTCACTCCGAAGTATTTTATCGCCTGCCATCAGGTGAACAAAAGGCTTACAACCGAAATGTTCTAGGGCTTGTGGAAGTGAATTATGCCTTAAAGCCTGATCGATTTGAAAACTCAAGTTTTAGAATTCTTAAAGGCTACAATGAGATTGCAGAAGAAAATCAATGTCAGAATTTAAAGGCCAATAATCTCTATACTCACTTAAACTTAATCCATAGCCACTATCTACAGTATCAACAAGCATTCCCGAGAATATTTGAAAAGCTACAAGAAAAGATAGGAATTCGTTATGATCAAGAAGACAAGCCTGACTTTTTTAAAAGAGGACTTCCTACAAATGACTTATATGCCGCCAATACAACTTGCGGTCATCTGGACTATGAGCAACGAAGGGTGGTGGAGAGCAAGGAGATTTGGTTTCAAAAGTCCTTAAAGCGTCCTTCTAGTTGGAAACGTTTTTTACCAGTTTGTTTTTTGGGGATTTTGGATAATTCTTTGATCTGTGATGATCAGTTGGGAATAGAAAGCAGTTTACAACCCCATATTATCTACCATGAGTACGCACACCTATTAACTTCTCATCTATTTGGTGCATGTCGCGAAAGTTTTTTTGATGAAAGTTTGGCGAACATACTAGCTATGCATTTTATTGGTGAAGAATGGTTAAACTATAAAGTCGACCAAAGTATTCTACCAATTGGTTTGCTCGAACATGAATACTTGCAATTGGATGAGATCATGAATTGGGATCGCTTTGAAGAAGAGGAGCTTCTGTTCAGTGTTATACCCTCTTACTTTTTACATCTAATGTTTTTCATTGAAATGGAGTTTGGAAAAAATAAGGGTATCGAATTTCTTCTAGCCAGCCTACTAGAGCTTACCCAAGAAAAGTCCCTAGATCTAAACGCATATTCAATTTTTCAGAAGTGGCTTAAACGGTGGCCGCGACAATGTGGGCGCTTGGATAAGAGGAAGAAAATGGATTGTGAATTAAAGCTGCAAGACTATCTGAGTAAATATAAAATCAAAAGTGGAAGGCATAAAGCCTTTGAACAAATTAGCGAAAAAGGCTCTCGCTAAATTGTTCAATGCGGTCTCACAAGCTTTTATAGGCTAAAAAAACTTGGCTTTTTAAAGCTGCCTGAGTTTTTAATTCCCAGGTTTTTGTAAATTTCAACTGTCGCTTTGGATTGGTTTAAAGTGTAAAAGTGGACCCCTTTTACTTTATTATCAACTAAATCACGAACTTGCTCAGAGGCCCAGTGAATACCCACTCGACTTACTCCTTCTTCTGAATCAGCGCGGTTTAATGCACGCAAAAGTGGAGCGGGAAAATTGGATCCACCGGATAGATCTGCCATTCGTTTTAAGCCCTTTAAAGAGGTGATAGGCATGATGCCTGCGATAATGGGAATGTTGATTCCAGCAATTTCACAGCGTTCACAAAAATCATAGAAGGCATTATTATCAAAAAACAATTGAGTGCAGATGTAGTCAGCTCCCTGATCTACCTTTGCTTTTAAGTAGTCCATTTCTTTCAGACGGTTTGGCGTTTCAGGATGTCCTTCAGGATAAGCGGCAACCCCACAATCAAAATCTGGAAAATGCTTCTTAATATATCCCAACAAGTCAGCAGCGTATTCAAAGCCACCATCATGGGGTACGAACTTGCTTTGCCCCTTTGGTGGATCTCCACGGAGGACCATCAAATTTTTAATGTCTGCAGCACTGTAATTTTCTAAAAGATGATGAATTTCTTCTTTAGAATGGCCTACACAGGTAAGCTGGGAAACGATGCATAAATTGGTGTCTTTACGTAGTTTCAAGACGAGATTCTTCGTAAGGTCTTGTGTGGTTCCGCCGGCTCCGTAAGTAACGCTCACAAAGCTAGGGCCAAGAGGTAATAAGTCTTTAATATTATTGAAAAGAGCTTCGCTAGATTCGGAAGTTTTCGGTGGAAAAAATTCAAAACTGGCGGAAAACTCGTTTTTTTTCAGGATGTCAGTTACTTTCATCTATAATTCCCTGTGCTGGGGTAGGGCCTAGGTAAATTTTACCTATCAGCTCTGTTTGTAAATCGTTAGAGTTAATCTTAAAATAGAAGCTTAAACCTAGCAAAACTTCTCTCGGGGGAAAACGATTATTTTAATTCTACGCTACAATGTTTTCTTAATTTGCATTTTTGCCCTCATTTTGAGTGCTTGTAGCCCCGACGTGGAGCCACCGCGTTTGAATCGTCCTTTGGGGGATAGCCTAGAATTTTGTTCTGAAGTGGACATTGACCTTAGAAATTTAAGTACAACAGCGGTTCGAGCTTTCGTTGATTGCTTAAATGGTGATGAAGAGCGTGTGGCTGCTTACAAATTGTTTTTAGATGAAACCAGTGAGGAAGACCTTGAAATACTATTAAGTATTTACAACCGTCATATGGTGAATGAATCAAGGTTCAAAAAGGCTCTTGAGTTATACAATCATATGCAAGTCTCCGGTAACTTTGATAAGTTTATGCAGGCTTTTGCAACTTTGGCTGAATACGATATTTTGCAAGACTTTTTGCCCTTATTGAAAGAGCTTTACGAAATCAGTGATGCCACGGCTGAACCTGCCATACTGGCTTTAAATGATTTTATCATTCAGCTTATCATTGAAGACGATCTAGAGGGCGCTATCTTCTCTTTTACAAAGTTTTTAGATAGTGGTAGGGCAAGGTTATTAGCAAAGTTATTAGCAGTGAATGGTAGTAGTCTTATCGGTATGGATAGCGATAAGATTATAGATGATTTTGCAAATGCTATCTATTACGGAATTCAAACCGGCGGCTTTAACGAGTTTTCTTTGATTTTATACGATCCAGTCAACTATCAACTTCTTAAGGATCTATTTGCCTTTACTCCCGGTGGGTTGGCAGGGATTAATTCTTATCTTGAATATTTAAGTATAGATCAAGACTCAGAAAATCGCTTGGATCAATTGACCAAGTTAACAAGGGCTACCAATCGGCCTGTGAAATGTTTTGAAAATTCTGGTGAATTTATTCAGATTGATAATCTATTTAAGCTGGGCTTTGAAGAGTTGAAGGCTAGGCGTTTCAATACTCCAGAGCAAATGGCTTCTTTTTATATTGAAGAGGTTCCTTTTCATTTACAAAACTTAAAAGCGCAATGTGATTTACCAACTGAAATGAATTCTCTGTATCCAGCGATTATTGATATCATTGAAGTTGGCTATGCAAATAGTTTAACTGGTCTTCAACTCGCTTTTGATCGTTACGATCGTTTAGACTATTTGGTAAATTTGATGACGAGCACTCAAATCCACGCTTTTACAAACGCAATCGCCAATACTTCTGAACAAAATGCCATAGCCTATATCCTAGATATTTTTTCCAATGATTTTGAGGTTTCAGAGTTTCAACGTTTGAGTAAAATGGCGATGTCTTTATTTATTGGTGAAATGAGTCCAGCAAAAACTGAAAAGTGGTTAGATCTTCATCGCTCTGGCCTAGGAGAGGAGCTTTACTATGCTCTTAAAAGTATAGGGCAAGAATCTTCCTTCGGTTTGAAGCAAAGAATTGTTGCTCTGGATGCATTGGCTTTAAGAGATCAAACAGCGAAAGCTTTGTCAGCAAAACTTCGATTGTACTTAGGGCAAATGGATTTTCCAGAAAGCCCTAGTTATAAAGTTTTACCCATTGTTAGCAAATTGGTAAAACCAGGCTCTGTAACGAGGCTACGTCTGAAAAGAATGGCGAAAAATATGATTCGTTTATGGGAAAATGAGGCTCCGGCTTTGGGCGACTTTTTTTCAAGCATAGCTAGTGTGATGCACATATCTGTAGATCGGCCGATTCAAGAGTTTTTAAAAGACCTATTAAGTGACAAAAGTTTCGTAAGTTCTGTGAACCCAGTCTTATCAAGAATATTTGTTCAAGAAAGTTTTCTTCAAAGCATAGAACTGACGGCCCAATTGGGCAAAACAGGGGAGCTTAGCCGTTTAGTAAATTTCTTTTATGAAATTGCCAAGGAACTTCCGCTGGAAAGTTTAAATCCAAAACAAAGAAACAGCGTGTATAATGCCTTTAGCGGTGATCCTCAAGACTACTATAAAAGCTACGCTTTTACCCCAATCCCACTTAGGAAGGACTATAGTAGCTGTAAAAGAATATTGGATCATCAAGGAAATTGGAATTCAGATTACCTACGTAATTTAGCAATTTGTTTTGGAGCGGAAGAAGACGGACGTGTTTATGAGATCATGGAGCTTCTGGAAAGTATTCAACTGGCTGGCGGAGAGAGTGTTTTAGATTTACTGGCTGGCTTTGTATCTTCTAATGTTCTTGAGGCAAGTTATTTCTACCCTTTGTTGGATGAAATTGAGGAAGCATACAAAGATGGTAGCCTTAACCAGAGCATAGAGTTTCTACTAAGTCTAAAAAATGATTCTCCACAACTAGTTGCATATTTAGAGTCTCTAGTTCAAAAGTCTTGTGAAAACCAAAATGAACTGCAAACTCCTTCTGGATTGATTGCTTGGTTATCAGAAGCCCAGTCTACTAACTTATTTTCTCAGATTTTTGACCTGGCTTTTTTGATAAACGATCCCCTTATTGAGCCATTCCATTTTCAGCCAATTGCATATAGTGATGCTGATCGCCAAAAAAATCTATCCATATGGAATGATTCGAAATATGACTTAGCTGATCTTTCCTGGCAAGAAGATGAAGAAGCCTATTTGTATCAAATGGAAATGGGGCATCGAACGAGAGACGAAAACTATTTGTATCAACAAGGGATATTTGAGTATCCAGGAATCTCTTCAGAAGAGAAGAAAAGTTTTTATTTGGACTTTGTCAGAGGCTTAGTTGAGATGGCCAGTCGTGGGAATAGCCTTGTCGCTTTATGGCAGGCAATCAGGGAACTTGAAGATGAAAACTTTGATTGGAACGGTTTTTTTGAATATACGACGAGCTCGATAAAAATGATCCCGATCTATATAGGTAAAGATTCTGAACCTATGATGAGATTGGCAAATCCTTTGGAAAGAGCGGAAATATTAGTGCAAAATAGTCGTCTTTCTATCGCTAGTGCTGTTCCGGTTGTAGGTGTAGAGGATGTTGGTACCTATTTTCAAATGGAGCTGGCCAGAAGCTCTAATTTCAAAGCCACGCTAAAAACTTTGAAGAAGTTAACTAACCTAGGAGTGGGTTATGCAAAGTTTATGAGGCGAAAAGAAAAACTTGTAAAGATGCGTAACATTTCGCGAAACTTTGAAGTTTTGGAAGAATTGAATGATCGAGGCTATTTAAAGTTTTTTGCTAAGGTTTATAAAAGCCTTTATGATGCTACTCCCAAAAGAGATCGAGTGCAAAAACGTTCACGAATTTATACTTCATTAGTCCATGAACCAATGAAAATAGGGATTTTTACTCATTTGAGTAACTGGTATTTGCAATTAAAGAGAGTTGGTAAGCAGCAAGAATTAATTGAAGCTGGCCTTAGCTGGTTTACCAGCTTAGAGCAAAATCAAATTGAAAATATGCAAGCCTTCATAAAAAGCATCAACTCGTCCAATCAACGAGAAGAAATTTTGTCAAGACTGTATGATCTTTTGAAGATAGAGGGACAAGGCTTTGAGAATTGGGAGGTCGTAAATGTTATATTCGCCTTGTCAAAATTTAAAAATTTAGATTTTATTCTGCCGAGTCTTGTTCATACCTTAAGTGTAGATGCTAATAAAAGCCTTAGTCTTTTGGAGTTCTTTTTTAATCATCCTTTTCTAGGAAAAAAGGAAATTCTCCTCCTTGTGAATAATTTAAATCAAATGGGAGATATAGAGAGAGTACAAATGGACCATCTGTTCTTCTTGTTGGGAACAAATCCGGATTGGTTAGCAAGCTTAATTTTAGAACTAGGGGAGCTTTTACAAGAAAATCCTGAAGTTCTTTATGATGCGATTACCGAACTGCAAACTTGGCGAAATGCTAAAAAAGATGATCTTGATTCTTTATCTGCAGTAAGGCGTTTGCTAACTCGCCTAGAGTCACAAGCAAAACCTTTGTTTTTGGCGCTATTGAATGATCCAGACTTAAGGGCAGCACAGAGCCAGGCGATTTGTAAAATTGCTCAGGAATCTCGCCTAGAAGACCTATTGAGTCTAATGGATGATTTCCGGTCTTCCGAAGGCTTCGATAATGTGTTTAAAATGTTAAGGAGACATTTTAAAAGCGAGAATTGATGATTCGTTATTTATTACTATTTTTAATTTTATCTCCAATCAGTCAGGCCCGTGTTTTCGATCTTACAAAGCAAAGCATTGGAACTTATCTGCGCGGTACATATGCTCAAAGTGGTTTAGCCAAAAAGGCATATGAAGATTCTAGTGGCGCTAGTACCGAGTTTAGTAATTCGGTATCCACTGCTACCAGTGGGGAATTTGGAGTCTATTTTGGTGCGCAAAACATCGGTTTTCGTATTTCAGCAGAATTGTATCAGCCAGATAAAATGAAGGATATTAAAGGAAAAGACTCTGGGGGGAGTGATCTTATGGATCTCAGCTCAGGAGTTAGTGTGCAAATTTATAAAGTGGGTTTTGAGTATTCGTGGTTTCTAAGTCCGATGTCAAAAGTATATGCCTTAGTTAGTGTAGGGCAGGCCACTGTTAATTTAACCAATGAGTATAGTAATATCTCTGGTTACGCAGTTTCTGATTTCACAGAAAAGTCCTCTGAAAGCCTGGTAATGGGGGAAATTCAATTGGGCTATGAATATAATTTTAGTGCCGACACTACTTTTTTACTAGATCTCGGCTATCGCCAGCTGCAAGCAAAATCACTAAAGTACAGCTCTTCAGCAACTACTTTTCTAGGGAATGTTAGCGAAGGGGAAGCGGTTTTAAACTCAGATGGAAACAATAGAACCCTGGATTTAGGAGGGCTCTATCTTGGATTTGGTTTTCGATTTTATATCAATCAATAAGATACATTTTGGCTGGCTTCATTGCCGAAAAGCTTTTGAATCTGTTCTGAGTATAAAGAGTCACAATGTTTTCTTTTTACTTTTAAGCTAGGTGTCAGTTGTCCACCTTCGATGGTAAAATCATGATCCAAAATATGAAATGCCTTGATGCTTTCATAGCTTGCCAAGTCTAAATTGATGTCAGCAACATGACGACGAATTAATTGGTAGATTTCATTTTTATCCACTAGATCTTTAAAATTTAAGAATTCAATTTGTTTTTCTTTGGCGTATTTTAAAATTTCTTCTTCTTCCAGGGTGACTAAAGCTACAATGTATTTCTTTTTATCACCGTGAATCAAAACATTAGATACATATTTACTAGATTTAAAAAGCTTCTCTAGCTTTTGTGGGGCGACGTACTTTCCACCAGCCGTTTTGATTAAGTCTTTTTTTCGATCCGTAATGCTAACAAAACCTTTATCATCGATATGTGCTACATCACCTGTTTTAAAATAGCCATCTTCTGTAAAGCTTTCTTTGGTCGCCTCAGGATTATTGTAGTACTCAATCATGACTTTATCGCTTTTTACCAATAGTTCCCCATCTTCTGCGATTTTAAACTCAGAGTTTCCGAGTGGAATACCTACGCTACCAAATTTATAGTCTAAGTGAGTATTTAAACTCACAGCTGCGCATGTTTCAGTAAGTCCATAGCCTTCCAGAATTAACAGGCCCGCTGCGTGGAAAAACTCTGCAATATCACCATTAAGGGGAGCACCACCAGATACGGCAAAACGAACTTTGCCACCTAACTTTTCCATTAATTTAGAAAAAACCAATTTATGGGCAAGCTTGTACTCGATCAGCAGCTTCATCGGAATCTGTTCTTTGTATTGTTTATGCCAGCTGACTTTTTTTCCTAAATCTAATGCCCAAAGGAAGAGTCGATGTTTTATGGGGCTTGCCTCTGCCGCCGAAATTACTCCATTGTATATCTTTTCAAAGATTCTCGGTACAGCAACTAAAAAGCTAGGTTGAATTTCAACCAAGTTATCGCGAAGGGATTCAATGTTTTCAGCGTAGGCCATTAAAAAGCCAACATAGGCATGGCCCCAATGTTCACATCGGCCGAAAATATGAGAGAAGGGGAGAAAACTCAGACTTACATCATCTTGTGTTACATTAAACACATCAAATGCATCTACAATTTCTGACATGATTTGTTTGTGAGATAGTACCACACCTTTCGGCTTTCCTGTTGTTCCACTCGTATATACAATAGTAGCGATGTCCTCTGTGGATACATTAGCGGCTTGCTTTTCTAAAAAGCCATCTTCTGGCTTTTGCATTATAGATTCCCAGCTATCAAATTCTTCGTTGCTTTCGTGGTCAATGATCACCACTTTCTCAATTTTTTCACACTTACTAGCTACTTGTTTAAACTTTTCTAGAAGCATATTGTTTTCAATGACTAAAATCTTAGCGCCACAATTATTTAAAATGTACTCAATGTCTTCTTTACTATTACTGGCATAGATGGGAACCAGGAGTCCCCCTAAACCGAGGCAGGCAAGATCGGTTGTCGCCCATTCAAATCGAGTATCACTAATAATGGCAAGTCGATCGCCTTTATTAAATCCTAGAGATTTTAAGCCATAAGCTAGGGACTCTACTTTTTCATGATATTCTCTCCAGCTATGACTGCGCCATTTGCCTTTGATTTTTCTTTTCACTGCTGTTTTTGAATCTAAGCGAATTGCTGTTTGGCAAAATCTTGATACTATATTGCTCATAAAATAAACCCCTGTTGGCCTATTATACGATTGATTTCTTTATTTTTTCAAGAAAAGAGAGAGTTGTTTGTGAGTATCTTGTTTCACAGTAATATACTCTTCAGCGGCTGCTCCTGTGGTTGGATTATAGGCGCGAATGTGTATTCGTTCCCCGGCAGGAATAGGGAAGTTTTTAAGCGGTGGTTGTTCGCTTAACTTCTGATTATTGATATAGATTACCGCCTGAGATGGCACAACCTTAACACTAATGTATGCAAAGCTAGCTTTAAGAAGAGTTGCTTTAAATTGCTGTCCATCTTGAGTCGCAGCTAGTTTTCTGGAATATGGAAAGTAACCGTCTCGTTTTAGACTAAGGTTAAAACTCGTATTAGGTTTTATTTGTATTCTACCCGGTGTGTAAAACCCAGACTCTTTATCATTAATATAGATTGCCGCACCTGGAGGATTTGAATTTATAAAGTATTTATAATAAACCTGTTTTTCTTCCTCTTTTGGGGTAATGGAAGCGAGTTGCTTTGCTTCTTCAAAGTTTACTTTTGATATGTCAGGGAGTTTTTCTAAGAGCTTTGTATTTGTTTTTACATAGTAATAAGCTCCGAGACCTATAATAAGAACCATCAGCATATTTCTAAAAAAATGAGATTTTTCACCTACAGACCTGCCATATGGTCCTTTTGGCAGGTGAGTGGTTGTGGCTACAGAATTATTTTTCTGCCAGTTCGAGATATTATTGTCATTTCGTTGTTTTTGTAACTCAGCCATAGGGTCGTATGTAAGGCTGTTCTCAAAGAAAGAGTTTGCAGAATCATTCAAAATTCTGGTTCTATCTTCGTTTTCATCGATCCAATCATTATTCGCTTCAATCGGGTCACCAAGCGCGGCGTATTCGATCATTTGTTCACGGAGGTCGATGATCTCATCATTATACAAACGACGCATAAAGTTTCCTAAATCACCTAAAGTAAAATCAGGGTAGTGACGGTTTAGGTAAGTATTTAAATCTTTATGTAACTCTCCAGCAGATTGGTATCGAATATTTCTGTCTCTAGCCAATGATTTTAATACGATCTTTTCTAGATCAGCATTTACTTCAGAGTTGGTTTTTGTCAGGCTTGGAACCACACAATCGCGAATACGGCGGATGGTCTGAATTTCATTTTTAGCCATGAACAAGCGTTCATCGGCGAGGATCTCCCAAAGAACAATGCCTAATGAAAAGATATCTGTTCTTGAATCTAGCTCTAAACCTTCTGCTTGTTCAGGGCTCATATAACCAAATTTACCTTTTAAGGTACCAGCTTTTGTGGTTTCTATTTTTGATTCGGCCTTTGCAATACCAAAATCCAAAAGTTTCACTTCGCCTTCGTAAGACAAAATTACATTTTGTGGACTAATATCTCGGTGAATAATATTTAAGGGCCTTCCGGTTGTGCGGTCAAAACATTTGTGAGCATGATCAAGGCCTTTTGCTACTTCATTGATAATAGCAATGGCATAGGGAAGAGGGATCATTTCCTGGCGTTTTTTCAAGGTATTTAAAATTTGACGAAGGTTTTTTCCTGGAACATATTCCATAGAAAGATAGAGTCTTTCTTTTTCTTCTCCAAAATCATAAATGTGTACAACGTTAGAGTGAGAAATATTCACTGCAATTTTCGCTTCTTCTTTGAACATTGCATTGAACTCGTCATTTTCAGAAAACTGTGGAAGGATTCGCTTTATGGCAATGAATTTATTAACGCCCTCGGCACCTACGATTTTTGATAGGTAAACCTCAGCCATTCCGCCGGTTGCAATCTTGTCTAATAAATAGTATTTTCCAAACTTTTCCATAATTTCCTGATTATATATCGACTTTTCTAGAATTTATCTTGAGAAAGACGGTATATTAAGGCTAAATCAAAGACGAAGGTCTAGTAAAGAGATCAAGGAAACCGTACCTCAATGAGATAAAAATATGGCGAAATGCATCGGGCTGACAGGTGGGATTGCTAGTGGCAAATCGCAAGTCAGAAAGTTATTTGAAGAAAATTCGTTTAAAACATTGTCAGCAGACGAGATTGTTCATTCTTTGATGAAGAAAGGACAGAGAGCTTATACAGAAATAGTAAACCAATTTGGTCCACAAATTTTAGATGAAGCTCAAGAAATCAACCGAAAGGCATTGGGGGATTTGGTGTTTAAGAATAAGGATTTACTTGTTCTCTTGGAAAACATTTTACACCCTGAAGTAAAAAATAAATTTGAAGTTTGGAAGTTAGAAAATGAAAAAGAAGAATGGATTGTTTATGAAATCCCTCTTTTATTTGAGAAACAGAGAGAGGACGACTTTGATTTAATTTATTGTGTTAGTGTAAACCAAGAGCTGCAGATTGAAAGAATCATGAATCGTGACTCTATTGGTAGAGAGCAAGCCTTAGATCGAGTGAAAAATCAAATCCCACAATCTATTAAAATAGCGAAATCAGACATTGTTTTAGAGAATAACTATGATGATCTAGATCAACTCAAGTCGGCCTTTTTGGCTAGTTTAGTGAAGCTTAATATGCCCAGGAATAGCCAAAATTAAGCATTGCGATGGATGCATTTTGACCAATATTAATATCTAGGTCAATTCTGACAGAAATGGGGGGGCTTAAAAACTTTTCCCAACCGTATTGAAGATTGGCTCCAATATTGTCTATATCTACAATGGTGGCAAAACCCTGATCAG
>JAYZXX010000253.1:0-8713 GCA_036140815.1 Bdellovibrionota bacterium | reverse complement strand
GAAAAAGATAGTTTTAAATTTTCAATCGATGAAAAGACCAGGGTGGATTTAGATTACGAACGAATTATTAAACCTAACTTAGTTGAAATGGCAATCACCACCTGGGGCAGAGCTAGATTAGACTATATGCTAAAAAACCCGTTATTAGATCCAGTTCAAATAAAAAAACGTCAAGAGATGATATTAAAGTTTTCACAAAATCCCGAACTATTGGGGCAAATTAGAAATAATCTCGAACAGATTAAAGAAGCAAATTTAGAAATTGCTGATATTCAAAAAATTTCTTTGAATAAAAAAATTCTAGGACTCTATAAGGGGATAGCTTATGCGCCCATTCTGGCGCTTTTTGTGTCTGCTGTTGATACTTCGATTTCTCTATTTTCTTTGGGTATTATGCAAGCATACATGGCCAATTCGATCAAAATCCCAGAAATTACCCTTCTTAAAAGTCACGGGAACAATATTAAAAAATTACTAAGTGAAATGAATTCAGAATTTCAAGGTCTCGATAGCTGGGATACTATTCAAGAATCATTTCGTGAAGATTCCTATTTTGAAACCAATATTTTGTCTTATAAGTCAAAACTAGTATCATTTTTCGATCCAACAGGATTGTTAAGAACCTTCAAAAGTTTTGAACGGGATTTTGACAAAAATTTTGACCAAACAGTTCGTAGCTTAAGTACTCTAGCTGAATTAGATGTTTTAGTTAGTATGGCTGACTTTTATGCTAAAAATTCGGATAAGCTCGTATTTCCTGCAGTAATTGAAAGTTCAAGACCAGTCCTTTCAATTACCAATGGGCATCACCCTTATCTCCGTTTTTCTTCTGACCAATTTAGCCGTGAAAATTCTATTAATTTAAGCTTAGATCTAAATGACCATGCGAACATGAAAATCATTACCGGTCCGAACACTGGAGGGAAATCTACTTATTTACGAATGATAGGTATCCTTTCTTTGATGGCACAATCTGGTTTCCCTGTTCCAGCAGAAGCAATGACTATTTCTCCTATGCGTTTGGTAAGTAATTTTAAAGAGGGAGATAGAACAGAAGACGGAAAATCTACTTTTGAAAGTCAAGCCGATAGAATTTCTGAAGTCCTTCATCATGTCAATTCTTTCGGAGGACATAAACTCGTGTTAATGGATGAGATTTTAACTGGAACTTCCGGTCTAGAACAAAGGGCTGCCGAGGTGGCAACCGTTGAAGCTTTAGCTATGAACAAAAATACATTGAGTATTACAATTACCCACGATCGAAAACTAGCTGAGCTTGCAAAGTTTTATCCAGAAATTGTTAATTTCCAGGTTATGCTTGGCAGCCATGATATCGTTAGTGGGCAAAGTACCACGCATAATGCGCTCGAGGTTTTAGATGCTCGTGGTGTTCCAAAGGAGTTAACTGAAAGGGCAAGAGCCTTATTAAAATTTTACCAAGAACAAGAAGAGAGAAACAGCTATCCAATTGTGCCCCCTGGTCGATGATTTCATCTGTATTGGCTGAGGAAGTACATATGGGAGAGGGATTTATAGGCCCCTAATGGCACCTCCTCGGCATCATGAGATATTTGCTATAGTGATATTCCCTGAGGCTTATTTCGGATTTAGAGCTTTCCCAAGGGGCTATCTAATTTTCAGGCTTTTCGAAAAAATTATCTGTTTGGTAGCCCGCAAAACACTTTGTTTGGTGAAAACTTGCGAAATATTGCAATCTCCAATAATAACTGACACATGCATAGTGAGACAGAAAAGACCTATAGGGACATTTTAATGGATGAGCTGAGGCGAAGGAAGGCTTTGAACGAGTCTTATTCTCTTCGTGCTTTTGCCAAGTATCTTGAACTATCTGCTTCGAGGCTCAGTCAAATTTTGAATGAAAAAGAAGGTTTGTCTTATGGGAAGGCCCAGGAATTAGTAAAAAAATTAAAACTTTCTGATAAAGAAGAGCAAATATTTTGTCTTTCTGTTGGAGCTCTACATTCTAGAAAGCATGCAGAAAAAGAGGCTTTTAGTCATCGGCTAGGAGAAATTAAGAAGTCGAATGAGAAATATGAACAGATTGGCTTAGAGTATTTTCAAGTAATATCGGATTGGTATCATTTTGCAATTCTTGAGCTGACTCGACTGGATGACTTTCATAATGATGAGGAATGGATTGCAAATCGATTAGGGATTAAGAAGGAAGAAGTTAAACTTGCCATAGCTCGCATGAAAAACTTGAAATTACTCGAAGAGAAAGATGGCAAGTTAATTGATAACTTCCAGTATCTCGTTACTCCTCAAGACACTCCATCTGTAGCCTTGAAAAAGTTTAACTCTCAACTAATGAAGAAAGCAATGCTTGCTCTTTTTGAGCAAGATGTAGATCAGAGAGAAATTGCTTCTACAATATTAACAATTGATAGAGAAGAGTTACCTGCGATTAAGAAACTAATTAGAGATTTTCGAAAAAGCCTTGAGCGAAATTTAAAATCCAAAAGGAAAAATGCAGTTTACTGTTTGAACACACAATTTTTTGATTTAACAGAGGGAGAATCGAAGTGAAACTTTATATGTACTTTTTAATATCTATAGGCCTGGCTTCAACTAGCTTTGCTTCTAAAGAGGGTGGAAATGGTGCAGGTGGTTGGGTCTGTAGAAATGCCGAAACTAAGGAAGTCGAAAATATTTTATTTGTAGATATTTTTGAAATGCAAGATGAGCATCAGCTAACTTTAGATCCTAGTATGAACTTAGATATGATAGAAAATAAAATCCTGGCAATCAGCGAAGATTATTACAACGACTATGTTAAGGCTAAGGCTGAAGTACTTGCGCGTTGGCCTAAGTTTGGAAATTCAGAACTGGGTGTTGTAAATGATTCTCTATGGTCAATTTTTCCTAAAAGAGAGGATTGCCCTAATGGCAATTGGGAGTATGAACAAATAGTGAATTTTAAAGACAATATGGATCTTTTGGTAAATTTTAATCATTTTAATGGTCTTAAAAAAATAGAGCAAGATGCAGTTCTCGTTCATGAAACAATCTATTTATTACGTCGAAGAAACTTTAACGATCTAGATAGCGTTATGACTAGAAAAATTGTGGCGCACCTATTTTCTACTTTGGATATCGATTTGTATAGTGAGTTGTTAGAAGTTTCGCCGATGGTATCTGCAGCAAAAAAAATAGCAGGGCTATGGGTATTCAGCAATAATATTAATGGTAAACATGACCGGTTTGTTTTGTATCTTGTTTTAAACGAAGACCAATCTATTACTTCCTATACTTGTGATTATGATTATTTTATGCAAGAAGAGGGCTGTCGTTATAGCAATTTAGTCACGGGCTTCTTAAAAAAACATGGCGATTTTTGGATTGTTCCTTCGTACACCAAAAATGTAATTTATTTTTCTCAGAAAAATAAAAGACTTGCCATCAAATATAATGTATCAAAAAGAGCTTTTTATGGAACTAGGTGGCCGACTGGTTTTTTGGAAAAAACAAAATGATTTTTTAAATTATCAAAAAACAGGAAGTGTGATTTTCATTATCTCAGGTTAAGATAATCTAAACTGCAAAATAACTGTTCAATGGACCTGTAGGCTTAAAGCTAGGAAATGTCTTTTAATGATATCTAGCTTTTGGCCTACAGCTGAAAATCCAGACTTACTATTTCCTTATTCCAATCACATTGATAAAGGCGAGTTTGTAATAGGGAAGTCCCAAGATTTGGCCACGAGAATCGAAGGGAGCTTCTTCGGCATTACTGTAATGAACAAAGCAATCGTTGAATTGTTCTCTGCAGCTATCGAGAATCTTTTTTTCGGCGGCTTCTATGGTGGTGAGTTGCTTTGAACCTTTTTGTAAAATCACACGAGCGGGAAAACTTTGGATTTCGATTTGGTGTTTTTCCTTCAGTAGCATTGCAATGCGATCAAGGTTTTCGCTCGTTGTTTTAAAGGTATCCTCTAATACTCTTTTACTGTTATTTGCATCTCTGCCCACTACGTCTTTTATGGATAAATCCCAGAAGGCTATCACATTTGAATTTTTAAACTGTGCTGTGGAAATCTCTTTGTAGATTTGTTCTAATTCGAGTCCTTGCCCTGTTTCGCTAGCTTCACTCGAGAACGCGAACAAAAGCATTAACGTAGCAAGAGTTAAATTTAATTGAATCATTATTTGCTCCTTTCATTGAATTCATTAGACTAAACATTTTTTCTTCATGCAAATTTCATTCATAGAATAACGCAAGGCCTGATATCTTAACCTAGAGCTATTTGCCATGGAGACAATTTTATTTGCAGGGAAATTAGACTTATCAAAAGTGTTTGTTGAATTTATGCTTAGACGAAAATACGACCATGGCGATGCTATGATTTAACAAAACCTTCGCTATCAGAATGAGCTATTGGTATTTCGTAAATTCGATTTTTCAATTTTCCAGAGTATTTAAGAAAGTATGTATTGGGAATTTAAAATAAAAGGCCTCGGAATGAGGCCTTATCGTTTTATACCTGTTCGTGAGGTAGTCGGTTTCTTGGGGAGCGGTAGTAGGTTCTTGGAGAGTTGGAGAGTAAGTCGCCTAAGTTTGCTGTGTATACACATGCATATCTCATCACTTGAGCGGCAAAATAGCTTTCTTCATTTCCAGTGCGCATTACTTCGCCCCAGTACTGATTGTATACGGATTGGTGCTCACCAATTAAATTACTAATTTGTTTATCCACATCATTTATTTCTCTTAATAAGGAATCCATTCGTTCCTCAGGTAAATCTTTTTTCCCCTTTTCCCGTTTCTGGTCTTCCAAATTTTGTAATTCTGCTTCCAGAGGAGTTTTGTCTTCCATTAGTTTCCAAATTTGTTGGAATATTGGTTTTGCCTCAATGTTTTTTTCTACCTCTTCACGAAGTTCTTCTACAACTAGGGCTGTTCTCCAATTACAGTCTTTTTTCAATCGAACGATATCACCATAAATGTGGTCACCAACATATAAAATGTCTTCTCCATCCAATTTCATATCGTTAGTAAATTTTAATGCGCAACCGCCTTGGTAGATACCCGGTGTTACAGGTCCATCATGATTACTCATTAATCCTGTATCTGGATCAACTTTCATAAAGTTTAAGCTGTCGTAGAAAAATCTTGGTTTTGCAGCCAATGTTATTACAAATTCAAAAATTTCAGACCAATGCTTTGCCTCTTTTAAAAAAGGATTAATAGAGTAGTCTAATAATTTTTTTGTATAGTTGTAATCTGAGTTTGTTAACACAAACAATTTCTTACCATGCTTTAGATAGCGCTCTAGTGAGGCAACCATTTCAGGATCATTGATGATGTATTTTTCAAGGTCCTGGGCAACGATGTCTTTCACGCTGCCATCTCTGTGACATAAATCTACACAGTCTAATACGTCTTGAGAAATCTGTTCGTAACTAGGAAGGTCTAAATCTAAATCACGATCTTTCATGTCTACTAAGTGCATAAAGATATTTAAGTAAGCGATTGAAAAAGCTGTATCAATTGCTAAAAAGTTTTTATCTCCTAAATCCACCATCGTACCACGATAGATTTTTCTTTGCTTTCTATAATCAATTGGTTTTGTTCCGTGATAACTTTGGCGAATGGCACCATGTAAGTTTAGCTTTAATACGTTTCCATTTCTTTGATCCACGACAAGTCCACGAATTACACGAGTCGGTTCGAAAGGAATTTCTCCAACGCTTTTGGGATAATCTCTTAAGTCTTGTAGTTTTCTAAGAGTTTCTTCGTGAACTAAGTGTTCAAACTTTTCAATATCATAACGAACCAAGGTGTGGTCCATATCAAAACCGATGTATTTAATTCTTTTTAAATTTAATGTTCTATTACAATAAACAACTTCACTCATTTTCTAACCTCATGTCGAAAAATAATTAATGGGTTATCCTATTCTATATGCAGATTAATGTAAACAAGTAGGGAAGGGGTTTGGTGGCTTTACTGGGTGTTTTGCTTTCTTTTTGGGCTGAATGATGTTGTTTTTGTTGGGGGGGTGGTTTTAGCTCCTCGGTTTTGTTCTTTGAATGAGCCGCCCTTCTGAAGCACTAGTATTTTGCTCAAATGTCAAAAGGGTGGCAGCCACCCTTTTGACATTCGGTGTGTGATGCATTTGGGTGGCTGCCACCCAAATGACATGTTTTTGCGGTGAAAGTGGCTTTATTTTGATTTGAGTACAATTGGAAGCGGGTAAGATTTTCTAAGAAATACTTTGAATTTAATTTATGCCAAGAAATTATGTATATCTTATTCGTGGGAAATTATTGGGTATCTTTAGTTTTAGTATTTGGTCTTATGACTCCATTGGCAGGTTTTTCTGCTGGGAAGTCTCGTTCTTGTAATGTTTCTGCTGTTGAGATCTCTTTTCAGGAAATTTTGGAATTTGAGCAGGCTTTGTTGAAAACTGGTTTTTTGCAAAAACAAGGTCGTACTGCAAAAGAGGTTTGGATCAAAGCACAAAGCTTTGCTCTTCAATATGGGTTTAAAGATCTTAATGAGTTTTCTTATGCTTTGGGGGAAGCTGTTGACCAACACCGTGAAGCCTTGAGCACTGTAGAAGACTTAATGAGAATTGCTTTAAGCTTTGAAGGAGAAAGAGGAAGCACCAAGTATCAAATGGATGACTATGTTGCAAATTTAGCCACGGAACCAATACGAAATGACAGGCTTGAATTTGAAGAAAAATTGAAAGCCATTGAAGATGAAGCTTCGAAGCACTTTTTTATTACAAGCAAAGAAAAGGCAACTAAGCTCAGTAAGTCTTCTGTGAAAAAGTTTGGTGAGCATTTTGAAAAAGTAGTAGAGTCTTTCCTTAAAGAGTTGAGCCAAGAATTAGAAGAACTTGAAATGTCTATGCAAGAAATTCTTTCTAAAATGGAAACGGATGAAATCTTCGCCTACAATTTAACTGAGACTCTCATCATTGCTGCCCATTTTAATTCCCTTACAACTTCCAATTTCATCATTGCTAGAAGCGTTTGGCAAGAATTGCAGTTTATGCTTAAGGCTCGCAATGGAAACCAGGACGAAACATTAGCAATTCAATTTGTTTTGCTAACGAGTGCTGAAAAAATCGAGGATCTAAGTATTGATTTTGTAGAAAGACCTTCTATGACGATCCGTTTTTACGATGCCCTAGATCAATATGACCGCGATGGTCATCTTTTTATGAGAGAACTTCGTTATACTGATGATCGAATCTATAGAGGCTTCGTAGCGAGTGGGGTAGTAATTCCAACAATGGCTCCAAGTAGAGTGGATAAAATCTTAGCCAAGGAATCCTACGATACCTACTACAAAACAGAGCCATACTGGGAGCTAGGTGAAGCTGAAAGCTTTTTTCAATGGTTGCAATTAGAGTTTCCTATTCTAAGAGACCAAAAGAGTCTAGCGGATTTTATAAAAAGACTAAGTTCAGACCATAACGCTTTGAAGGATGTTGATAAAATTGTAGAAGGCATTGATACCTACTTTTTTAATAAATATCGGATTGAGGCCAATTATGATCCTGAAGTGGGCATCGCTTCATTGACTACTAGTAGAAAGTTGCCAGAGTCATACTATAGCTTTAGTTTTCTTCCTTATATTGAATTGGCTGCCTTTATGCACAAAGACTCTAAGTATATTGCTGAAGAAGTCTTACCAATTCTAGATGGCTTGAAGGAGCTTCAGTCTATTCTAGATTTTGAGCGTTATGATTTTCCAGTTCAAATTGACGCTAAAGCTACTCACTAAACTTACTTGATTATTTTGTAAATTTTAAGGGTCCTTTTATTCATTGCTTTTGCAATAAAAAACCTTTTTATTTTTTTTGTTTATTAGTTTCACTATAGACTTAAGCAGAGTTTCTTTTGGGACTTTGCCAGACTAGGAACTATTAACATTTCGTTTTTTGCAGGATATGTTTAAATAGATATTAGATGTTAGGCTACCGAAGCTGATTTACTATTTTTATATTTTCTAGACAGGAGAATTTCATGTCTTTACTTTTAGGTGATTTAGCACCCAACTTTAAAATGATCTCTCAAAAAGGCGATATAGACTTTCATCAGTTTATTGGAGATTCTTGGGTGTTTTTCTTTAGTCACCCCGCAGATTTTACTCCGGTTTGTACAACGGAAATGGGAAGAACTTCTCAACTAGCCCTGCAGTTTGAAAAAAGAAATGTTAAACCTCTTGGACTTTCAACAGATTCTGTTGTGGAGCATGAAAAATGGATTAAAGATGTTAATGAAACTCAAGATACTGATCTTCAGTTTCCTATTTTAGCAGATACTAATCACCACGTTGCTAAATTATATGACATGATTCACCCTGGGCAAAGTACAAGTTTTACCGTGCGATCTGTTTTTATTATTGATCCAGAAAAAAGGATTCGCCTTAGCATGACCTATCCTATGTCAGTGGGAAGAAATTTTAATGAAATACTAAGAGTGATTGATGCTCTTCAGATTACTGATGAATATGGAGTAGCTACTCCAGCCGACTGGCAGAAAGGGGAGAGGGTAATTATTCCTCCTACCGTCTCAAGTGAAGAAGCTAAGAAGAAATTTCCTCAAGGTTTTGAGGAGCAGAAACCATACTTGAGATATACATCTATAAAATAATAGAACTTCCTATAGTGATATCTTTCTATTGCAGCTGACTTATAAAAGTAAGTTTTGTTTATTATTATTTATCTTTTTTTTG
>JAYZXX010000252.1:0-3808 GCA_036140815.1 Bdellovibrionota bacterium | reverse complement strand
ATTTCGGATGTGATTGGTAGAATTTGAATGGCATCGAGGGCAAAATCGCTTCATAGCCAATAAAATTGCAAATGCCTTACCAATTCGAAAACTTAGGAACTTCTATCCGCAATTAAAGGGGCCAGTTTACACTGGCACATTAAAATCTCTTAAGGCATCCGTTAAAGAAGTTTTCTTATCTGTTGTTTCACTTCTGCTACCGATAATTAAAGCACAAGGAACTCCAAATTTACCTGCGGCAAAGCTTTTCTCTCGCATACCAGGAATGACCACTGAGTTTTTTGGAACAATACCTTTATAAACTGTATTTTCTTTAGTTGCATCGATGATATGAGTCGAAGCAGTAATGGTTACCCCTGCACCAAGTACAGCGCCCTCTTCAACCACAGCACCCTCAACCACGATACAGCGACTCCCAACAAAAACATTATCTTCAATGATTACGGGACTTGCTTGTACTGGCTCTAAAACTCCACCAATTCCAACACCGCCAGATAGATGAACGTTTTTACCAATCTGGGCACAACTGCCAACGGTCGCCCAAGTATCAACCATTGTACCAGAGCCTACATAGGCACCAATGTTTACATAACTTGGCATCATGATAGTCCCCGACTCTAAAAAAGAACCTCTTCGAGCAAGTGCATGAGGAACCACCCTCACTCCTTCTTTCCCTGTCCATTTTTTCAAAGGGATCTTATCCCAAAAATTAATGTCACCACTTTCAAAAATCTTCATTTCCTTTTGACGGAAATATAGCAAAATAGCCTTTTTAACCCAGTCGTGAACTACCCAAGTGCCATTGATTTTTTCACAAACACGAAGCTCACCCGCATCCAATTGACCAATGGTATTTTCAACCGCTTCTACAACTTCAGGAGCCTTTGCATCCATCTCTCCGGCAAATGCCTGATTAATCAAATCTTTCATATTTTTTCCTCTCTAATTCGTTTCACTATAAACTTTTAATGCTTCATGAATGGCTTTGCAATGAACTGCTATGAGTTCTTTAGGATCCTTCCCTCTTTCTAGTTCATAAGTAATGGTCGGTATCCCTTGCTCAAGTCCCGTGTAGGTACCTAAACAACCTGGAGTGGGATATCCCATGCTCTCATCTATGGGATAGCCCGTAAGATTATGCAAGGCACTAGCAATTGGTTCGCAATCGCCATTTACATTTAATAAAAATCGACTAAAAGAATGTAGACTGATAATAAAGTCTACATCGTTTTCATCAAGGTATTTCATAAGAGCTTTGTTTTCACTTTCGCTTCCCGCAGAAGTACCGGGATAATATCGCTCATTTGCAACATCGCTTGTCCAATCCTTACTAGGCAAATTGCGGTTTAAATCCACACCATTTGCGTTTTTACGATTACCACTCAATGTACCATCTGGATTAAAACTAGGAACAATGCTTAGCTCTAGATTTAAATCATCCTGCTCGATGTATTTACTAATAAGGGCATTGGCTACCGCGATACCCTCTATTTCATCACCGTGAACTCCGCCAAGTAACAAAACTTTTTTCCCTGCTGAATTTCCAAAGCGAAAACCCAATATCGCTTGGCCCCACTCACTTTTTCCAAATACGAAATTTTTCATTCATTTCCTCCTGGTCGCAGAACCTGGGCCATGCTTTGCTTTGCACCTGCTCTAGCCGGAATTACTGCACCAATATAACAAATCACTAGTGCTACAGCAGCAATGGCAGCACTCAGAAAATAATCAATTTTAACTGGCAAAAAATGATCATAGTACACTTCCGAAGGAAGCTGAATTAGTTCAAAGGTTCCAATTAAGAAGCAAAGGACCAAACCGATTACTAAACCGCCAATCACGCCAAAAGCACCCAACTGAAAACCAAATTTAGTAAACAGATCTTTAGTCTCTTTATTGGTCATGCCTAAGGTTTTCAATAAGGCAATATCTTGCTTCTTCTGACTGATCAACAAACTCATCACCATCATAATGGTAAAACTAGCTATCAAAATGGTAAGGCCTAAGAAGCTCCCCATCGCAATTTTCTCTAACTTTAAAGCGTAGAGATAACTGGAATTTTTATCCTTCCAGGTTCTATAAGATAGTTTTTCTTTTTTTAATAAGTCCTCGGCCAAAGGCATTTGATCTTTGTCTTGCAAATAAATTTGCAGAGCAAATTTCCTGCTGTAACTTTCTTGAAACTCGCGAAAGCTTCTACCACGAATGTAAAGCATATACTTTGCATCAAGATCACCGACATTACTTCTAAAAATAAATTTTACCTTCAGACGTAAATATTGCGGGATTTCATCCGCTGGTAAAAGAAGAGATTCTGGCTGAATGATGGTTAACTCATCACCTTCAAATATCGCAAGAGAGCGAGCCAGGTCTTCGCCGATGGCAATTTCATTTTTCTCTAACTGGATATCAGCGTAAGAGTCATCCCCTGAGACAAAGATCTTCTTTTTAACGTTCTCAAAATTCTCAGGGCTGATTCCACGAGCAATGGCTCCTGAAAACAAAGCATCAATGGTACGAAAAATCACATCCTCTTCGGTGATCTCAAACATTTCTGATTGAGCAAAAACAGGATCTATCTTTATAAGTTTTTCTTTTAATACTCCAGCATCTTCTACTGAGTTTAGATCAACACTAAGATGTGGGTCGATGGACAACAACCTTTTATGGATAGATTCATTCAAGCCATTCATTACGCTCAATACAATAATCATGGCCGCGACACTTATGCCGATTCCAAAAATGGATACACGAGAAATGCTCCTTACAATAGCACCTGAGCGTTTTGAAAAAAGATAGTGTTTTAGAAAATGAAATACCACCGGCTAATCATAAAAAAGCTCGGCATTTAAGTACAGGAGAATTCTAAAATATGGATAAGATTCGACAGAATGTTGCTGTATTTGTAATCAAGCTCTACTCTTAGCTCTGGTTTTGGCTGAAAATCTAATAAAAAGCATTTCTTAGAACTGGTAAACAATGAACAATGAACCTAACTACACTAATTTTATATTTCAATAGCTAGCTCACTTAATCGCAGATAGTTTATATGCTAATATCCCAAAAAAGCTTTAAACAAATCTATGTGCTCCAAATACAACTATTTAAGTCTATAATTCCCTCAAGGATAATTACTATTTCAATAGTAATTATCATTCATTTGGAGCAGTAAATATCTAACCATTAATCAGGGAGCAAAATTTTATCGCCATTTACTTTTGTTACCTCAATCTCACCACCAGATAGATTTATTTGGACGACACCCGATAGAACATTTCCTGAAAAACTGTGATTACCGCGAGTTTCTAAATCACCATCTGAATAAATTATCATCTCGTTATCATCTGTAAGCAGGTAGCATTTATTAGCTGTTTTTTGAATCTGTCGCAGTTTTTTACTCGAGTAGACCTCCTTAAACTTTGTATAATCTACAGGTACTTTAGCGTAATATCCCCCCTCTTTAAAACTAACAATACGGCAATGATAATCCACAATAACTTTATCAACTTCAACATCCTTATTAACCAATTTCAACGCAGTATTTATTAGTTTACCATAGGACTCAAAGCCATTTATGTATCTGAAGCCGAAAATCTCTTCACCTATTTGTATTGCAGATAGCTTACCGTCAATAAAATGGAGTTTATCATATTCTTCAATAACATTAATCGCACTTGAATGGGAATAAACTTTATCTGTCAAAAGCCTGCCATCTTTCATTTTAAATATGGCGCCATCTCCATGGTAAGACACATAAATATCCTCAACCCCTGACTCTAGAAGCTCAAGGCTTACTTCAGAATAACCA
>JAYZXX010000251.1:0-5395 GCA_036140815.1 Bdellovibrionota bacterium | reverse complement strand
AAACTGACTTAACTGAACAATGTGGCTACATAAATCCCACACCGAGAACTCTGATTCATCGAGATGAAACTCATTACTGCCCATTTTACTTAGATCAAGAATATCATTTAAAATTACCAATAGACCTTCACTGCATTGACCAATGGTTTTAAGCATATCCTTTTGACTCTGATCCAAATTTGTATCTCTAAGTAAATCAATCATTCCCAATACACCGTTCATAGGAGTACGAAGTTCATGAGACATATTCGCTAAAAAATCTGACTTAGCAGCAGCCAATCTCGTCGCTTCTTCGAAGGCCTTTTCTAGAGTCTCTTTTTGATCACCAAGATCTTTTATCACTGAGGATAAACTGTCTAATTCTCTTTTGTAACTTGCATCATTTATGGAGAGAACCAAAAAAGACTGCCCTTCAAATTTCTTTTCCAAAAATTGAAGCTCATAAACTTTTTTTAAAGAATTGTTCTCTGTTGGTTCATAGAAGGCTTTAAAACGCCCTCGTTTTGACAATGCTTTTTCGCCACGCTCACGGTTATCAATAGGGAAAAGCTCAAAAACACCCTTCCCTAAAAACTCATCCCCAAAAATATTTTTGAAACGAGAGTTCACATGAAGCAATATAAAATGATCCATACTAACAATTGCTAGTATTTCATTCCCAATATCCAATGCTTCTGTAAATTGTTTCTTGAACTTCATTTCAAATCACTTTCAAGCTTTAAGCCGCAACTACATCGTCTTTCGTCGACCCAACAACTCCCATAATAGCATCTATATCTTGTTCATCCACGCCAGCCTCATCTAATACTTCTTCCAAATAACCAGCTACGATAGAAAAATGCTCCCCGCTTATTTTTAAATGCCCATGTGCCGTTTTTAAATCTTTACCTTCATATTTATTAGGACCACCTAATGCTAGGCCTAGAAAGTTAACCTGATGCTGCATCAACTTCTCTAAGTTAACACCGTCAAAATATGGTTTAATTTCACTATCATCCAAAAGCTTTGAATAGAACTCGTGAACCAATTTCCCTAGAGTTTCGAAACCACCATATTTTTGAAACAAACTTTCTTCCGTCGACATAGAATCCCTCCTGATACTAAGACTTATCGGCATAAATAAATGGAATCACTCCATCTTTAGGTTTTCTAAAGGAATGTTAAGAAGCTTTAAATTTTTGATTTTTTTGGTCGATGAGACATTGACCTATGGCCAAATAAGCTGGACTAAGCTTGGGCCTGTTTACGGTTTTTACACTCATCTGCTTTGCCGCAGTAGTCGCATTTATCACCCATAATACGACCTAAGCCACCACAAGAGCCCTTCAATGGCTTATTACTAAAAATCACACCCAATGCCATCCCAGCAATCACCACTGCTAAGACTCCAACTGTAATAAAGATGTAATTTAATAATTCCATAAGGCTCTCCTAATTCGAAATATAAGCCCATTTATTGTAAAAATCTAGAGTTCCTAGAGATTTTCCAACTTTTTTAACAAATATCACAAGTAAATATAGTTTACATTTTAATAATTATTTCAAATATACATATCCATGGGGTATTTCCCTGAGTAAGTACACTTTAAATCATGCTAATATCTCGGCCTGCGATTCACATTTTTTTCAGAATGGAACATATTTGTTTAAAAGTTTAATTTTCTTATTTTTAACCAATATTGCAGTAGTTCAATCCTATGCAATGGAAGCCTGCAAGTATTCTCCTCTACCAAAGGAAAGTGGCTCAATCACTGGCGAAAAACTGATTTCTGCTGGTGAGCTGATTCATAAAAACAACTCAATAAACAGCTTAGCTGACGGAGAATATCTTTATGTAATCGATAGTGATTTCAGATTGGTTATTTCCCCACGTTTTTTTAAAAATAAAACTAAGAAGTTAAATGATGCACCAAAATTTGCGGCTCATTTGTCTCTCGAAAGCTTTCTAATCAATGAAACGCAAACAGATACAATTCAAATTTTTGCAGCTGGTGAGTTTAGGATATTTAACAATCAAGTTCTTTTTGTAAACAATCGTTCTGGTAGTTTTCGCGGTAACCAGGATAGTTTAAATCTAGCGAAAGTAATTTTGGCTGAAAATGGGTTAAATATCGGAAGCACTAGCTCGATCCTGAACTATGAAAAAGCGAAAGATTTAACAAACAAAGATTTATTTACTATGTTCAACGGAGGACATTCGACTCTTAGCCTGCGCTCAATTGCATTCAATGAAGTTTCTAAGTCTGAAAGTTTGGTGGAGATTATACTAAAGTTGAAACCTATTTATAAGTTACTTTCAGAAAAATATCCAAATGATTTAAACAAACAGTTGGTGGATCCAAATTTCATTTCAAGATATGGCATAAAAATCTCACAAGACGATCTCAAACAAAAACTTGTAAAAAAGATTGAAATCACAAATTTTTTAGCAAACTTAAACTGTTGTTCCTATGAATACGCAATTTTCATGCATAAAAAAAAATTCGAGGAAAATTCGCGAACAGAAAATATGGATAGGGACTACCCCTCTCAGCTTTTAAGGTTTATTGAAGAGCTAAAATCATTTCTATAAAAACTCGTTACTTATTTCTTATAGTTTAACAATGTATCAAAACTATGAAATTTATTGGCCTTTTCATCAAATCGAATTAAATACACTTCGAGCTTATTTTCCAGAGCAAATTTTTTAGCCTTTTCAAAGCCCATTGCCATCAGACCTGTGGCCATTGCATCTGATTTTAAACACTGGTCAGTAATTACACTTACGGACACCAAATCACTGCGAAAACTATTTCCCGTTTTGGGATCAATGGTATGATTATAGCGAATTCCATTTTCAGAAAAGAAATTTCGATAACTCCCCGAAGTAGCAATCGCCCTATTTTCAAAAGCTAAGACTTGCTGAATTGCTTGTTTCTCTGCATCTGGAACTTCTATGGCTACAGTCCATTTCTCGTCGTACTTTTTTCCACTAGCGATCAATTCTCCACCAATATCTACTAAGTGATTGTTGAACTGATGAGAACGTAAAATTTGTGAAAGTTTATCAACGGCATAGCCCTTTGCACTGGCGGAAAGGTCAACCTTTGTTCCTTGAGTCGACTTTGACACAAACCATTTTCCGTCTTTTTGTTTTAGCTGAATTTTATCGTAACCCACGAGTTTGAGTCTTTTCGCAATCTCGTCTTTACTAGGGACTTTACGCCCCTTCTTCGGTCCGAAGCCCCATAGGTTCACCAATGGATAGACCGTGGGATCAAACCTCCCCTCGGTCTTTTCTGAAAACTCTAAAGAAAACTTTAGAGTTTTAGCAAAGTCATCGGAAATTGGAAAGTCCTTAGCTTTGTCGACTAAGTTGAAAAGAGAAATTTCAGAGTCATTCATGTAGGTAGACATCTGAAGATTTAAATCTTTTAATTCACGCTCAATTTCTTCTTTTAAAACTTCTTTTGAAACGGAAGGAAAGTCATTGATATACTTAACAGAGTAGTAAGTACCCATGGTTCTCCCCTGAATTTGCACCAAATCCGGCTTAGAACTACAGGCAACAAAAAAACCACTAACTACAAAAAGAAAAAGGAAGAGTGAGACTCTTCCTTTCAAAAAAACATTTTTCATGGATTAACCACCAAAGTCATCTAGCATAATATCTTCTGGCTCTACACCCAAATTGATCAACATATTGATCACAGATTGGTTCATGATTGGAGGTCCACATAGGTAGTACTCACAATCTTCTGGAGCCGGATGGTTTTTCAAATACTCTTCGTAAAGAACATTGTGAATAAATCCAGTGTGTCCATCCCAGTTATCGGTTGGCAAAGCATCTGACAAAGCTACATGCCATGTGAAGTTCGGGTTTTCCTTTTGAATTTCATCAAAATCTTCCGTGTAAAACATTTCTCTTACAGAACGAGCTCCATACCAGAAAGTTGCTTTACGGTCGGTCTTGATACGTTTGAATTGATCAAAGATGTGGGAACGCATCGGTGCCATACCAGCTCCACCACCAACAAAAACCATCTCTTTATCTGTGTCGCGAGCAAAGAACTCACCAAACGGTCCAGAGATTGTTACTTCATCGCCTGGTTTCAAATTAAAGATATATGAAGACATGATTCCTGGAGGAACATCATCTTTACCTGGAGGAGGAGAAGCAATACGTACATTCAACATGATGATCCCGTGCTCTTCAGGGTAGTTAGCCATAGAGTATGCACGAATGGTTTCTTCTGGCTCAACGGATTTGAACTTCCAAAGATTAAACTTATCCCAGTCTTCTCTATACTCTTCAGCTACATCAAAGTCTTTATAATCAATAGATAAGCCAGCTGGTCTTTCAATTTGGATGTAACCACCCGCCTTAAAAGGAACGCTTTCGCCTTCTGGTAACTCTAGAACAAGCTCTTTAATGAAAGTGGCAACGTTGTCGTTAGAACGAACTTTACATTTCCATTTTTTAACACCAAATACTTCGTCCTCAACTTCTACTTTCATGTCTTGTTTAACCGTTACCTGACAAGAAAGTCTTTCTCCGTGTTTCGCCTCACGCTTTGTAATGTGGGATTTTTCAGTTTCTAAAATCTCTCCACCACCATCAAGAACACGGACTTTACACTGAGCACATGTACCACCACCACCACAGGCAGAAGATACGAATAATTTATTGTCTGCTAATACGTTTAATAACTTTCCACCAGCAGGCGCGGTAATTTTCTTTTCGTCGTTTACAATGATTGTTACATCACCACTAGAAACTAGTTTTGACTTAGCTGCTAAAATAATAACAACTAGTGCTAAAACTACTCCGGTGAACATTGCAACGCCTAATACGATTTCTAACATTTTTTAAGTCTCCTTCGCTAAAGCCTGCGTCCTAAAGTTGAATTCCTGAGAAGGATAAAAATCCTAAAGCCATTAAACCAACGATCATAAAAGTAATCCCCAAACCACGTAAACCATGTGGAATGTCAGAGTACTTTAACTTTTCACGGATACCCGCTAAAGCCATAATCGCCAAAGCCCAACCAAAACCAGAGCCTACACCGTAAGTTACTGATTCTAAAAAGTTGTAGTCACGCTCAACCATAAATAATGAACCACCCAAAATCGCACAGTTCACTGTAATTAATGGCAAGAAAATTCCAAGAGCGTTATATAGTGCCGGTACATATTTATCTAGAGCCATCTCTAGAATTTGTACCATCGCTGCGATTACTCCAATGTAGGAAATCAAACCCAAAAAGCTAAGGTCAACACCTTCAACACCAGCCCAAGCCAATGCATTTTCTTTTAAAAGGTAGTTATAAATCAGATTATTTACTGGAACCGTAATGGTTTGAACCACCACTACCGCAATCCCTAATCCAATTGCTGTTTTAACTTTCTTAGATAC
>JAYZXX010000250.1:0-14723 GCA_036140815.1 Bdellovibrionota bacterium | reverse complement strand
TAAAAACATGGAAACAGCCAGGCTCGTTGGTTCAATTTTACTAGGTGGACTTGGCCTTAAACAACTCTCAGGCGCAAAGATTCCACAATTACCAAATAATATTAAAGGACTTAGAGCAGAGAAAATTAAGGAAAAAGTAAAGTCTTTATTCCAACTAGGTAAATCTACTATGAACTCAATGAATCAGCATATTGCTCTAGCGAAATCTATTGGCCTGCACACAGGTATTCTTTATTATTTAGCTAGTTCTGAAACAGGCAGTGCCGAAAATGCTAATACCTCATCTGCGCAAATAGGAGCTAAGGATAGCCTTGTTTTAGCAATACGGCTAAAATTCATTGCTAAATCCTTGTCTGAAAAACTTTTTACAAGTGAGCTTCCCTCCTCAGTGTTAAAAGAGGAAACCACCCTGTACACGGATGATGAAATACTAGGTTTTATTGAGGACACCTATAACCGAGTTTTAGGGGAAAACGAAGCTCCTATTATGGACATGATGATATCCCTAGAGCATAATAGTGGTTTTTATCCCAATGAATTAGCTAAAGATATCGTCCATAATAAAATTCAATTTCACCAAACAGAGGTCCGAAAATTAGCAGCAGATGGTACTTTAGATGAAGAAGATATCGAGAAAATAAGATTCCTATTAATCAATGGTGTACTTTCAGAGTATAAACGCGATTACCCGAATTTCGTTGGTACAATGCTCGACTGGGGTGGCAACTGTGTTGCACAAACTATGTTATTTACCGCTCTTCTTTACCCTTACCAAAGAGAATTAGCAAATGCCAATTTACGATTAGGAATTTTTCTAGATTCAGATCACATCGAAACTTTCATCTATAATAAATCTACTAAAACCTATCACGAAATGGTCGCTGGTGGACTGTATACATCAACACCCCAAAGAACCATGTATAAACCAAATTTTTTATTGGCCTTAATGGCAAGGAACTTTGAAACAGATTTTGATTGGCCAGTGAATGAGTTAGGTTTTCATGGACCATTTAAACAACCTGATATTTCTGAAGTGCAAAGCACCGAGCTATGGCAGACACTCAAAAATTTTGGAAAAAAACTAGTCTCAGTAGGCTCCAGTTTTAGCATTGGGGATTCTATTGGTGAAAGATTTGGAGCTCTCGATACAATTCGAAGAAATGACTTAGAAGCAAGATTCCTCACAGATGAAACAAGCTCCTTTAATGAAATACCATATTCTGCAAAAATATCCTATACAGCACACAAAACACCTTCACACAATGGAGCAGCTGGAGCCATTTCTGAAGTGGATAGCTCATCTAACATCAATAACTATTTTATTGAGACTGATTTAGACAATATATTGAATGAAATTGTTAGCGAGACCAACTCAGCATCAGGGAGTAAGTTAGAGATTTCCTACAAAAAACCTACTCAAGAAAGCCAATTTAAAAAGTTCGAAATTCAACAAATAAACGATACTTTTAAGTTAAGGCTTTTTTCCCACGATGATTATTATCAGATCCTTAATCTACAGTATCAAAATAATATTTTTGCTATCATGGAAAAAATAAACAACATTGTTTATCTCGAAGACGATTGGGCTCAGTCCTCCCTATCCTATCAGAACATTTTTAACGTAGAGAAACGCTCGCCTATTCAATTAAGCTGGAGAGAAGAGGACTTTCTTTGGTTGAAAACAAACCTTGGTGAATTAGATGAAAAATTTTCGGCAACAAGTAAAAGAAACCATACTATCCATTCATTATTAGAATATCTATCAGGCGGCGACATAAAGAGAGATCATGAAACTATAAAATTCCGCATCTCAAGAGGATTACTAAGAGACCAACATATTGATAACATAAGTTTTTTAATAGAAGAGTTTACCAAAGACCCTTCGTTGTTCGTTTTACTCTATCAACAGCTAAAGAAAAATGGACGAAACTTTCTGCTATCCAATTTTGTAACTCCCTTAGAGATGCAAAAATATTATCCTTTTTTAGGGAGTGGCTATTTATCAAAATTTATTTCATCCAATGAGCAATTAACCAATTTTAGACATGCGCTCTCTGACTACATGAAGCAGTTAAATAAAGACTCAGTGATAGTGACCCCACCCCAGGAAGCAGTCAATGGAATGTGCTGGAGAGGGCCTAAAATAAATCTTCCTAAAGCTGATTTAGGTTGGACTTTTAGAGGCAATGATAGAGACTGCGATGAACATTACTCTGATAGTGAATCTCAAGAAAAAATTGAACTTAGCGCTCCTGGTGACTCTTTGCCGATCTCTGCAGATAGCTTGGTAGAACTAAGCCTCGCAACCGGAAAAGGTTTTCAAGTATGGGACGAAACTGCCATGCAGACAGTTCAGTCTGGTAATTTTATCGAATCAAGCTATTTGGATGTTAGACTCACTTTAGATTCTTTATTCGAAGATATTTTGAATAACTATCCTGACACTAAAAATGCTAAAAAACTAATTGCTGCTTTAAAAGACCAAAGTAAAGAATTAATAGTAAAAACTAGTGATCAAATGCTTCTGATCAGTCTTGGTGGCTCATTCTACATGTCTTTTTATAAACTAAGATTTAATCATCAAGGAAACTTAATTAGTAAAATATTCGTTATATATCTTTCTGATCAACCTCAAATAGAGATGATTATTGAGCCCAAAGAGCTCTTTAAGCAAAGTTGGTGTGTTGCCTATAAAGGGCCAGAAAAAATAATTTGCTCCATGCATGATGATCCAACTATAAAGATCAAATTAGAAAACGGCGAGCTTAAGTCATCAAAGTAAATATAAAGACAGTAAAGATTGGAAGTTAAATTACCTCCAAAGTTTAAGGATTTTTTTGTTAAGTTTAAGAACAACCCACTCTAGCTATCCAAATAACTTTTTATTCTTTCAATCGCCTCTGGATTTCCAAACACCCTCAAACGATCACCTTTAAAAACCTTAGTTGAAGATACCGGAAACATAATCTTGTTACTGGATGAGACTATAGAAACAATGGTGGCACCAGTCTTAGCTCGAATGTCTAGTTCCGACAGGGTCTTTCCATCAAAATTTGAATTATTCATAATCACGATTTCTGACTCATCCATTCCTGGGAAAGAATCCATTTCAACTTCTAATCCATTGCTTTCTTCTTCCAAAAGCTGAGTTCGGTTTTTAATGACATTTAAAAGTTTTCCACTCCCGGTTTCATATTCAAAGGCAATTCCTCCGGCCGTTTTGATTAATGTATAGATTAGACCAAGAAAGAAAACACTAGAAATAGCTATTACCACATATCCACTGTAGAAAAATCGAAAAACAATGATTGCAGGCAACATTGCCAATAAACAAATTCCTGCCCAGATAGAGAGACGAAAGAGCTTTAGAGTTTTATTTTCTTCAGTTGTTACCGCTTCAGAAAAAACCGGACTGGATATATTGATGACCACCGAAGAGGCCATCTTAAAAAAACCATAAACAATGGGCAACATTACCAAACAAATAATCCCGAGACTCAAAAAGTGATTTACTTCTCCGCTGCTACTCAAACCTAATTTTCCTAGAATGTCTGGCAAATACTTTGTCAAAAGCGGTGGTAAAAATAGTAATAAAATGAAGTCTACTACTAAGCCAATAATAATTTTTTTAGGAATCCCTAGTAACTTAGAATTACTAGTCCTATAGCTTGCAATCTTCTCATACCATGCTTCGATAAATCCAATGGCAACTCGCACCGAGCTTGGTGTGTTTTTTGATACCTTAGCAACAATAACTTTAGACTTCTTCCATAAGATTGGACTTGTGAAAGAAGTGATAATGGCAGCTGTTACGATAATCACTTGAAATTCTTTACCGGCTATCCCTGCGGCAACTGCTACACCAGAAATGATAAATGAGAACTCTCCAATTTGCCCAAGAGCCAAACCACTATACAAGGATTTATTCAAGCCAGCACCAGAGAGTATACTCCCCAAAACAACAAAAGTGAATTGCGCTGCGATCACACAAAAAGCCAACAGCAATGCCTGCGGTAGATATTCAAACGCCAATACAGGATCAACTCCCATACCAACAGAAACAAAGAATATCGCGACAAATACATCCTTCATCGGTCTTGATATTTCCACAATGTATTTGGCTTCCCCACTTTCTGCGATCAATACTCCTGCCAAAAAGGCTCCTAATGCCACAGAATAACCAAAACTCTGCATCGAAGCCGCCATGACAAAACACAGACCCGTAGATACGATAATCAAAAGCTCAGGATTTTTAATAAGGCTAACTTTCTTAATGTATTTTGGAATAAAAAATAAACCTCCCACAATAAAAACCACTAAAGTCAAAATCAACTGGCTAATATTGGGAGCGATTTTATCAATATCCAACTCTTTACTTACCGCTAGAGTTCCTAGTACAGTTAAAACCAAAATCGCTAGAATATCTTGTAAAACCAGAATTCCCATTACCTGATCTTTGGTTTTAGTACTCGGTGGCTCAGCTTCAAATAACTTACTCACAATCATTGTTGAAGAAGATACCGCTAAGGCTCCTCCCCAAAAAATTGCCTCTAGTGAGGACGCACCAAATGCCGATCCCAAAGAATGTCCAACTAAATACATCGCCGACACTTCGACAAATGCAATTAAACCAGAGCTTGGGAGCACTTTAAAGAACTTACGAATTTTAAAGTCCATACCAATAGAAAACATTACCAACACAACTCCAAACTCTGACAAGGATTGAAGTCGTTCTGGATTAGCAAATAAAGGTATTGGAATATAAGGTCCGACTAAAAAACCTGCGAGTAAATAGCCAATCACTGATGGCAGTCTAAACTTAGCCATCCAATGAATTGTTATTGCAGCCACGCCCAAGGCAATGGCGATGTCTTTTACGAAGCTTCCATCCACAACAGGCTCCAGTTTTAAATTATTTTATATACTCGCCGCGACTACTAAAAACAAACGAATTGGTCGTAGACCTTGAACTCATGATAGACTCAACAAGCGTTGGATTAGTGCCTTGGTCATAGCTTAAATACACAATAAAGTTTGCGCCAGATCCACCCTCAGTATCAAAATCTTTGATAAAAACTTCTTTACTCTCTAAGGGAGATAGTTCCAAGCCTTTAGCAAAATAACTTCGCAACTTTTTACCATTGGTCGAAAAATAGTCGACTCTTTCAATTTTAATTTTATTTTTTCTATCTGTATTTCGAATACTTAATGTCACTGCCATTTCTAAAATATCACCTTTAGAAACATAAATATGAGAATAGACTGGAACGTATATTTTTTTTAAGTCAGATGAATCCATTTCTTCAGCAATGGGCTCAAAAGCAGAATCTTGCTTTGTACTATATTTTGTTTCAATACTTGATATTGGCTTAGTGTTTTTTCCCAACTGGAAAGCTATCACAAAAATAAATAAGACTAAGATTAATTGTAAAAATAGTTTAATTTTTTTCAAAACATCACCTCTAAACTTTCAGCTTAGTTTAGGTTTGATTTACAGAAAAAACAACCATTAGCAGGCATGTATATAAGCATAGATGGACAAAGCCCAAAAGACTTCTGAACCCAATAAGCAACAAGTCTAAAAATTAGAGTAAGAAGTCCACGATCTTTTCTGCGGCACCAAACTTTGCAGCGCCAGCACTTGCTTTGGCACAACGAGCGTAAAAGTCTGGGTCAGAAAATTTCAAAAGGTTTTGATACAACACATCGGATTTTTCTTTTCCCTGTTCCATATAAATACCGGCGAAATTCTCCTCTAGAAACTTTGCATTTTTCCTTTGGTGATCATCTGCCGATGTTGGGAGTGGAATAAAAATCCCAGGTAATCCCATTTGAGTGAGCTCCGAAATGCTACTCGCTCCAGTTCTGCATATCACTATGTCAGCCCATTCATACCTAGATTTCATGTCTTGAACAAACTCTCTACCCTGATAATACTCTTTATCCGCAGAGACATTCGCCAATTGAGAAACCCCAGTTTTCCCTACCTGATGGTAAATCTCAAAAGCTTCATCGAGTTTTTCCCCAAAAGGACTGTCCATCAACTCCCAAATCATTTCATTGATGGCTTTAGAGCCTTGGCTCCCACCAAAAATAAAAACGCGCAAAGGCTGATGTGGCTTCGCTTGCGCCTCACTACTTTGTCCTTCAAAGCGCGTTGGTACACCTACTACTTCCGTCTCCATTCCAGAAAATCGTTTTTTCCCAGCCTCTAAAGCCAGAAAAACCCTTTGCGCGTACTTACCAATTTTACGAGTGACTAAGCCTGGCATGGCATTTCCTTCCCACATAAAGAAAGGCGTTTTAGTTAATAAACAGGCCAATAATACTGGACCACTAGCATAGCCACCAAAACCGATCACTGCCTTTGGCTTCTTTTGTTTTAAAAGCTTTTTAGCCGACCAAATAGAAAAAGGCAGTTGCAATAGTGTTTTTAACAATTGAAACTTCGATACTCCATTTAAGGGGCCAATATTCATTAATTTATGGGGATAATCAGAAGTAGGTAATACTTTATTTTCAATTCCCCTTGTGGAACCGACAAAAAAACACTCGGTTTCAGGCGAGCGTTTTTTAATTTCTTGGGCTACAGCAAAACCTGGGTACAAATGGCCGCCAGTTCCACCACCAGTCAATATTATGCAATCACTCAATGTTTCGACCTTGTTGAAATCTAGAAATGTTTAATAAAAGTCCAAATAAAATACCCATGGCTACGAGCGAACTTCCACCATAACTCAAAAAAGGTAAGGTTAAACCCTTGGTAGGTAGTAAACCCATATTTACTCCCATATTTATAAACACTTGGAAGGAAAACATACAGGTTAATCCTAATGCAACCACTCGGTAATAGAAATCTTGAACTCTTAAACTAATTCGAAAGCCTTTAACCATTACAAATGCATAAAGACAAATAATTAAAACCAAACCGATATAACCAAATTCTTCAGCAAAAACTGACAGAGTAAAATCAGTATGCGCTTCTGGAAGAAAGAATAACTTCAATTGTCCCTGCCCTAATCCCTTACCAGTAATGCCTCCGCTGTAAAAACCAAGCATAGACTGAATCACTTGAAAACTTGAACCATTGGGATCTGACCATGGATCTAAAAAGGCCATTAATCTTGCCTTACGATAAGGAACAAACCATATCAAAGCTAAGAAACTACTGAGACCCACTAAAAAAGCGGCGCCAATGTATTTCCAAGCAAGACCGAAAGCAAATAGTACCGAAAAAATCACGGCAGAAAGTAAAACAAAACTACCAAAATCAGGATGTTTCAACAAAACGATCATTGGTAAAGCCAATACACTGACTTTCGCCACAAATGACCACTTGCCAAACAACTTCCAGGGTCCAACTAACATACTAGCTAAAGCCACTGGTAAGAATATTTTCAAATACTCAGATCCCTCAAAACGGATTCCCATTGGTAACTGAATCCACCGAAGTGCACCACCTACACGAACTCCAACCCCAGGAATATACACAGCTAAGACAGAGAGAGTTGCACCTATCCAAAGTAAAATTCCGAACTTTTTTAAATATCTAAGTGGAAGGTTCATAAAACCAAACATACAAAGAATCGAAAGTAGACTGAATATGGCTTGCTTTTTAAAAAAGAAAAGACCGTCGTTTAAGCGTTCGGTAGCAAAAATAAAGCTCGTGGAGTAAACCTGCACGAGCCCTATACCTAAAAATAAGAAAAATACTAAGAATAAGTCGAAATCTACTTCGCTAATCTTGGTTCGAAAAAGGGACGAGAATGGGTTTCGCCCCCTTTTGGAAGACTTAGCTGAACTTGTTGACGAGTTTTTTGAAGTAGTTTCCTCTTTCCACATAATTATCAAACATGTCATGGCTGCTAGCACCAGGACTTAGTAAAATGATATCATCAATTCGAGACTTTTGATAAGCAATTAATATCGCTTCTTCGAAAGTACCGATCAAGAAAGTTTCAGTGTAGTCTCCAAGTGCACGGTTAATACGCTCTTTTACTTCACCAACTAAAATTAAGTTCTTCACCTTCTGACGTATGAATGGAATTAAAGGCTCATAGTTTAGGTTTGTCTCTTTTCCACCCATCACTAAAATCACTGGCTCATCAAAAGCATCAAGAGCACGAATTACAGCATGTGGGTTCGTCGCTTTGGAGTCATTGTAAAATAAAACTCCACCCGCTTTACGAACGTATTCGATACGGTGCTCAAGACCAGGAAAGTTATCAATTACATCTTGAATCACTTCTGGCTTCGCCCCCAATTCACGAGTTGCCAAAATGGCAGCCATGATATTTTCAATTCCGTGACGACCTTTCATTTTCATCTTATCCGTACGGAAGATTTCGATTTCAGGTCCAACACGAAGACGAATTTCATTACGAACGTTTACCGCACCACCGATGTTCATGATCTGTGGCTCCAAAACTGCTTTGCGTGAAAAGTACAAAATACGTCCACGCTGAACGATTGGATCACGAGCTAAATCTACCACTCGTTTATCATCTGCGTTCAATACACTTGTAGTTTTGTGGTTTGTATTACGGAAAATCTTACGCTTCGCATTTACGTAAGACTCAAAAGTTCTATGGCGATCCAAATGATTTTCCGCCAAGTTCATAAAAACGATATTGTGTGGATTAAAGCTCTCAACATGCTCTAATTGAAAACTAGACACTTCAGCAATAATCACATCCACCTTTTTATCAGACAAAACGTAGTCGATTAAAGGCGTTCCAAAATTCCCACCTAACCAAACGTTAATTCCTGAAAGAGAAAGCATTCTCTCCATCAAACGGCATGCGGTAGACTTACCATTTGTACCTGTAACTGCTAGTACTGGCTCTTCGATAAACTGAGAAGCAAATTCAAACTCTCCAGTCACACGAACACCGTGGTTTCTAGCGTATTCAAAAATCTTTAACTCCGGAGAAATTCCTGGAGATAAAATAATCATTTCTTGTTCAATGAAAGTTCTAGGAGTGTGAGTCCCAAGATCGTAGCTTAATTCTAAGTGATCAATTTCATCTAAATAGTTTGCAAGCTCAGCTGGAGATTTGTGGTCAGAAACCGTAACCTTCGCACCTTTACCAGCAAGAAATTTGGTCAAGGAAACACCTGTGCGTCCCAAACCAACAACCATAATTCTTCTACCTGCTACATCCATCATAATTCACTACCTCAATTTTAGTGTACTTAAACCAATGACTGCCAAAATAATTGAAACAATCCAAAAACGTACAATCACTTTAGGCTCGGTAACTCCTTTGAGCTCAAAGTGATGATGAAGAGGCGCCATGCGTAGCACCCGTTTACCTGTTAATTTAAAAGAAGTAACCTGAGCAATTACACTCAAGGCCTCTGCTACAAAAACCCCACCAACAACAGCAAGGATAATTTCATTTTTTGTTAAAACCGCAAGAGTTCCCACGAAACCACCGATTCCTAAACTTCCAACATCGCCCATGAAAACTTGAGCTGGATAAGCGTTATACCAAAGAAAGCCAAGACCCGCTGCAATCATACTTGCCGCTAATGGAGCAAGCTCACCTGCCCCTACTACATATGGAATTTGTAGGTAAGAAGACAATTCGCTGTGACCAGCCACATAAGCAAACAAGGCATAAGTTCCTGAAGCAATGATTACCGGTACAATTGCCAATCCATCAAGGCCATCTGTTAAGTTAACAGCATTAGCACAACCCACAATTACGAAAGCCGCAAAAGGAACATAGAACCAACCTAAATCGAAAACTACATTTTTAAAGAATGGAAAATGAAGTTCTGTGGAAAAATTTGTCCAAGCAACTAAAGCCGCCATTGCAATCAAAGTTACGGTAAACTCCAGTAGTAACCTTAGTTTTCCCGATAAACCCTTAGTGTTTTTATGAACTACTTTTTGATAATCATCCACATACCCAATGGCTGCAAAACAAACTGTGATTGCCAAAGTAGCCCAAACCAATGGACTTGATAAATCCACCCAAAGTAAAGCAGGAATCACCAAACTCATAACAATTAATGACCCACCCATGGTAGGAGTTCCCGTTTTTTTCAAATGTGATTGAGGTCCATCGTCGCGAACAACTTGCCCAACCTGTCTTGAAACTAGGCGACGACTGAATAAGGGGCCCCACAGCCAAGCAATTAAAAAAGAAGAGAAAAAAGAAAGAAAGGTTCTAAATGAGATGTAACGAAAAACGTTCAGAGCTGCGAAGTCTTCCGAAAGAGAATACAATAATTTATACAACATATGCTGGTTACCTAAAGCTTTTATTCGCGGAGCAAATCCATAAAGCGTTCTAATCTCATGCCTCTAGAGGCTTTGATAAAAATTGCGTCCTTAGGTTCTAGCATAGATTGTATTTTTTTTGCAAGACTTTCTTCATAAGCACTTGATAATACACAGCTTTCTTTGTTTTTGTAAGTCTCTAAACCAGCCTCAAAATGCTTAAAACTTGAGCCGAAAAAATGAACTGCTTTAAAGTTAGCCTGACTAGCAGCACGTGCAAGTGCCTCATGAGCTGCTGCTGCGGATTCACCCAACTCCAGCATTTCACCTAGCAATAAAAACTTGTTACCTTCCACTTCAACATCAGCTGCATTACTTAGAAAGGCATCCATAGAATCAGGGTTTGCGTTATAGCCATCAAAAACCACAAGGTGATCACCGATCTCCATTACTTGATTTCTTCCCCAAGCCATTTTTAAATTGTTGAACGATTTCACAATTTCGTCAGGACTCATACCAACCAATAAAGCCAAACCACTTGCTGCCATTAAATTGGTTACGTTGTGTTTTCCATAAATTTGAACTTCTTTTGCAAAACTAAGATCTAAAATTTTTCCTTCAATTTGCATGGACTGCAATGCAGAATCTACCACTGCCATAGAAACATCAGCATCAGTAGTCGAAGCAAAGCTCACATCATCTCTTTGAGAAAATTCGTGATACATTTTTTTAGTATAAGGATTATCTAGATTAAAAACTTTTTTAGTCTCTTTAGAATATTTGTAGATACTAGCCTTTTCTTTGGCAACACCCTCAATACTCCCTAAACCCTCTAAGTGGCCTCGACCTACAAAAGTCACACAAACATGATCTGGCTCAGCAATCTCACAAAGTCTGTGAATTTCTCCAGGATTGTTCATTCCCATTTCAGCGATGACCACCTCATGTTGAGGACTAGCATTTAACAAAGTAAATGGAACTCCCCAATGATTGTTTAAACTACCTTCTGAACTATAGGTTTTGTATTTGTGACTTAAAATACTTTGTAGAAATTCTTTCGTGGTAGTTTTGCCGTTACTTCCAGTAATTCCAATCACTGTAAATCCACAGTCTTTTCGCCAAGCATTTGCCAATTTTTGCAAACCCAGCAAACTATCATCACATTGAATCAAAGCAAAACTTGGATAATCTTTTTCTAATTTTTCTAATTGCTCTTGGTCAAGAGCTTTCCCAACCAAGGCACCACTGGCTTTTTGAGTTGCCGCTTGGTAAACAAATTTATGAGCATCAAACTGATCCCCTTCTAAGGCAATAAATAATTTTCCATCCAGGTTTTTACGGGTGTCGGTGCCATAGCCAATGAAGTCTTGTTCATTACCATGAACTAAATCTGCAGCTAAAAGATCAATTACATAGTCTGAGTTTGCCTGCCAAGCCATATTTACTCCCTACCAAGTTCCTTGATTTTCCATACTGACCCAAGGCTCCTTGGGAGCTAGGTCATCGCCTTTTTGCAAAAGCTCAACCGATATACCGTCAGGACTTTTAATAAAAGCCATATGACCATCTCTTGGTGGACGAAGAATCTCTACTCCTTGGTCCATCAGTCTTTGACAAAGATCATATATATTATCTACTCGGTAAGCTAGATGCCCGAAGTTTCTTCCGGAGCTATATTCCTCTTCCTGGTTCCAATTGTAAGTTAATTCAATCTCGGCTTGGCCTTTCTCAGTGGCTAAGAAAACTAAAGTAAATTTGCCACTAGGTACCTCTTTACGACGAATCTCCTTAAGACCTAATTTATTAACAAAAAAATCTAGAGCGCGATCCAAATCTTTCACTCGAAGCATTGTATGTAGGTATTCCATTTTAACTTCCTAGAATTTCTTTTAAAGCTTGAACGTCACTAAAAAACAATCTCTCACCATTAATTTCTTGGTAATCCTCATGACCTTTTCCAGCCACTAAAATTACGTCTCCTAGTTTGGCATTGTTCACAGCCATTTGCATCGCTTTTTTTCTGTCTACCTCGGAGAATATTTTTTTCGATTTTTTCTTTTTGAAGCCTTCAAATATATCATCAATGATAGCCTGCGGATCTTCCGTTCGAGGGTTATCTGAAGTGACATAAATAAAATCAGCCAAAGACTCAGCCGCTTTTGCCATTAAAGGGCGTTTAGTTTTATCTCGATCACCACCAGCACCAAATACACAATGAACCTTCTTCTTTTTTAGATTTGCATTGTTAATTGCCTGCAATGCCTTAAGCAAAGCATCTGGCGTATGGGCGTAGTCCACAAAACAATGCAGTTCTTTTTCATTTTCTACACGCTCTAAACGACCTCGAATTGGCTTAGTGTTTTGCGCAAAATGCTTCCAGCTAAAATTAGGAATCATTTCATTTGCCACAGCGAGTGCGGCCACAAAATTTTCAACATTGTAAGAACCTAATAAGTTTAAACTAAGCTCTTCTTGGTGCGAGTTACTTTTCACGTTTATTTTCAAGGAAGAAAGACTCTCTTCTAGAATTTCATAATTATAGTCTGCCGAGGAGCCAAGCCTTCCAAAACTTACTTTCTTATTTTTAATGGGTAAGTCCATCAAGCGTTGTCCATAAGGATCATCTTTATTAATCACTGCTATTCCATCCTCCGTTAGCAGGTCAGTGAAAAGGCGACACTTTGCTCGAAAATAATTCTCCATACTATGGTGATAATCTAAATGATCTTGCGTTAAGTTTAAAAAGACAGCTGCTTTAAAGCGAATGCTATCAGCTCGGTATTGGTCTAAAGCATGAGAAGACACTTCCATAGCAACTTTATGCGCCCCTGCCTCAGACATTTCGATCAACCGATGAACCAATTCGATTGGCCCAGGACTTGTAAGCTTCGTCGGCCAAACCTGATTTTTGTAGTGATGATCAATCGTACCAATAACTCCGATGGATTCTCCAGAACATTCATAAGCCTGTTCAAGGAGATTGCTTAAACTAGTTTTTCCGTTAGTACCGGTAATTCCAATAAAACCCATTTCTTGCAATTTCGAATTTACTAAAATTGCCAACAAATCGGTAAGTGCTTTTCTAGCATTTGCAGCATACCAAAAATTACACTTTGCCATTTGCAGAACCTCTACGTATTGAGGGTCTTCGATAACAACTAAGCTAGCAGTTTTTGCGGCCTCTTCGATAAAAGAATGGCCATCCCAAGAATTGCCTTTGATGGCAACAAAAACATCGTTTTTTTGAAAGCTTTGATTGTCTCTTTTGATTTGCTCAAGAGAAATGATTTGATCATTAAATATGCGAATGCTGGCAATTTGCTTTTGTATTTCACTGAGTTTCATATTTGTGACATTAGGTCACACTTCACGATCTGGAGCAAGTGTTTTTAAGCTATGCTCCCTGTTGTTCATCACCTAACCTGAGACCTTCTTCAATATCTGAAATCATTGAAAATGCTTGTTTTTAATAACTTTAGATGGTTTTTCTAAGTATTTATTTATAACTTTCAAACAGTTAATATTTCCACACAGCGCCTGTTGAACACTTTTTTAAAAAAGTGCGAGTTAATTATGTCTTGATAGCTTATTAAGACTTATTTATTGGCCTTCACTTTTAAGACTGCCCCTAAAAGCTCTCATAACCACCAAAATTTTGCCCGTAACTTAACTTCCAAGCCACTTTCTATTCTTCCATGCCTTTGCTCTTCTAAAATGGTGCCACGTTCACGATAAAAACTTATGTAATAATCATTTTTTCTTACCAGATACTGACCGTCAGGACCTCTGTCAATTTCAACTTCATCGATAAATTTGTCTTCCATGCCGTAGTCCAACACTTTCTTTACAATGTCTCCTATGGCTATTTCTTTCGGCAAACTACCTTTATATTTATCCATTACAAAAGCTCCATCTTCTTCCAAAAAGTCTTTTATTAGCTGTAGATAGTTAAAACTCTCACTCATTGACTATTCTTTCTTTTTATTAATTATTATTATAACAAGTTCTCGTAGTTTATTAATTTGCATTTGCCTTTAAGGATAACCTAAAAGCTCTCATAACCACCAATACTTTCCTTGCAGTTTTTCCTTCAGGCCATCTTCGATATTATTAAACTTTTCTTCCATAAGCACCATACCTCTCTCACGATAAATACTTAGGAAACAGTCTTTTTCTCTAAGAAGATATTGACCATCTGCATTGTGACTAAAAATATCCTGATCAATAAATTTTTCCTCCATTCCATATTCCAATATTTTCTCTATCAAAGTGTCTATAGAAACTTCGGGAGGCAATTTTCCTTTATACTTATCCTTTATCCAAGAACTATATTGACTTGAAAGATCGTCTATAAATTCATTATAACTAAAATCATTAATCATTACTAAGCCACTCCTTTTTGATTAATTTTGGATCAATATAAACTTGATTCCCACCACCAAATAACTTCCCAGTCACGGATTTACCCACACTTTTTCCGATTTCAATATTT
>JAYZXX010000249.1:0-8013 GCA_036140815.1 Bdellovibrionota bacterium | reverse complement strand
AAATAGAATACTAGAAGCGGCAGAAGAGTGGGAAAAAGTATTAAAATTTGATCCCAACCACAGCGATGCTAAATCATACTTAAAGCTAGCGCAAAACATAAAAGTAACTGAGCGACCACTATAAGGGGATAACTATGGCTCTTAAAGATAAAATGATGTCTTATATTACCGAAGAAGAGATCAGTGAAATGATCAAAAACCTTGCTCGTGAAATCGAGATGGACTATGCCGGCGAGGAAATCCTACTAGTATGTCCCTTAAAAGGCTCAGCATTTTTTGTAGCGGATTTGATGAGAGAGATTAAGCTCAACCAACAGGTGGACTTCGTTTATGTCACGAATAAAAATTCTGAAACTGGAGAGCGTGGCGGTGACATTAAATTCTTAAAAGATATAAGTTCAGATATCTCTAAGAAAAACGTATTGATTGTAGAAGAGATTATCGACACAGGTAGGACTCTTTCTTTCTTGAAAAATCGTCTTTTAGCAAGCGGGCCAAAGAGCTTAAAAATAGTCTGCCTCCTTGATAAACCTGCTAGACGGGTAATTAGCATTAAACCTGATTACGTTGGAAGAACTATCGAAGACCGTTATGTTGTCGGATATGGAATGGATGAGGATGAGCTGGGACGTAACTACAGAGAAATCTACCATTTGAAAAACTAATTTTTTCAATGTAGTAAAAAAATACGACAATAACAGGCCACAGAAGGTGTTTCCAAGTTTTGGAAACATCTTTTTTTTTCATTAGTCTCTCTTTATCCCCCAATTTACCTATTTTTTAGCTACACTCAGGCCTCTAGATTCGCTATGGAGGTTTACTTTGTTGAATTTATTAAGATCACTAATATGTACACTTTTTTTCATTACATTTGTTGCAGATTCAGGCTTCGCACAAATCTTTCCCCGTGAGCAACATGCGCCAAGATATTCTAAAATAAAGCTGGTAAACGATATGGAATTAGATTTCTTTATTTCTCTACTCAAAGAAGGGAAATCCACGGGAGCTAATTTAAATCAAAGTCTTCTAGACACCTATATTTTAGATACAAAAATATTTTTCAGTCCTAGTAAGCTAAAATCTAAATCAAGCAATATTGATGAAACTGTAAGAAACATACAAAAAACAGTCTCTCATTATGCCAACAACCTAGACGAGGCCCTTGAAAGTACCAACCTAAAATTTAGAGGTGATAACGAGAATTATATTAACAAAACGGACTTAGCCTTTGCTCTTGGGAACAGGCTGGCTTACGAGTTTAACCATCTAACACAACAAGGCTATATAAATGATGGAGTATCAACAGAAGAACGCTATAGAATGTTGAACTATCTTTTAATCGCAGAAAGTATTTTTGCAAATACGCCACAAATTAGGATAGACAAAGTTGCGCAAGATTTAGTCCCCATCCGCATTAGTGTAGTTGCAATTGGATACCTACTTAGTTTCAGCTTACTTTCTAGTGGCCACCTTTTTTTGGGATTACCTAGCCTAGCTTACACTCTATATAAATCATACCAAAGCCTGGAATCCCTAGGCTTACTTGATAAGCTTTTACCTAGCGCTCTTAGAAACAAAGCCCATTACTTCAAAGGAATAATGCTTAGTGATTTTTTTCAAGGCGTGAAAGACTATGTGGCCACTGAAAAAGTAAACTATTCGGCTCAGTATATTGTCCCTGACGGCCATACCCAATCATTATCTAGACGTTTGCCTCTTTATAGATTGCAAGCCAGAAATGCAATCTTAAGAATTCTAAGCCAAGATCTGTCGGCCAACAAAATAGCAAAGCTGTGTAAAAATAGTTCTATAGAGTAAACTTGAAAACAAAAAGTGGAAGCCTTAAATCAATAAGGCTTCTTGCTTGATCTTACCCACTAAATCATAATCATGTGAATCGGTAATTTCAACCATCACAATTTCACCTGGGCTTGCGGTCCCATCGTTAATGTATACTACACCATCAATTTCAGGAGCTTGACCTTGCATTCGCCCCTCTAGCAAAAGCTCAGTTTCCTGACTATAGCCTTCTACCATAACAGGGATTGTTTGGCCTACGAAACGAGCGTGCATCTCATTAGAAATGTCTTTCTGTAAACTCATAACTTGGTTATAACGAGAATCTTTGGTCTCTTCATCTACTTGATCAGGCATTCTGCCACCAGCTGTTTTTTCCTCTGGAGAATATTTAAAGCAACCAACGCGATCAAACCTAGTCTCTTCAATAAAATCTAAAAGCTCTTCAAACTCTTCATCGGTTTCACCCGGAAAACCAACAATAAATTGTGTGCGAATCACCGCTTCTGGCAATTCCCTGCGAATCAATGCGATCGCTTCCACAATTTCTTCTTTCGTCATTTTTCGATTCATTCTCTTTAAGACGGCAGAGTTCACATGCTGCAAAGGAATATCGAAATAGGGAAGAAGATTATCTCTTTCCTTAATTAAATCTATCAGCTCTTGATTTATACCATCTGGATACAAATAAAGAACTCGAATCCATTTCAAACCAGGAACTTGCGACAAGGCATCTAACAAAGCCACCGGACTTTCTACAGCCTCTGGATCTTGTCGTCTTAAATCCCATCCATAATCAGTGAAATCATGGGAAATCACAATGACCTCTTTTACTCCTGAAGCTACCAGCAGTTTGGCTTCTGACACCACGGCATCAATGTTTCGACTTTGTAAATTGCCGCGAATTGCTGGTATGGCGCAAAATGCACATCTCTTTTTACAGCCTTCAGAAATTTTTAAATAAGCTCTAAATCCTGGGCCTGAATTTAATCTTGGAGTTTCCTCCGATTGAAGATAAGTCGGTAGATGAAAGTGTCGCAATTGCTTTCCAGGGTTTTCTTCAGACTCTTTTAAAAAGTTGGAAATATTTTGAAACTCACCACTTCCCACAACAATATCAGCTTCTGGTAGAGAATCTGCCAATTCATCTTTATACCTTTGCGGTAAACAACCTGCCACAACGATTTTTTTCTTACTGTCAGACTCTTTCAAATTAGCCATTTCTAAAATCGTTTGAACTGACTCTTTTCTAGAGTCTTCAATAAAGCTACAAGTATTAACAATAATTGTATTGGCCTCATTGGCATCATCGGTTTGTTCATAACCATCGTTCTTTAATGAACCCAGCATAATTTCAGAGTCGACCAAATTTTTAGGACAACCAAGAGAAACAATGTGAACCTTCTTCTTAGGACTTAGATTTTCAGTTTTCAAATTTTATAGCTCCGTGATTTGAGCGTCTTTCGGGGGAACGTAAGAAAACATTTTTTTATCGACATCTTTTGTGTACTTCATTTTAGTAAACTTAAGTTCTGTCTTGTTTTCTAATTCATCAAGGTAAGCAATACTTAGTAGATTTTTTCCGTCTTTAGAAAAGCGCAAAATTAAAAGGGATATATTCCATGATTTATCTTTAGGGGTTAACTCCAGCTCAACAGTGGAATCTTTATCGTTCGTTCTAACTGGGCTAAACATTTTCCAAATGTCACCCTTACCCATCAATACTTGTAATACTCTATAGGCTGGTGAACTCTTAAAATGCTTCGTCTTGGTTACCTTAAAGCCTCCGCCAAGGTCTTCTGGTAACTTGTCTTCGTTCCAGGCAAAGTTACCGTCATAAACCAACAAACTCTGATTAGGCTTTTCAATCTTCCACCAAAAAAGACCTTCTTTTGTTAAAGACATTTTCCCGTTGGATGTTTTTGTTTTTCCTAAAAAGCTTTGAACGCTTACTCGCTCCACCTGCATATTTAATTGTTTAAAATCTTTCAGTTGATCTACGAAATCATTTAAGGTTTTGGAGTGGCGTTTTTGGTTCTCGACGATAGAATCAATGCTTGAAGAATAAGCCATATGTACACAAAGGCTTAAAAAAAACACTACCGAAAAAATACTCTTAAAAGATTTAAACTGAAAATCCATACGAGACTGAGTATATCATTTATCCTCAAAACTAGCTAGTTTTGTGCTCTTTTTTCTCAATGATCCTGGTGCTTTGTGGACGCTAAGCCCTTTGTTTCGATAAAATAAACTTAAAGCTATAAATTCTTCAGGATCACCCAAAGCATGCTTGGCTGCAGCCAATGTAGCTCCTGTAGTTACTACATCGTCTACAAAGAAAATTGCTTTTCCTGGGGCTGAGTTCTCTAGTCTCTGAAATGCCTTTTTTCTTCTTTCCCATTTGTTACGAAGCTTTTGCTCCTGTGATCCTTCTGGCCTCTGTATATATTGAATTTCATTAAGATCATACTTTCTACATAGTGCTTTTGCTAAAATGGAGGCATGATCTAACTCATTTATGTTTTTAGGAGGCGAAGCTTGAACAACAAAGTCTAATAATTCCTTTTTTTGAATTGGAAAAATCGACATTAAAAACAAAAGGCTATCTAAGGTTAGCTTCTTTTGCTTTAGCATAGATACCATTTTCGAGCAGATTAAATCCCCATCCTTCCAATCAAATAAATACCAAAATTGTATCCCGTTTTCGCTTTGCTGTTTCCATTGCAGAGATCGCCAGATTTCCCCCATACAAGAACTGCAAAATTGGACTCTTTGAAGTAAACTACTTTCACAAATAAGACATGAATTTGTTTTCTCTATAAAACTGAAACGGATCACTAAAAAAGATAATGCAAAGAAATACCTCTATTTAGATTAATTTAAATTTTTAAGAAGTCCGAAATCTGTTTTTCTGTCCGTTTAGATATGGACGAGTAGGTTTAGTCTATTTGCTCAATTCCCCAATAGCGTAAGTAATCCTCACCTGGCAAAGCGAGTTTAGCAAAAAGATCTATCAACTCGGTATTAGTTATACCCGTTCTTGCCATACGAGAAAAGTCTGGAGTATGAACAAGCTTGTCCATTACTTTTACTTTGTTTTTTGCCTCATCAATCTTACGCGCTGTTTTCAAGACCTGTGGCATGAGCATCTCCATGCTAAAAATAAACTCTACAAAGTCCTCAATCTTTTGTTCAGCAATAATTTTATATTGTGACTCAAACATCTCTTCACTGGGACGCATTGCCAGTTTATGAGCTATTGCCATTGGTGAATTTGTTTGCTGCCCCATAATCAATTCCCGCATATCTTCCTTATATATTGGGACCTTATAATAAAACTCTGTCCCTTCAAAATTAAAGTTCATGCTTGCATAGGCTAGTATTTCAGGATCATCGAAAAACAAAGGGTTTCTTCCACCTTTGGCTTTACCCGTTATTTTTAGACTGCCCGCGCTAGAATTAGCCAGCATGGCAGGGGCTATACTTAAAAATGTGTCACTAAGACCATTTAAGAATTTCGCTTTAGAGTAAATATCGTCAACTGTAATCTTCTCTTTAATATCATTTAGGTTCAGCTTAATTTTATCTTTATCCAAAATAATTGTAGACCCATTCGCATCTACACCTTTCAAGCTGGCATAATATTCAGCCAGCAAAGAAAGAAAGCTAAAGAAGTGAGCTTCAAATTCGTCTAAGGATATGTTCTTCTCATGAGGCTTTCCTTTTCGCCCTGGCAAATTAGAACTAGATTCTAAGACCCCGATTCGTCCAAAATTCGAAGTCCCAAAAAGGTGATTAATGGCATGGATCAGTTCGTGGCCGATCGTTCGGTTTGTTACTGTGAACTTTCGCAGTAAATTTAAGGGTAAAGTCATTTCATTAAATGCACCAGAGTAGGTCGCTCTTGTAGAGCCTTCTAAGTCTTTCACTACTCGAATTTTTAAACCATACAAGTCTTCCGAAAGGCTCTTGGCCATTTTATTTAAGTAGTGATTACCTTGCGTTGAAACATGAAAAACAGAACGCTCTGGAAAACCAATGCTACGTTTCGATTTTTCAAGAATCACCCCTAAATGCAAAAATGCCTCTGCCGCTTCAGAATCGATACGATCTCTCGCCTCTGCTAACTCTTGTGTTCTTTCCGTCGCACTTTTAAAGCCAGTCCTAGATTCATTTTCTAATGTCCAATACTCAAGCTCTCTTTCCTCTACCGAATAGACCATGGCTTCTTCAAACTTTTCTAAGTTGACCTTACCATCACCCATAATTTCTACCTTGGAATTCGAGGACGAGTTTATGGCAGATTTATTACAGGTAGATGCTCTTAAATCAAAATTAAGTAAAAACAGAATAAGAGCGAAAGACGCACTATAGCTTTGAAGTTTAAGAAATTTAACCCATAGACTCATGATGTGGAATGTATCAAAACTTATTCATAAAATACAAAAAGAATGCCACTAAAGCCATTTTTTGTAAAAAGCATAGAAATAATAATCTTTCACCATTAAACAAACCTAGTTAGCCAGAGAAAAAACCATTAAACTCGTCCAAGCTCTGTAGTGAGCTCTATCTTATTCATTTCGTATCCAATGCCTTATGAATTCTTCACCTGGGGAAGCATTTTCTTTTAAAAAATTTCTAAACTCATTACTTCCAAATTCTTCTGTAACAAATTTTTTGAAAAGTGGAATAGCGATAAAACTATTTGCAGCTGCTACTTTGTCGCTAGAAATATCAACACGTTCAAGTTCCTCAACAACCTTAGTGGTCAAAGGATAAAGGTCTTTATTAATATATTCTTTGATCGACAATAATTTTTTACGAATGATCTCCTTCATTCTAGCGTGTAATATTGAGTCCTGCTCTTGAGCAATTCTATTTAAATCAACACCCTCTTTATATTCAAAACGATCTTTTTCAATGTATTCTGCAAGATCTCGAGAGTAAATGGGGAGTTTGTACAAATGTTCAACCCCATCAACTTTTATTCTAAAATGGGCAGTAGCCAATAATTCTCTATTGTAATATTGAGAAGCTTTCAGGTTTTCTGGAAGATTTTTTTTGATTTCAAATTCTTCTTTTTCAGCTAAGAGTAAAACATCATTTATTAAGTTTTTAACTTTAACTGTTAGATCTCTAATTTGTAGAGCACTTTGTAGAAATTGATTAGTATAATCGGCAATAATTTTCCAATAAGAGTCACTTTTAACACCTACAAATCTGGATATATTTGAAAATAAATGAACAAGCTTAGCCTCAAGCTGCTGGATATAATTAAGCTCTCTCCCTAGGCTTGGGTTGGCAATATATTGAAACTGCTTTTCTTCTGAATTTAGAGTCTTTAAGCTACCAAAACTTTTAACTCCTTTTAGGGTTGAAAATGCTAAAAAGCTCTGCTCAATGATTGCTCCTTCAGTAAAGTCGAGCAAGAGGGCCTTACTATAAGGTAAAAATATTTCATTATACTCTTCAGAGTAAGAAGCTCGATCAAAACTTCCAATATCTTTAACAACTCTTACTCTTAAACCTTGTAGTTGCCTGTTAAATACTTTAGCCAATTTGTTCAGTGGATGTTTTCCATGTAGAGACAGATAAAAGACTTGCTGTGCATCCTCTCCAGAACCACGAGTAAAGTAGTCAATTTTTACTCCTCGAAGAGCTAGCACCTCCGCAGTCATCGAGTCCACTGCTTCCAAAGCTTTAGCTTTTAACTTTTCAAGCTTGTAATTATCCTCTGGTGTGGAGTCTTTTTTTAAAAGCTCATAATATTGGATTTCCTGCGATTTCAATCGGTTTGCATCTCTCTCTTCATCGAAGCGAATTTTTGAATAACTTAATGTTTTGAAACTAGGAGACTGTCGACAAGACATTGCTTGAGAGTACTTTATGTCAAAAACGATCAAAAAGCTTAGAGCCACTATGAATTGAATAAAATTTAGTATTTTTATTTTACTATGCATATAGCATTAGTTTAGCAAAACTAAGAGAATATTAGTTGAAATAAAGTCTTAAACTGAAAAGCTTTCTAAGTTGAAAAATATCTAGGCACTTTTAGGTATCCCCTAAAAAGTTTCAAAACATAAGTATTTTGATTTAAAGAAAAACCTTAGTTAAATAACACAATGAAATAAAGTACTTAGCACGTCCAAGTAGAAACTTCTTTCATTCAAATATTCAAATATTCAAATATTCAAATATTCAAATATTCAAATATTC
>JAYZXX010000248.1:0-77088 GCA_036140815.1 Bdellovibrionota bacterium | reverse complement strand
TGAAAAAGCATACCAAGGTGACTTTGAAGACGTTGGTAGCTTTATGGATCAGGCAGAGGCAGCGATTTTTAAACTTAGTGAGTCGAAAAATACAAACAGTATGTTTGGCTCTGCCGAAATCGTAAAGACGGCGATTGCAAACATTGAAGAGCTTTATCACAGGAAAGAAGATGTTGTAGGTATCGCTTCTGGTTTTAAAGAACTTGATAAATTACTTTCAGGTTTTCAGGGGGGGCAGTTAATAATTTTAGCGGCTCGTCCTGCGATGGGTAAAACAGCTTTTAGTCTTAACTTGGCTCAAGCGGCGACATTAAGGCAGGCAAAGAGCGTTGCCTATTTCTCTTTGGAGATGAGTAAAGAGAGCTTGATGATGCGTATGTTAGCTTCAGAGGCTCGTGTTAACATGGGTGATTTGCGTATCGGTAAAATTAACGATGCCACTTGGCCGAAGCTGATTCAAGCAGCTAGTCACCTAAGTGATGCAAAATTATTTGTGGATGAAACTCCTGGTATGAGTCCTCATGAAATTCGCTCTAAATGTAGAAGGCTAAAGGCTCAACATGGCTTAGATATGATTTTTATCGATTATCTTCAGTTAATGAGTTTAAAAACGAGAGTGGATAGTCGTGAGCGAGAGGTTGCAGAAATCTCAAAGACATTAAAAGAAATTTCGAAAGAATTAGACATTCCAGTGGTGGCTCTAGCGCAGCTTAACCGTGGTGTAGAGCAAAGACCTGATAAGAGACCGATGTTATCAGATTTACGTGAGTCCGGTTCGATTGAGCAGGATGCCGATGTTATTATGATGCTGTATCGTGATGAATACTACGAAAAAGAAAATTCTCAATACAAGGGACAAGCAGAAGTTATTGTTGTTAAGCAACGTAACGGTAGCACTGGAACGATTCGATTAGCCTTTAAAGGACAATTTGGTACCTTCCTTAACTTGGCTCCTGCAAGTATGGATTCCTCGGCTCCGAGCCAAACTATGAATGAGCCTGAGCCATTTAAAGACGAATCCGCAGAAAATGTCGACATTGATAAGCTTGAAAACTTTGCTCCAGGTATATAATTGCAGTCTCAATATTTTTAAAGACGATTAGAAGCCCAGATTATGCTGGAAACTTAAGTTTAAAGATTGTACCAGCGCAAATGCTGTTGTTTCTGTACAGTTTGTTTTTGTGAGTCTGTTCCATCAAGCAGCCCCGACAGTTCTAGATTCCTATCTTCATATGGGGTTTGTTTGTATAGTTTCTACTATAATAGTGGTCATCAATAGAAAGCTCATTTAGGGAGGATTAGGGATCCAGCCCAATATTAGCAATAGTTTTGGTAGCTAAAACTATGACTATTTGAAATTGTGACCTTTTTGCCACTTTGAAATTGTTGCAGTCTTACATCAGTCCAGTTTTGTATTTCGTTTTTTTCAAATCTTTGTTTACAAAAAATCAGATGCTATCGTCGTTTCAAGCAAGGGGCTTAAAGGAATAAGCCAAGCTTAATATTGCAAGGAGGCAGTGATGGATTTATTGGATATAATTGTAGAGTTATCTGGCTTACCAAAAAATGACGTAATTGAAGAATTCATCAGTCGTGCCGAACGCTTGGGGATTGATCCTGAAAATCTTCAAATGGAAGATATTAGAGAAATTTTAACCCAAAAAGTAAACGAGACGCTAATGGAAAGTCCACTAGCGCCTGTTGAGGCTCTTCACTAAAGGTTTTAGCAAAGAATCTGGCTAAATTAACCAGGAATGTTTGTATCTGGTACGTTGTACGTTGCAGACGTAGCTAAAGTAGTAGTAGCTGGGCTGCTGTAAGAAGAGCTGTGCGCTCCCTGAAGAACAGATCTCTTAGTTAATTTGTAGTGATCCATTTTCTTTTTTAATGTGTTTCTATTGATACCCAAAGCTTGCGCAGTGCGAACTTGGTTACCGTTATAAGAACGTAAAGCTAACTCGATTAGAGGTTTCTCAACCTGTTCCATTACAAGAGTGTATAGATCAGAAAGTTCTACGTTACTCTCTTTTTGCTGTTCAAAAAGAACCTCAAGTTTAGATTTCACAAGTCTCTCAAGACTTACGTTTTGTAAATTTGCAACGAACAGATTGTTAGAAAGATTCGATCTAAGTGACATATCTCCCAACACCATTTCCTTTTTTAGAATTAATAATACCTATCAAGAACGTGAATGAAGGTTTAACCTCTTCCTCATTATTGTGCAAGTATCTATGCACCTGCTAAGTTATTTTTTTTTATTTTTTAGGAAAAACGAATTGCCGCACCCTGCATTTCCTAAAAAGCCCTTGCATTTGTATTTTTTAGATCGAAAAAAGGCCTTAAAACCCCATTTAAGGCCCCTAAATCCATGTATTTTCTGCAATACCGGCAATAGCAAGGATTAATAACTTACGACGCAAAGAAAAATAATTTGAGAAAATATCTTAATAATAAAGTTTATGAAATGGATTTTTGAAGATCTTACTTTTTATTCCATAAAAGATCTCGAATTTCTTATTCTATCTATAAGTAAAAATAGGAGACGAAACTCTCTCGAAAATAGTTCAACTAAATTGATATCAATTAGTTGTTTATAAAATGTTTTTTAAAAAGCTTTCCTCCAGCAATGAAACTGAAAATAAAAAGAACTAAATATAACTGCAAACACAGACTTTAGGATAAAAAAACAAAAAAGCTCGGACCTTAGCCCTAAGCTATCAGTCTCGTTTGTACCCAGAAATTCAAAGCTATTCTATGCTAAAAGGGTGACGACACTAGCAGAGAAATTTCAACGAGACATAAAAGTAGTACTTTGGCTAAGCGCAGGAATCTTTTTTTCCTTAGCCTTGTTTTCCTTTAACCCAGAAGATCCTTCGCTGAATTCAGCCTCTGGAGTCGTAAGAGAAGTGCATAATTTTTGCGGCATTATCGGTAGTTTCCTCGCTGATTTTTTATATCAAAGCTTTGGCTTGAGCGCTTGGTGTTTTGTTGCTTTGTTTTTGCGAGCTGCCTATGTTTCTCTTTTAGGAATAGAGTTGGAGTTCAAAAAGGCTCAAGTTGTTTGGGCGATCCTTTTTATCGTTTGCGTTTCGAGCCTCTCGTCTTTGTACGTCACAGAAAAAGCACTATTTAATGACAGTGTTTATGTTGGTGGCTTGTTAGGCCATGGTATTTCCTTATTGTTGAGTGATTATTTAAATAAAATTGGAGTTGGTGTAATGTTGTGGACCCTGACTCTAATTTCATTCATTCTTTATACAGAAAAGCCAATTGAGTATTTTTTTCGAGGACCTAGAGCTGTGTTAAAAGCTTTTTATGAAAAGCTTCATGATCGATATCTAGAATGGCAAGAGTCTAGACAGGGACCAGAAATTTCAACCAAGGAATCCAGTTTCTGGAGAGGTCTAGCTAGAAAGATGAATCCTAAAGCCCTTTTAAGCTCAAAAACATCAGAAGAATACGAAGAAGAAGAGTATGAGGAAGAATACGAAGAAGAGGATGAAGTCGAAGAGGAAGATGATGATACTCTCGAGCTAGCCGACGATGATGTCGAAGAAAACGGAGATCCTCAGTTAAAAATTGAAATCGGTGAAACTTCAGCTCGCTTTCAAATGAAACCCCAAGAAGCTGTTGCATCAAGACGTAAAAAGAGAATTAAAGTTAAACAAAAAAGAAGAGTGGCGAACTGGGAAATGCCGCAGGTGAATCATCTGGAAGATCCACCTCTTACCGCGGTTAAACTTGACCCGAAAGAACTAAAAAGAAAGACTGAATTATTAGAAGACAAGCTTAGTCAGTTTAACGTTAAAGGAAAAGTTACCGCTGTTAAGCCAGGCCCGGCTGTTACCATGTTTGAGTATAAGCCCAATAGTGATGTGAAGATCTCAAAGATTACAGAACTTGCCGATGACTTGTCACTGGCTTTGAGCTCTGAATCGGTACGTATCATTGCTCCAATTCCTGGGCGAGATGTGGTTGGTATTGAAACCTCAAATAGCGTTCGAGAAACGGTATATTTAAAAGAAGTAATTGCAGAGAGTAACTTCTTTAGCGATGATTTTACGCTTCCATTAGCTTTAGGGAAAGAGGCAAGTGGTCACTCGAAAGTTGTAGATTTAAGAAAAATGCCTCACTTAATGGTTGCTGGTACAACCGGTTCCGGTAAGTCGGTGTTTGTGGTTGGAGCTTTAACGGGTTTGTTATTTAAACACTCTCCTGAAACATTAAAGTTGATTCTTGTCGATCCAAAGCAAGTTGACTTGGTAGCTTTCCATAAAGTCCCGCATTTAATTATGCCTCCAATTCGCGAAGTGAAGAAGGCGGTTAGTGCCTTAAAGTGGGCTATTAAAGAAATGGATAAACGCTATAGATCGATGTCACGTTTTGGCGCAAGAAACCTAGAAGAGTTTAATGAAAAAATAAAAGATTTTACCAAAGAGCAGCTCGATGAACACGCTGAAATGAATGAAGAACTATTGAGGGCGAACAAACGTAGTGAAACTTATCATTTTACTAAGCTTCCTTATATTGTAATTGTAGTGGAAGAATTTGGTGATTTGATGGCGGTGGACAAAAGCAATGTGGAAGCCTCAGTCGTTCGACTTGCGCAAATGGCAAGGGCTTGTGGAATTCATTTAGTGCTTGCTATGCAATCTCCTCGAAAAGATGTTGTTACTGGTTTAATTAAAACAAACATTCCAGGTCGAATTAGTTTTAAAGTGGCATCAAAAATGGATTCTAGAATTATATTAGATGAATCAGGCGCCGAAAGACTACTCGCTCGAGGGGATATGTTGTATTTAGCCCCAGGCGTTCCAAAACCAATGCGTCACCACGGCCCATGGGTTTCCGAAGATGAAATTTCGTCAGTAATGGATTTTTGGGCAGAACAATGTGAGCCAGAGTTTGATGACGAGGCCATGAAGATGTTAGACGGTTCAGGTGGAGGTTATGGCGATGATGCCGGAGGGGACAACGAACTGTCTCCAGATGCGGATGATCGTTATGATGAAATTTTATCGTTTGTATCGACACAAAAATCGGTTTCAGCCTCTTACATTCAAAGAAAGTTTCGAATTGGTTATCCAAGAGCTGCGCGTTTGATTGAAATTTTTGAAAACGAAGGAGTAGTGGGTCCCGCGAATGGATCAAAACCGAGAGAGGTTTTGATCGGTGGAATTGGCGAGACCACTCTATAAAACTATACTTTGGCTTACTCACCAAAAACTTTGTTGGAGCTAAGCTTTTAAGTCAAAAACTTTTTGGGCAGCTTTTGTTGGTATATAGAAAGCTGACACTAATGTTTCTAATTTCACATTCTAGAGAATGTTCTTTGTTAAATCTGCAAACTACTTGTGGCACATTGACCCTGTAACAGACTTTCGTAAATTCGCTTGTTTTGTTTTTATCGAGTAATTCTGATAGGTCATCAATCAATGTCCTTGGAGAATAATCTGTTAGAACCCTAAAATAGCCATTTTCATCTAATGGCTCTGTCTCGTAGTAATCGCCACCAAAACTGATCCGTTTAGTATCAAAGTTGAAGCTTAGAATTGCAGGGTCTAAGTCATCGGGTAGATGCTCAATCGCATCTTGGTGTTGATTAATCACTGATCCGTCATCACCGATATTTGTTGTTGTGATCACAATTTTATTAAATGAGAAGCTTTGTGTAGAAAAGTGGAAAACATCTTCCGCATAAGATTTTAACTTGGTAGTGGTTTTATAGTTATCAGCTGTTACTTTCACCAATAGAGAATTAGCATTGGCAGAAAGAGAAGATGTCATGATAAAGAAGATTAATAATTTTAACATAAAAACTCCTGAAGTTTTTGGAGTATAACATTTATTCTTTAATGCCTTTTCGTTTATAGGATAAATTTAGCCAAGTTGAAAAAGTTTTTAATCTGTAAACAAATTATACGAAAGAGGCTGTCCTTAGCAAAAAACGTAAGTACCTAGGATAACATAGGCATATAATAAAATTTCATATAGAGCTGTTTTATATGAAAAACTGAAGTTTTATGAATCATCTTGCTATTAACAAGAACTTTCTGAACACTTTTTTGATAAAAAGCACCAAAAAAGAGGAGTCGGTCCTTTGCTTTTTTTTTGACTGTGTAGACTTGAATAAAGACCGTCTAACTAAGGTCTAATTTCACTAACCATAGCCTAATATTTAAGCGGAGCTTTGACCCAAGCGTCCTAGAAAGCAATAATATTTATAAGCTCAACAAATTGGCCTAAGGGGGGATTTTAGGCTATTTACACATTTTTCAAGGAGGAAAAATGAAAGCATTACTTTTGACGATTACTACATTGATGATGTCGCTAAGTGCTTGGTCGTTTCAGAACGTTCCAAACTTACAAACAAGCCTACAAGTCATGGCTAAGACTACTGGTTTGAACTGGAAAGCTGGTGATTATGCGAACTACAACTTAAACATGGGTTTCATCAAAGGAACTAACAACACTTCAGTGCGTGAAGTTACAAAAAATGGAATTTGGATGATTCAAGATATGGACCTTGGTTTCATGGGTAAGCAAAAAATGGAAGCCCTGATAGATCAAAACACAGGAGAAATTAAAGAACTTATCGTAAATGGTGAGAAACAAGATGTTCCAGAGCCAGGGAATATGGAAATTATTAGCGCTGAAGAATCTTCTGTAACTGTACCAGCAGGAACTTTTGAAGCAATTTATGTAAAAATTAAAAACAATGACGATGGAAGCATTTCTCAAATTTGGATTAACCCAGAATTAATTCCTTTAAATGGAAGTGCAAAATCTATTAGCCCTTCGCAGTTCGGTGATGTTACTATGGAACTAACTGCTTATGGACATGGTAATTAAGAAATATAATATTTTATTGAATTTGGCAGCAAGCACTTTGTGTTTTGCTGCTTTTTTTGGTTCTGGTAATGCGCTTTTTGCAAGTGATTTGAGTTTGGTTTTGGCAAAGTCTAAGAACTTGAGTTTACAAAGAGATCGTATGCAAGCCACTAAGGTACTGAGAGACTTTTTAATTGCTAAGGATATAACGACAGAAGATCGCTTAAAAGCCATTAAAATGCTTACCAAAGTCTCTGAAATATTTTATGAAGCAAAAAGCTTACAGGCATTTGAATTGGGTAAGGCCAAAGAAACACTATCTTTAGCTGAAGGAGCTAAGGGATTTGAAGAGGTTCAGTCTATGGAGCCTTTAAATGTTCGCCCAATGGAGGCGCTAGCTAGAATTCGGCTTTTACAAGGTGAATGTGACGCGGCTTTAAACTGGTCAAAGAAAGCATTAAAAGAAAATCCCTATAAGGAAAGCTTGGTTTACCTAAAAGCTTTTTCCTTGGGTTGCGCTGGTGAGCCTAAGGAGCTATTGGCCTTTATGGAAAAAACTAAGGCTGTAAAAGAGGATGACTTATTCAGGCTGTCGTTGGGCCAGGCCTATATGGTGGATGGTTCTTTTGATGAGGCAAAGCTTTGGTTTGCAAAGATACAGGATCAAGATTTGCCAGATAAATACTATTTTTTAGGGGTAATGTATCGAGGACAAGCTGATCAAAGCTTTTTAAAGTATTTTGCCAAATATGTAGATCTATGCAATCGCAGAGTAAAAAAAGAGGCAATACAAAAGCAAGATGATCCTAGGAGCTGTAAAGAAGTAGAGAACATAAAGGAAAAGTACCAACTTCTCTCTGGTACAAGTATCCAAAAAGTTGTAAAGTGATCAGCATGAAAAAACTGTTCTTGCTAATCTTTTTATTTCTAAACGCCTGTGGTGTGAAGAATGACCCCATTCCTCCGGGAGTACAAGCTGAAATTGGACGGGGTCGCCCTCAACCAAAAGCTTGGCTCCTTGAAAACAATGATTCAGTAGACCCGACATCCTTAGAGGTTTTGGATTACCTCGAAGTCAAAAAAGAGGATAAAAAGAAAAAATAATGAAGTTCTATAAAATACAAGCCTCGGGAAACGATTTTATTGTAGCACTTGAAAATGATGCTCCGGCCAAGAGTTTACGCTCTGAGTTGGCAAAGAAGATTTGCCAGAGAAAGCTTTCTGTTGGAGCGGATGGTTTTTTGGTTCTAGATAAAATTTCTGACAATGAATTAGTTTGGGATTTTTATAATTCTGATGGTTCAACCGCCGAAATGTGTGGAAATGCAAGTCGAGCAGTTGCAAAGCTATTTATTGAGCGATTAGATGGAGAGGCACCAGTCCAATTAAGAACGGGCGGTGGTTTAACCGAAATTGAATTGGTCGACAAAAAATATTCAGTGAAAATGCCCATATGTCAATTTATAGGTACAGAAGCAAAAGGGAACATTTGGAATACTGGTGTACCGCACTATGTATTTGAAAAAAAATTTGGCATGAATGATGAGAATGTAAAAAGTTTTTGTCGCTCTAGAAGATTTCCTGAAAAGCTAGATAGCAGGGGGGCAAACCTTAGTTTGTGGTATGAAGAGAATAACTCGTATTTTGCCGTAAGCTTTGAGAGGGGTGTTGAAGACTTTACTTTGGCTTGTGGAACTGGAGCGGCCGCATGCGGCCTTGATATCCTTAAAAAGTATCCAGACTTGGGGGATGAAATAAGTCTTAATCTTCCTGGTGGAAAAGTAATTATTCGCAAAACTAAAGACAGCGTTTTTCTAATTGGAGATGCTGAAATTATATTTGAGGGAAGGATAAGTTAAAATGAACTTTAATACTGTAATGACTGCAATAGTTAGTCCGTTTAAAAATAACAAGCTAGATTTAAACAGCTATAAAAAGCTATTGGATTTTCAGTGGGACGGAGGCGTTACTGCAATTGTAATTAATGGTACTACTGGTGAAAGCCCAACTCTTGAGTGGAATGAAATTGAGGAATTAGTCCAATTAACTCGAGATTATAAGCCTGAGATGAATATTGTTTTAGGGGTGGGTGGAAATGCCACAGATAAAGTGATTCAGAACTTGAAAAAGGCTGAATCACTAAAGCCAGATGGAATTCTTTCTGTTGTGCCTTATTACAATAAGCCTACCCAAGAGGGCCTGAAGCAGCACTTCACAAAAATTGCTGAAGCAACGAACTTGCCTATTCTACTTTATAATGTCCCTGGAAGAACCATTACCTCTTTGGCAGTAGATACGGTTGTGGAGCTATCAAAAATTAGTAATATTGTAGGTATTAAAGAAGCTACAGGGAAAACAGACTTGTTTTCTCAATACAAAGAAAAAGTTTCTGATGATTTTGCTTTGTTGTCTGGTGATGATGGAAGTTATTTAGAATCAATTTTTTCCGGCTGTACTGGGGTTATTAGTGTGATTAGCCATATAATCCCTAAAGAGTTTGTTGATTGGACGAAACAAGCCAAAAGTGGGGATCGTTCTTGTCTTCAGGCTTATGAAAAATACAATAACTATTGTGACCAACTTTTTGCCGAGCCAAACCCAGTGCCCGTAAAAGAAAGTTTAAAACACATGGGAATCATAGAATCCGCTGAGGTAAGGCTGCCCTTGATTGACTGTACAGCCAAGCATTCTGAAGCTTTAAAATCTGAATTGAAAACGCTTGGAGTTTTGTAGATGGGTTTCGAATATGCATTGATGGGGGCTAATGGTCGAATGGGCCAAGCGATTATTAAAAACCAAGAGGCTTTTAGAGCGCTTTGCGTGTGTGAATTAGGAAGGAATATTTCTGATGCACATGAGCTTTCTGACTCTTGTAAAACGCTTATAGATTTTAGTCTTCCCGAGGTCACTCCTCAGGTTATTGAGTTCTGTAAAGAACATAAATTGAAATTGGTTTCTGGGGTAACGGGCTACAGCGAGGAACAGCTTGAAGTTTTGAAAGACTACTCTAGTGAAAATGCAGTTTTTTGGTCACCAAACATGAGTTTAGGCGTTGCCATTTTTAAACATATGCTAAAAAGTTTGAAGGCGGCAAAGGAATGGGACTATCATTTACATGAGGCTCATCATATTCATAAAATAGATAGACCTAGTGGAACCGCCAAGTATTTACAGAGAGCTACAGAAGATGTAGTTGGTAAAGAAGTACCGGTTACGGATATGCGTGGCGGTGGAGTTTTTGGAGTTCATGAGCTATATGCAATGAGTCCGGAAGAAGAAATTCAAATTACACACCGAGCCTACAATCGAGAGGTCTTTGCAAAGGGAGCCTTAGAGGCTGCCGCTTGGATACAAGCAAAAGAAAAAGGCTTTTTTTGTATGGACGATATGTTTTAAGAAGGTTTTACTTTGAATAAAATAATCCTCGCAGCAGAAGCAAAGGAGATAAACGACACAGAGGTGTTGAAAGAAGTTACCTCTTGGATAGATCAGGAGTTTGAACTGATGTCCATCTCTTCAATTTACGAGCTTAGTGAGTTCGATGTTTCAAGGCGTTCTACGAAAAGTGTAAAATTAGCAGCGGCTAAAAGCATAAGCGTAGCCTATTCCGTTCAAAGTGAACTTGAGCCAATTGGTTTTTTAAAAAGACTGCAAACTAAGCAAAAGGCTATTAACGAGCGCTTGGCGCATGGCGGCATATACCTTTATCTACTGTTCTTTTCTGACAATGTGTTTATGTTACCAAATATAAATTTACCGAATCCAGAATGGCTTGAAAGGCCAGATTGGATTTTAGCAAGCGCAGAGCTTTGGCCAAAATTTGAGCACCCAATATTAGAGGAAAGCTTAGAAATTATTGCCCGAAATCGAAAGATTAAAGTCGCAGATTATTTTTTTGCACAGGGTAAAGAGCTGCTTCAAAGCCCAACTGCTGGTAATTAGATTTTGTTCGAAACCTTTAAGGAGACAATATGAAGTTTTTTATCGATACAGCTGATATTAATGAAATTAGAGAAGCAAACAAGCGTGGCTGGGTTGACGGTGTTACAACTAACCCTAGTTTAATCGCAAAAGTAGGAAAATCTAACGCAGAAGTGATCAAAGAGATCTGTGCTGAAGTTAGTGGTCCTGTACACGCTGAGGTAATTAGCCTTGAAGCTGAACAAATGTATAAAGAAGGTCTTGAGTTAGCTAAAATTGCTGACAACGTTATTGTTAAAATCCCAATGTGTGAGGACGGATTAATCGCAACTCGTCGTTTAGCAGCTGATGGAATTAAGACAAACGTGACTCTTTGTTTCTCACCACTTCAAGCTCTTTTAGTTGCTAAAGCTGGTGCGACTTATGTTTCTCCATTTGTTGGGCGCTTAGATGATATTGGAAACATTGGCTTAGACCTTATTGAGCAAATGGTTCAAATCTACAGAAATTATGATTTCCAAACACAAGTGTTGGTTGCAAGTGTTCGTAACCCGACTCATGTTTTAGACTCTGCACTTTTGGCTGCTGACGTTGTTACTATTCCTTACAGTGTAATGAAAGGTTTAGGTAACCACCCATTAACTGATGCTGGTATTGCTAAGTTTTTAGCGGATGCAGAAAAAGTACCTAAATAATCTATGTTAAAAGTTGTTTTAACTTTTATGATTGGGGCTCTACTATCCTGTTCTTCTACGGGAGTAAAATCTGAGCCCCTTCCTTATAGCTTAGATCTTCTGAAGAGAATCATCTTAGACACTGTTCCTTCAGAGCTAAAGTCAACAAGCCCCAACGGTAGAGAAATGTACTTTGAGGCTTTTCAGTTACCCGGAAAATTTTCAAAGAGACCCGGTAGAACGAAAAATGGAAAATTGCTTGAAAGAGCGTGGGCTAAGGTCGTAATACTCGGCGTTACTAGGCCTTACACTTTAGAGATATCCATTAAGACAGAAGAACTTGGAATGACCAAATATTATTCCACAGGGGAAAATGTCGAATTTGCTAAATCCTTGAATGAAAAAATCAAAAAAAGGCTAGTCCAACGTCATGAGGGTGCAGACCTAATTGATGATTTTCGTCCATTCTAAATATACAATATTACTATGATTTAACTTTCTTTGATTTAACGAATATTGAATCAAAAAAGTGTTTTATAGATTTTAGAAAAGCATCAAGAAGATGCGTAATTAAAGGCAAGGATGCGATTTAGTCATTACAATCGACACCTTTATAAAAAAGAGGCTAGCAAAAAATACTTTTTAAGTGTTTTAGTGTTTTTCTTTGCCTTCTTTAATTCAGAAAGATCTGGAAAAACAAATCACATCTATATTGGCGAAGCTCTACAGGTGCAAATACCAAAGTCTTCTATTTTACTGGCTTCACTAAGAGATGCAAAGATAGAAGCCTTTATCGTAGACAGCTCTGAGTTTGATGAAATAGAAAAGGTGGCCACCACCAAGCTAGTGCCAGATGAAAAATATGTTAGGCCAAAAATTATAAACCTTAAAGAGGGCATTCGCCTAAGTAAAGAAGATTATATTTTAGGAAAGTATAAGTACATCGATGAAAACGCATCCGCGCTAAGAATTTCAAAAGCGGATGCTAAAAAACTGATGGAAAACGAATCTACAGAAGCCTTAGCTGAAAATGATCTTGATATGAATCAGTGGGAGAGAAGAGTTGTTGCAGAAGAGAAAAAGTCCTTCATCAACCAGCTAGGTTTTACAGAAAACCACGGAATGTTTAATCGCTTAAATTCATTGGCACTTGAAGAGCTCTATGCACTTCAAGAAGAGACGCCAATGAAGGACCCTGTGGTTCAAGAGATTGAAGCTCGTGTGAATGAAGTAAAGCTTGGCTCTGGAACTCAAAGAACAGTTAGTGTTAGTTACAACACAACTAAAACCCAAGGCAGTGTAAACACTGGAAATGTTAGGGTAAATCAAAAACAAAATTCTTCAGGTGCATCGAAGCCAGGGCTATCAGGAAACGGCTCTGAGGAAACAGGCTCACAGACTTTAGCTTCGGTGAGTTCTCAGGAATCAAAAAAAGGAGCAAGAGAAAGCGTGCTTACTTTATCTGCTTCTGACTATATGTTCTCAAAAAAAGCACCAGAAAAGATCTATAAAACTAGTGGATATGAATTTGAGAGTCTTGACCTTATTGGCTCAAGTTTATCAAAAGTTGTGAATGACTATTTGGTTAAGGCAAAATTGCGTTTCTTGGAAGGTTTAGCATATTTAGGTCCAAGTTCTAAGGTGGATGTGTCTTTAATTTACGAAGACGGAAGAGAAAAGTCAGTTGAAGTGGATTTAGAAAAACCAGATTTTCCCGTCCATATTTCAGGTGGTGTAATGGGAATCATTACTAGGTATAAAGATGCAGCTGGCAGGTTACTCGCCCATAACTACCAGGAGCTTAGTAATAGTTTAAAAGACATAGACTTAGAAATTTCTTTAAAACCATTAAGCTGGGGTTTCGAGCTTTTACTTAGCGGTATTATGGAAGAAGAGACTGTAAAAATGTTTATAGATGGAAGAGATGAAGTTAATGTTTCCGAAGGGGTATACATTGATGAAAGATATTCTAGGCATTCTAATTTTGTGACTTCCCTTGAGTCTTCTGATGGATTAAAGCAGATTCAAATATTACAAGCAGGTAGATCGAATCGAGTAGAGCTTTTAAGTAGGAACTATATTTCTGAAGTTGAAAAGCTGTTAAAGACGCAGGGACAATATGTTGATCCTCAACTTTCCTATGTGTTTGGTAGAATATCAAATTTAAAAGATAGCTCCGGCTTCATTGCTCAAATTACTGATAAAAATGCAGTGGGCCCAATCTACTTAAATGACTTTATGATTCCTGATATGGCATTAACTCAAAGTTCTAGATCGGGAATGTTTCTATTTGTTAACGTGAGTGCAGATAATCACCAAATTAGAATAGAAAGAAACAATACATTGGTTTCTATGACCGCATATACCGAAGCACAAGCGGTCACAAAAGTAGACTTCTCGATGGCTGAAAAGAAAAGTCTCCAGCTTCAAGTGGCCGATTATCGTAGTGGCGATGTTTTGAAGAGCTCATACCAAATCTTAGGTTTAGAGGATAAATACCAGGTAGGGGCGCAGGATAAAGTGAAATACACTTACTTAAAAAATAAAGCCTTTCACCAAATTGAGTATTGGCCAGGATTGGAGTATCTGCCTCACCGTTTTCACTTTGTAAACAGAGAAGAGCAAGTTTTCTCCAAATTTTTACCTGCCTTTAAAAAATCACTATTTGAAGGCAAACTAGATTCGAGCCTTCCCATCTTAGCTTTCTATACAAGCAAAGGAATTGACTCACTTGAGTTAAACCATAGTAGATTTTCATTTGAAATGCAGACTTTGTATGGCTTGAATGCGGAAGGGGAGTTGGAGCAAATTTATAACGACTCGCAATTGCTAAGTTATCCAGTGGTTTTCGTACAGGGGGTTTCACCCGGGCTACATAGCATTCAAAGTACAAGCTTTGGTCTGATTACAAGCCAACTTTTTATAGCCTCTCCTGGTTATATCTCTGTAATTGAGAACTAGCCGCTTCCAATTGAGAAATTTGTTTTTCTAGTTTTCTAATTTTAAAGAATCGATCTTGATATTTTTCAACATGTAAAGCCGCCAAGAAAGAAGCGTAAAAGTTTTTTGCTGCAAAGCCAAATGCTCCAGCGTGAAATCTGTCGATATGATGGTGAATTTTATCGGTACGAGTTTTTTTCATAGCCCTTTTTACAAGGCCAGGCCCTGTGTTATAAGCGGTAACGGCAAGAGGCCATTTCCTAAGGATCATTTTATTTTCTTTAAAAAGCTTTGCGGCTGCTTTCGCGGATAAAATGGGGTCGTTTCTCTCATCAATTTTATCATTTACCCGCAAAAACTTTTTACCGATGCTGGGCATAAGTTGCCATACACCACTAGCTCCTACTTTGGAAGTTGCTTCGGGATTGTAGCTACTCTCAACAAAAGGAATTCTAGTTAATTCAAGAGGAAGTCTATGTTTTTTGAAAGTGTTTTCGATTTCGTGGATCCACTGAGAATATCGGTCCAATCCTTCTTCAAAGAAATTTCTTTGACCAGTTTGTGAGCGTACATTCCTTGACGCTAATTTTAGTCGGTCTCTAAATTTTCCAGGGGTTCCTCTTAGAAGCTTGAGTAGGCGCAACTCTTTAGAGTTCAAGCGATCAAAACGTTTCAATCTACTTAGCCTTTTATAGATATTTCTGATTTCTTTTCTACGATTTTTTACTAAATCCTTGGCTCTATGGTAACGAGTCCAGCGATGAAGCTTCATGTTATTCTTGATGGAGCTGATATCTACAACATCAAAAACAATCCATGGATATTTGGCATGATGGATGATGTGTTGGTTTTCATCGTATTTTGCGTAAACATCAAACCAAAAAGACACTCTATTTTTCATAGATTTTGAGACTTTAAAATCTTTATGAATTTTATTAAAAAAATCATCCATAGCGATTTCTTTATCAAATTCATAATACTCATTGCGTGATTTTGAAGATTCTAATTTTAACTTATTTTTTAAAAGCGCTAATTCTAAATCAGGATTAATAGCTCTAGCGGCGGCGAACTGGATTTCTTTTCCGGCTATTGTAGGTAAATGCGGAAGGGCTCCATTTATTAAGTGAGCCTTGTGGAAATATAAGCCGGTAACAACTAGAATGTAGACAAAAAGGCGTGACACAAGAAGTAGGTCTTCTAACTTACTGAAAATATTTGATTTTTTGCTCTTTTTTGCTTTCATACCCCTTTAAATTGCAATGAATGGACCACTTTGGAGCGGTCAAATCAAAACAGCTGGGGCCTTAGGATGGTGGCATCAATGAATTTACTATAGATGACGATTTGGGGCGAAAGCTGTCAACGGGATGATGTTTCAATATGAGACAGGCACAATCTAAAAAAAGACACCCGGTAACTTAGCATCGAAAGCTACCGGGCAATGATTTATTGAAGGAAGTATTCTTTGTTACAGACAACCTAGAATCCAGAGCTTGGATCGAAGATTTAAGGGTAGATCATCTTTTTTGTAACGCCACCATCTACAGTGATGTTTTCACCATTAAGAAAGTGGGATTTGTCTGATGCTAAATACAAACACAAAGAACTAATATCTGAAGGTTTTCCGACGCGCCCAGAGAGATGAAAGTTTTTTTCTTCTTCTGAGTGTTTGGCCGATTCGTCATCGATCCAACCAGGGCTAATTGAATTTACTCTAATGTGAGGGGAAAGACTCACAGCAAGAGAATGTGTTAATGACTGGATCGCGCCTTTTGCGCTGGTATATATAAATGTATTTTCTTCTGACATAAAAGCACGAGTGGAAGAAATATTAATAATACTCCCATTCGTTTTTTTAAGTAGGGGGCATGCGTGTTTGGCACATAGAAAATATGAAGTCAAATTTATACTTAGGCCAAAATTCCATTCGTCCAAAGATAAATTTTCAAGGGCTATTCTTGGTTGATCGGTTTTGGCAGCACAATTGACCAGCAGATCTAGTTTGGGGAGTTTTTTAAAGATCTCTTCGATTTGATCTTCTTCACGAAGATCACAATATTCAAAGTAAAAATTTTCTCTTTCAAGATCGCAATCCTGAATATCAATACCAGTAACGGACCATCCCTTGCTAAGGAAGTCTTCTGCAATTTGTTTTCCGATTAATCCTGAGCAACCTGTTATAACTACTGCTTTCATGATTTACTGCCTATTAGTTTTAAGATGTAGTAGGTACTAGGGAAAAGAAATAGTCCCCATAGCATATCTACTGCTACAAATTTTAGAGGGTACTCTTTAAGTAGAGCTAGATTTGTAAGATCAAAAACACCAAATATCATTAGTCCAAAAACAGCAGCGCTTAAGAGTGCTTTTTGAAGAGAAAGATCTTTAACTATTGGAGACATAAAAAAATGAAACAAAACACTCATGCATAGGTAGGCTAAAATAGCAGCAAAGACATTGGCTTGTAGGGCGCCATCTGCGGATGTCTTAAGATGAAATCTTAGTTGCTCTAGAGCAAATTTTTTCATGAAAACTTGAAACCATATTAGGTCTAGTCCGATAAAAATTAAGAAGCAAAAAATAAAGTTTTTCATAAAAGTGGTTCCAAAAATTTTTAGGGAGGCGCTTGGGTCGCGCCCCCCATTCACTGTGAGGCATATATAAAAATCCAAACTACTTAAAAATAGACCTTGGATCGTCGTTTTACTTGATGTTTAAATCGATGTCCTTGATTGTAGATTCTTTTACGTCTCTAGTAATTTGTTCTACTTCATTCGGTTTTTTAGATTTGGTTTTGTCCAGGACAATCCCTTTGTAAAAGAACTCTTCTTTTTCAAGAGTTTTGTCTTCTGGCAAAATTTTTCTTTTATTTTCAACACCCATCACTGACTCCTTGAAATCCATGACCGAAAAATATTCGCTTAATTAAAAGCTTTAAGTAATCCCAATGAAAACCATATTAGCTATTTTTCAAAGTGAATGGTCTAAGATTCGTGAAAATAATGTGTAGGCTTCTACACAGGCTTCTAAGTATCTGATTTTTCGACGTTTTTGTGCTTCACAGAGGTCTAGGTTTGTTAGCTGCAAGACTTTTAAAAAAGGATTAAAAGCAAGATAGCCGAGCTTTTGTCTTATTTTTCTTGCAGTCGCGGTAGTTCATTTTGAAAAAAGTGTTTTGATTAAACTTGCTATTAAAAAGAAAGAATTTATTCGAAGCCTATTGGAAATGTAAATTTAGATATGTTTTTGGTAGAAAAAATGAAAAATCGCTCTAGTTCTTAAGCATTTACGCGGCTTTGTAGGAGTAAGTTGTGGCAAATATTGGTTTTACGAGTTTTACTTTTTCACCTCTATTAATTTTGCCTCTCGGTGGCCAATGTCTTTCTGCGGCGCTATCCACACATATAGCCTTTTGGAAAACTCTTTGGTGCATTCCACATCTAAAAAGGCCGGAGACCATGTTCCTGGGTTTAAGTGTTCAATCAAACCAATGTATTCATGTCGAACGATGTGAGTGTGGCCATATACAATTCTATCCACCTTACAAATGTAAGAAGACAAGTTTAAAATTCTCTCTTGAGGCTCTTTAAACTCATAAACAGCGCTTCTTAGTGAATTTGTATAGAACATAAAAAAAGGAATAAAGATTGCCATTGGAATTAACATCCAAAAAAAGCTTATATCGAAAGACAGTTTAATAAAGGCAAAGATTTGAATGATAACTAAGAAGAAAAATAAAATCAAAAAAGCTCTATCGAGCCATAGTTCTCTGGCGATTAATATTGGGCTTGAACTAGCCGGATGAACTTTGATTTCATTTAGTTCCCGAACCATTCTAGGTGTGGCGTTACTTAGTTTGGCAATTTCTTCTATTTTTGTTTCCGTAGTTAAAGGGTCCTTCATTGCTGGTAACAATCGATCGGCAAAAGACTTTAAAAAGGTTGCTGTCGCAGACCAAAACCAGGTAAGCATAAGGAGTGGCTGAGTGCGAAGCATATACCTTAGGAAAAAGCTAACATACTCTTTAATGGTCATAATGTAATTTGAATCTACATGAGGATTAAAGTAACCCATTCCATTTACCATATAGCGAGAGGCAAGGTTACCAAAAGGCAAACGAAGCTCCACTCGGTTGAAAAGTCTAATTAGTGGGTGAATAGGGTTTTGTACTACACAGTAGGGGTCATATTGGTGGCCATGCTCGATGAGAGTGTCTTCATTAGAGATGTAAAACCAACTACAAAAACGCACTAAGTTTTTAGATTCTTCTGGTAAGTCTAATAGCTCTACAATTTTTTCTTGAACCTTGGGATATAAAAACTCAACATCGTGGTTTCCAGCAACAAATATGACTTTATGTCCGCGTTTGATAAAATTTGCCAAGGCCTCAAAAAACACAGAGTGATCTTTCATTATCACTTCGGTTTTATACAGACTTTTTTCTTCTTCAGGAAAAAGTCCACGCCTTTTTTCTAACCAACTTACTTTGTATATAGGATCTTCTGGGAGGCGGGTAACAGAATCATAGTCGAATATATCACCATTTAAAATAAGCTCTACTTGAAAGTCTTTTTGCAGCTTCAGTGATTTTCGACGGGCTTTTTGTTCGATTTCTTCTAGGAAGTTTACAAATACATCATCGAAGAAAAACTCTTTAGTTTTAAACTTCTTCCACAAAGGCCGATCAGGGTCGGCAGGCTCTGCTTCACATAGATGAAGGTCGCTAATCACTGCTGTAAATAGAGCAATATCTTTTTTGGTTTCCGCTTCCTTATTTGATTCTGAATTTGTCATTTGCATAATAGCTTAGCACAGCCTTTGGTAAATTAGGCCTAAAAACTGCGTAGGGATTAGGCCAGAGGTCGATATTTTTGAGATGAAACACAATTATTTTTAATTTCAATTTAACAACTTAGATTAGCTTGTACAGATAAGTGTTTGAAATTCAATAATATTTTACTAATTTAGGACCTTTTTAACGAAAATAAAATTCGACTTGCAATCACGGGGCGGCAAAGGCTTTAATAATGGAGCCAAGTTTTTTTGGAACTTGAACATACCGGGAGGATTAATATGGCTGATGTTTTAGTAGTAACTAGTAAAGTTAAAAAATACATTAAAGAGAACGGACAGTGTAACACTGCATCTGAAACTATCGATTCTTTGTCTCAAGCGGTTGAGGCTCTTTGCAAGCGTGGAATTGAAAACGCAAAAGCAGATGGTCGTAAAACTGTAATGGCTCGTGATATCGTAACGGATCATTTATAAGATTTTTACAAAGATTGAATTACAAAGCCTAGGATCTTCCTAGGCTTTTTTTATAGGTTTTGCAGCTCATTCCAAGATATTGTAGGAACTCCAAGTTCGGTGGCTTTTGCTAGCTTGCTTCCAGCATCTTCCCCTAATACCAAATAGGAAGTTTTCTTTGAAACAGAGCCTGTAACCTTTCCACCTTTATCTTCAATGTAGTCTTTGATTTGATTTCTAGGAACCTCTAAAGTTCCAGTGATTACAAAAGTTAGATCGGCAAATTGTGACGAAGACTTCTCTTTGATTTCCTTAAATTCTATTCCAACCGCAATTAACTCTTTCACTTCTTTGATAAATTCTTCTTGATGGATAGCTTCAATCACAGACTGCGCAACCTTAGGTCCAATATCATCAATAGCGAGGAGAGCCTCTTCGCTGGCGCTAAGTAGGGCATCGATGCTAGTAAAATTATTGGCAAGGCTCTTTGCTGTCTGTTCACCAACAAATCGAATTCCTAGCGAATATATGAATCGATTTAGCTCCGTCTTTTTGCTTTTTTCTATAGAGCTTAAAAGGTTCTCGACAGATTTTTTACCTTGGCGTTCGAGACTTAATAACTTTTCAGACTCTAATTTGTAGATATCTGAAAACTTCGATACAAGCCCAGAGTCTATTAACTGCTCAATGATTTTGTCGCCGAGTTTATCAATGTTCATGGCTTTGCGAGATACAAAGTGTTTTAGGTTCTCTTTAATCCTAGCTTGGCAGGCTGGATTTGGACAGCGTAATACAGCTTCACCTTCATCTTTCTTGGCAGGTGTATTACAAGCGGGACAGTTTTCTGGTAACTTAAAAGGCTTAGAGTTTTTTGGGCGTTTATTTATTAGAACCTTAACGACTTCAGGAATTACATCACCGGCTCGTTGAATTATGACAGAATCGTTTACACGAACATCTTTCCTATCAATTTCATCTTGGTTATGTAAAGTGGCGTTACTAACGCTCACTCCGCCCACTATGACAGGTTTCATAATTGCTACAGGGGTTAGCGCTCCAGTTCTACCTACTTGAATATGAATCTTTTCAATGGTGGTTTCAGCTTGTTCTGGTTCAAACTTCGCTGAGCTTGCCCAACGAGGACTTCTAGCGATAAAGCCTAGCTCTTCTTGAAGTGCGATGGAATTGGTTTTTATGACTATACCGTCGATATCAAAATTTAGTTCATGGCGAATGCTTTGAATAACTTCATAGTATTGGATGGCTTCTTCATCGTTATTACAAACCACACTTAGTTGATTTTTCCATTTGTCGATAAGCTTATTTTTCTGAGAACTCGTCTTTGTAGAAAAGTCTTTCAAGTCTTTGTAAAATTCTTTAAAATCACCAACTTGCATAGCCTTTAAGCCAAGCTTGTTAAAAAGCTTAGGTAGCTCTGACTGGGATTCAATATTTAATCCTTCGACAACTCCAGTGGCATAACAAAACATACTCAGTTTTCGGCTGGCAGTGACTCTTGGGTCAAGCTGTCTTATGCTTCCAGCGGCAGCGTTCCTTGGGTTGGCAAAGGTGTTTAGGCCCTCCTCTTCTTGGTAGTTGTTTAATTCCAGGAAAGCAGATTTTTCCATGACAACTTCACCGCGGGCCTCAAAAATAGCAATGTCTTTTTGATTTAACTGGAGAGGGATTTGTTTTAGGGTTTTTATGTTGGCTAGAACGTCTTCCCCAATAAGGCCATCTCCACGTGTAATTGCTGCTTGTAATGAAGAATCTTCGTAAACCACTTCCATAGCCAGGCCATCAAATTTTAGTTCGCAGAAAAGCTCCACATCCTCTTCGGTTTGTAAAAATTTTTTTAAGCGCTTATAGAATTCGCTAATATCATTTTTATCATAAGAGTTTTGCAGGCTTAACATAGGAGTTCTGTGCTCCGATTTTGAAAAACCTTCTTTGGCCTGTCCAGCCACTCTTTGGGTGGGAGAATTTTCCGAGAAGAATTCAGGGTTTTCCGCCTCGAGCTTTTGTAAGTCTTTATAAAGCTTGTCGTATTCCCGATCAGAAATACTAGGATTGTCTTGAACGTAATAATTATAATCGTGCTTTCTGATCTCTTCGCGGAGACTTTCGATTTGATTTGCAATGGAAGAATTTTTAGCCATGAAAGGAATTTAGAGTCCTAGGCTATTGGGGTCAACTTCAAAGCAGTACTTCTATCTAATTTGCCAAACAAAAAGAAGCTTTATTGTTGAAAATTTAAGGTTCTTTGATAGATTTTAATGCTATTCCAGCGATTTAAAGAATACAGGTCGTATGGTTCACCAAGGTACAATTATGATTGATTTAAAAACCGTGCAGCATATTGCAAATTTGGCTAAGCTAGAGCTTTCCGACGAAGAGGCTTCCGCATTCTCAGACCAGCTAACAGACATTCTTGGACATTTTAAAAAGTTAGAGGAAGTAGATACTTCATCGGAAGAATGTTTATACACTCCTAACCCGATTGCCCAAAGGCTAAGGGAGGATGAGGTGGTGGAGTTTAATGAGCGTCAAAAAATTATTGATAATGCACCGGAGAGTTCTGGTCAGTTAATCAAAGTTCCGCCGGTGGTGAGTTAATGAGTATTTCTTTAATTAATGCTAAAGCCTCAGAGATCGTAGAGGCCATAAAGTCGAAAAAAATTTCTGCCCTGGAAGTTACTGAATTCTTTTTAAAAAGAGCTAATGAATTAAATCCGCAGCTAAATGCATTTATTTCCATTGACCAAAGCTGTATAGAACAAGCTAAAAAAATTGATATGAAAGTATCTAAGTCTGAGCCTTTGGGAAAGCTTGCAGGCCTACCCATTGGGGTAAAGGATTTACTCTGTGTAAAAGATCAAGTGACTACCGCAGCATCCAAGATGTTAGCAAATTTTAAATCCCCTTATTCTTCCACCGTTGTTGAACGCCTTGTCGCTGAAGACGCTGTGATTCTGGGAAAAACAAATCTAGATGAATTTGCAATGGGATCATCCAATGAAACCTCTTATTTTGGTGTAGTTAAAAATCCGTGGAATGTAGAGTTTGTTCCAGGTGGAAGCAGTGGTGGGTCCGCATCTGCTGTGGCCGCAAGGATGTGTCCTGTGGCTATTGGTACTGATACAGGTGGTTCGATTCGGCAGCCGGCCAACTTTTGCGGAATTGTGGGAATTAAACCAAGCTATGGCCGAGTAAGTAGATATGGTGTTGTCGCTTTTGCATCCAGCCTTGATCAGGTCGGTCCCATGGCTACTTATGTCGAAGATTGTGCGTTGGTTCTAGAGGTGATTTCCGGAGAAGATAAAATGGATTCCACTTCTCTCGGTTTGGAAGTCGCTGAGTATTCCAAAGAGAGCCTAGGGGATAAAAAAATAAATATAGCTCTACCAAAACAATATTTTGGTGATGCTCTTTCTGAAGACGTTAAACAAAACTTGCAGACAGTTATAGAGAAGTTAAGGGCAGATGGGCATAAGTTTAATGAAGTGGATTTGCCACTAACAGAATACGCAATATCTACTTACTATCTAATCGCATGTTCTGAGGCTTCCAGCAACCTGGCTCGGTATGATGGTGTACGTTATGGATATAGAAGTGATGAGGTTAGCAATTTAGAGAGTTTGTATTTGAAGTCTCGAAGTGAGTCCTTTGGGCCAGAAGTAAAAAGAAGGTTAATGCTAGGAACCTATGCTTTGTCTAGCGGCTATTATGATGCTTATTTCGAAAAGGCATGTAAGTTAAGAGCAAAATTAAAGAAGGAGTTTGAAAAAGTATTTGAATCAAACGATGTGATTTTGTCACCAGTGACAACAGACACAGCATTTAAGATCGGAGAGAGAATTTCTGATCCTTTGCAAATGTATTTAAATGACATTTTAACGATATCGACGAATCTTGCTGGCTTACCTGCTATGAGCGTTCCAATCGGCTATTCGAAATTAAAAATGCCCATTGGTGCACAAGTGATTGCTAGGAGCTTTGATGAAAAACAAATGATAGCTTTTGCTAAGCTACTTGAATCTAAAAAGTCACAAAATGGAGAGCAGCCGGATGTCTTCTAGTCGATACGAAACTGTTATTGGAATTGAGGTTCACGTTCAATTGAACACGAAAACAAAATTATTTTGTTCGTGCTCTACCGAATTTTCTTCCTCCGACAATCATAATATTTGTCCCGTTTGTACTGGTATGCCAGGGGCTTTACCGGTGATGAACAAAAAGGTGATTGAGTTGGCGAGTAAAACTGGCTTGGCCTTAAATTGTAAAATTAATCAGAGATCCCAATTTTCTAGAAAGAACTACTTCTATCCTGATTCACCGAAGGCTTATCAAATTTCACAATATGATTTGCCTATCTGCGAAAATGGTTATTTGGATGTGCGCTTGAGTGAGGGAGCTGTTAAGAGAATCGGCGTGACTAGGGCTCATATAGAAGAAGATGCTGGAAAGAGTTCACATCACGGGAACTATTCTTTAATAAACTTTAATCGTACTTGCGTTCCATTGTTAGAGATTGTTTCTGAGCCAGATATGCGTAGCCCAAGTGAGGCCGCAGAATATGTTAGGGCTTTAAGGTCAGTGGTTCAGTACCTAGGTGTTTGTGATGGAAACTTAGAAGAAGGTAGCATGCGAGCGGATTGCAATGTCAGTATACGCCCCTTTGGACAAAAGGAGTTTGGAACCAAGGTTGAATTAAAAAACATTAACTCATTTCGTTTTATAGAAAAGGCGATTGCCTACGAGGTGAGTCGACAAGCGGATTTGTATGACAATGGTGACCAGGATCAAATCGTGCAAGAAACCAGGCTATATGACGCAGATAAAAATAAAACTTACTCAATGCGAACCAAAGAAGACGCCCACGATTATCGGTATTTTCCAGAGCCTGATTTAATGAACCTTATGGTTTCGGATGAACTGTTAAAAGAGCTTCAGTCTAGATTGATTGAGTTGCCTTTTGCCAAAGCGGAGAGGTTCAAAGAATCATTTGGTTTATCAGAGCAAGATGCTTTACTTCTTGTTCAACAGCGTGAAATGGCTGAATATTTTGAAGAAGTGGCCACGAAGTCGAAAGAGCCAAAGCTTTCTGCTAACTGGATTTCCACGGAACTTATGCGAGTTTTAAAGGAATCTAAGCAGGACATTAAAGACTTTAGTGTAAGCGCGGGGGATTTAGCTGAGTTATTGGTACTGCTCAGTACTAAAAAAATAAATGCTAAAATTGCAAAAACAGTATTTGAGGAAATGATAACAAGTTCTAAGACTGCTGGAACAATTGTTGAAGCTAAAGGTCTAGTGCAAGATGATGACCCAAACTCCATTGCCAAATTTATTGACCAAGTGATAGAATCCAACCCAGAGCAAGTGGAACAATATCGCTCAGGCAAAGAAAAGGTCTTCAATTTTTTCTTAGGACAAACAATGCGCTTGTCTAAGGGGAAAGCAAATCCAGACCTGGTAAGTGAGCTATTAAAAGAAAAACTCTCGAAGTAGTCGAGGAGAAAAAAATATGAAAAAACTAGTTGTTGCGTTGATAGTATTCTTTGCAGTTGTTTTTGGGGGGCTTGTTAGTTTTCCATTTTTTTATGATATAGATAAAAAGGTTCGACCTGAAATAGAAAGACTAGCTAAAGAAAGCATAAATGGAAAGCTTGAGGTTGGAAAGCTCAGCTTAAGTTTATTGGGTGGCGTATATATTGATATACAAGGAATTAAGTTAAGTTCTGAAAAGGAAACTATAGTAAGCACAGATAGGGCTCAAGTTTCAATTCCCTTTATAGAGATTTTAAAAGGGGGGTTTTCAGGCTCACTGGAATTAACCGGTCCCAATATCAACATTTCTAAAAATAAGAAGGGTGAATTTAATTTTGCTTCTCTTGTTAAGAAACAAGCAGAGGTTGCTGAAGCGGCCACAGGTGAGTCAGCTGAAGAAAAATCTGAAGGGGCTAAACTAGGAATATTAGATCGTGTTGATATAGATTTAATAATTAAGAATGCTAAGGTTAACTATAGTGATCTACAGAGTGGATTTAACACAAACGTAAACAACTTTAGTCTTTCACTTGAAAACTTAGGCTTTTCTAAGGAAATTGATTTAAAAATAAAGACCGATCTTAATCTACGCCCAAACTCTGACATTTCTCTAAATGGGGATGTTGAAATTTTGGGAAAATCGTATGTCGAGTGGGGAGACACCTCATTTAGTGATGTTAGCTTAGATCTAGAGGTAGATTTAACAGGGCTTGATGCGCAGGTGGCTGGATTGTTATCCAAAGGAAAATCAGTACCTTTAAAGCTAGAGTTACAATCAAAACTATACCAAAATAACCTTCAACTTGAGGCTTTAAACTTAGTTGTAAATGACTTCAAAATTTCAACGAATGGCACAGTTAAATCTTTTGAACCTTTAAAATATGAGTTTGTAATAAGCAGTAACTCTTTAGAGTTGTCTAATTGGAGGAAAATTCTTCGCCCTGTAGGTCAGTTTGGTGTAACCGGAGCCCTTGATTTAAATTTAAAAGTTAAGGGGGATACTGATAATCTGGATTACAACGGAGCAATAAATTTTAGAAACGGAAGAGCCTCCATACCAGGAATACGAAGCCCATTCGAAGCAATTTTAGCAAAAATAGAGTTAAAAACAGACCAGTTAAGAATTGAAGAAATTCAATTTAATGCAGGTACAAGCACAGTTAGTCTCAACGGAGAATTAAAAGGATTTGATGCACCTCGTGTGAAACTTGGGGTTTATAGCAAGGGAATCAATAGTGCTGATTTTATTGCTCCAATGACAGAGGCTGAAAAGCAACAAAAAATAGAAGAAGCGAAAGCGGAACAACCGGCTTTGACTGAAGAGCAAATTCAGCAAATGCTTATGGGTCCGATCGAGCAGCTTAAGCAAGTTCCAATCCTTAAAAAGACAATATTAGATGCGAACCTGAAAATTGATAAGTTAACTCACGAAAGAATCAAGGCTTCTAATTTAGTCACAGATCTTCACTATAAGGACTTGAAGCTAAATTTAAAAAGAATGAGTTTTGATGTTTTCGGTGGGAAAGCGGCTGTAGTATCAATGGTTAACATAAAGCCGAAGAAGCCAACGTACGAAATGAAAGCCAGAGTGGCGGGCTTGGATGTTGTAGAGGCTACGGATGCTTTTGTTCCCGACTTAAAAGGCTCACTTACTGGATTACTAGAGGCTGACTTTCAGTTATCAGGAATTGGGGCCAGCGAGGCAGATGTTCGTGAACACTTAGAAGGTAAAGGTGGTTTTAATCTTAAAGAGGGTACATGGTCTGGCTTGCAAGCAATGAAAATAGTTGGAGAAAAACTATCTAGTATTAATGGTGCAAAAGACAAGGCTTCGCAGGTTAAAATTGGTAATGAGTTTAAGGAGTTTAAGGGCAACTTTGTTATTTCTAAGTCAGTATTTACGCTTACTAATTTTAATATGGATTTAAAAGAAGCAAGAACCGCAGTTGTAGGTAAGGGTACGGTAAATTTTGACTTAAATGCCAATATGATTGCAAGTATTATAGCTCCTTTGAAGAATCCTCCTCCGAAAATCAGATATTCAGATGGTCGGGCTGAATTACCAATTGAGATAACAGGACCCGTAAGTTCCCCTAAGATTGATTGGCAGAAAATGTTAAACAAGGTCGCCGGTGCTTATGCCGAGCGAGCTGGAAAAAAGGCAATCGCGAAGGAAAAGAAAAAGGTAGAAAAGAAAATTGAGCAAGAAGCAAAAAAACTCTTAAAAAGTGACGATGCCAAAAAATTGTTGAAAGGCCTAGGTTTTTAATGAGAGTTGCTTGTCTTGACCTGGGAACCAATACGTTTTTGTGTTTGATCGCTGAAATTGGTAATGATGGTTTTAAAGAGCTTTTTGATGCAAGCACTGTGGTTCGCCTGGGGCAGGATTTATACAGTGGTAGTAAGCCAATGCTCCATCCCGACGCAATTTCTAGAGCAAAAGAGTGTTTAACGAACTACTCAAATAAAGCGAAAGAGCTGAAGGTTGATAAAGTTTATGCAGTAGCAACCAGTGCCGCAAGGGACGCAGAAAATAGAGATGAGCTATTTGATATCTGCGATAGCCTTGGTATAGACTTGGAAATCATTGCTGGAGAAAGGGAAGCTGAGCTTACCTATAATGGTAGTTTTTTTGATCAAGAACTTGAAGGTTCCCTGGTAGTTGATGTGGGGGGAGGTTCCACAGAGTTTTTAGTTAAAGAAAATGGAAAAGCTAAGGCTATTAGCTTGGATGTTGGCGCGGTTCGTTTTACTGACACATACGTGAAAGAGAATCCAGTTGTCGAAGCGGACATTCTGGAGATGACGGCGGCGATTCAAAAAAACCTAAGGAAGCTACCTAAAATTAAGAAGCCGAATTATTTGATCGCAGTTGCGGGAACGCCAACGACTTTAGCGGCGGTTATTCAAGGATTACAATCTTTTGACAAAGAAAAGATAGATAATTTTCCATTAACTAAAGAAGACCTAGGATTATGGAGAGATAAACTGGCATCCTTGTCCCTGGAAGATCGTCTATCTTTGCCGGGAATGCAAAAAGGTAGAGAGGATGTAATTGTCGCAGGCACATGTATTTTACTACAGGTTTTAGAGAATTTTTCGGCAGACTATTTCTTGGTTTCTACTCGAGGGGTTAGATATGGCTTGGCTTACGAAAAACTTTCTATTTAAGGTTTCGATCCTTTTTGTTTTTTGCATACAAGCCTCGGCCACCCGGCCAAGCTACAAAACTCACCAAATTGTCATTAATGGTAAAACTTTAAATGTAGAAATCGCCGACGATTCTTTGAAAACTTCCCATGGTTTGATGAACATTGATAAACTACCCAAAGGCATTGACGGCATGCTGTTTGTTTTTCCCAAGAAGGAAAAATTATCTTTTTGGATGAAAAATACTCGCATCCCTTTAAGCATAGCCTATATAGATGATTCCAAGAAAATTATTTCCCTACAGGATATGGAGCCAGAGTCTGCAATGGTTTTAGACTACAGATTGAAACGCTACGAAAGTCCGAAGGCAGTGCGCTATGCACTAGAGCTGGAGAAAGGCAGGTTTCAAAAACTAGGTGTCGAGTTGGGTGATAAATTTGAAAAACTCTACCCTTAAGTCTGGCTAAACTACATTCAGCTAATACCAAAGAATGGTTTCTGCCACTATCCCTTATAAATCTACTTAAATGTCCGAATAGATTGTGAAATAATTAATCAGTAGTGGAATATACACCAAAGGATTGGCTTCTATGAAGTATTTAGCACTGTTACTACTTTCTTTGTTCTTGATGTTTAATGTCTCCTGTTCCTCAGGAGATGATGTCGATGATTCAACCGCATCTGAAATGTCTGAAGAGATCGCTGATGAAAGCGCAGATTTTATGGACGAAGCCTCTGAGGGGGGAGACGATGAATTTGCAGATTTCGGCGAAGAAGAAGAGGTACAAGCTGACTTTGGCGAAGAAGAAGAGTTTTCCGATGATTTCGCAGAGGAATCTGGTGATGAATTTGCTGAAGAAGGTTCAGAAGATGAATTTGCAGAGGAAGAGTTTGCTGAAGACGAGTTCTCAGATGAGTTTGCGGATGAAGACTTTGGTGATGAAGAGTTTGAAGATGAACTCCTAGAAGAAGAAGTTGCGGAAGAAACTCCAGTTGAAGAAGATATCTTAGATGTACAAGAAAGCCAGGACATTGCTGAAGAAGCTCCGATGGAGACTTTTGAAGAGCCAATGCAAGAGCCAATTATGGAAGCTCCTGTTGAAGAAGCTCCGATCATTGCGGATACTTTTTCTGAACCAGACACATTTGCTGAAACTGAGCCAATGATGGAAGAAGTTGTAGATAAGCCATCTTGGGTACCGGTTAAAAAGATCAAAACAATTCCATTTACAAAAGCTGGAAGAAACTTAAATACTGTATACATTATACGCCCTGGTGACACTCCAGAAAGCGTTTCGCAGAAGATCTATGGTTCAATGGATACGGGTAGAATTTATTCATCGAACCCCCACCTAACTAGAAGTTTTAAAACAGGGGATAAACTTTATTATGAATCTCCGAATCGTCCTGGGGATAATTCCAAGATAATTACTTATTATGAAGACAACGGAATTCCATCACAGACTCGATTTGTTTCTGCCGGTGAAAATATACGTGCTGTATCTCAGGATTTATTAGGTGACCCAGGTTCTTGGAAAGAGATTTGGGCTACGAATATGGCGCTTGAATCGAAAGGCGAAGTTTTACAAGGAACAGAAGTGGTTTATTGGCCTGAGGGTTCTAGCGCTCCAATGCAGAATCTTGCAATGAACGAGCCTCCTTCTATGCCAGAGCCGATGATGCCAGAGCCAGAACCTGCTCCGATGGTACCACCAGCACCACCAGTTCCGCCGATGCAAGATCCGCAAATTAACCAACCGGATGCTAATATGGCAGGTACAGTGGCTCAGCCACCGGCACCTCCAGCTCCACCGGCGCCGCCTGCACCACCAGTGGTTGCTCCGCCGGCACCTCCAGCACCACCAGTTGTTGCACAAAAGGATACAGCAGCAGAAAGAAGAGCCGAAAGAGCAAAGCGTAAAAATTCTAGAAAGCTTAAGAAGCCAGCTGAAGAAAACCAAGATCTAATGATAACTCTTGGAGCTGCTTTAATCGTAGTTGGTGGCGGCTTATTCTTAGTGGTTAAGAAAAACAAGGCTAAGAAAATGCAAATGGACATTACTGAGCAAACTCAGATCTAATATAAAACCCAATTTTTATTTTTTAAACCAGGCAAGAAATTGTCTGGTTTTTTTATTTTTAAATGAACCCAAGCCGCCAAGGGCTACTTCTGTTTACAGGAATGAAGTACAAGAATAAAAACTACTTTATTGGTAGGTTGATACTGGTTTTTAGATTTCGCTTTTCCACTTGTTTTGGACTGTTCACATACCATTCATACCAAGGGATGTTTTTATTGGCTTTCAATTTCTCGTGCCTTTGATAATTCATAATTGCGGACCAGGCGTTGCCAATGTTCTCATAGGCTCCTGTGTGTAGTACCTGCGCACAATGATGCTTCGGTACGTAACCGGATTGCAGTTCAGTATAGGAGCCCTGTTGTGATTCATATACTACCGCATTTGTATAGATTGCTTGGTTTCTCATAAAATCAAATTTGTGGTAAAAAGAAATCATTTGATTGGAGTTTTTAATTTTACCCTCTTGCATGTATTTTTGTATTCTTTCAAAGTCTTGTTGCATAATTTTTGGTAGTTCATCAATGCTTGAAGAACGTCTAACACCAAGATAGTGAAAACCAGGTTTTTCGACTTTACCAAGCATTTCAATTTCACTTAGTACTTCGCCAGTTTCTAAAAACTCCTTTAGCATACTAAGGCCACGTTCAAAATCATTACCCAGCATGGCTGCAAGCATTTCTTTAAGGAAAAATAAATAAACAGGGACAGAGCTTTGCATTGCCCAACGTAACTTGGTTCCTTTGGCTTGTTTTTCAAAAAAGAAATCTACCTTTGCCTCTGACTTAAAGGGCTTCAGAAATTTTAAATCGTAGTGAAGGCTTTTGTTTATTTCCAAATTTGCTAAAAGCATTTCGCCCTCACCAATTCGAGTTCCTTTCCATTTTTGTTTATGCCCTACGTTTTGAGCATCGCCACCAATTTGCACTTCGGCATTTTTTTCGAGACAAAGCCAAGGAGACCATTCGTTCCAAGTGTCAAAGTTAGATACACATTCATAAACACTATCTAGGTCTTTATTAATGACAATGCTTCTTTCTAGATTATATTTTATTTGAAACAACCAGAACTCCTCTGAAAAACGCTACTAAATCATTCTATTTTGCAGGTCCAATCTTTCAAGACCGGTTTTAACTGAATGAAAAATTGCAACAAAAGTCTCAGACTAGTTTTTAAAAAAGTGTTTTTGATGAGAGACTACATAGAAGATATGTAGATAGTTTCTATGGGAGTCAAAGAGAATTGGTTTCAAATTTAATAGTCGGATGGGAATTACAAATTATATTTGAACGAGAATCAGATTAATATTTAATGTACTGATTATTAAGGTCCAGAATTGCCATTTTTGAGCGCTTTAGCCCTACCAATCAGAAATATTTACAAGGACATAAGTCATGCTCTACCTAAGCCTAAAATTATGGCATAAATATCTATAAAAGGTCACTAAAAACCGATATTTAGGTAAGAGTTTATGAGATTTTTAAAAGCATCATTCGCATTCGTATCCAGCTTGGTCTTTTGTATGTCGTTATACGCATACGACTTTGGTGACTTGTTAAGTTTAAATCACAATTTTGAAAACTATTATAATCCTGTAAAAAAACTATCTCGATCAATTGCCTCTGCAACAACTCTTCCATCGAAAGAAAAGAAACTAAGTCCACTTCTAGATCAGGGTGTAAACCTCGATGTTAATGGCAACGGTGTGGATGATACTTGGAAAAAAATAAACGGAGGAAAACTTGCTTCGTTAAAATCAGATATTAACGAGGACGGGTCAATTGACATTAGAGCGGAATATGATGAGTTCGGCAGAGAAGTTCGGTACTTAAAAGACAGTAATTATGATGGTTCATTTGACGTTAAAAAGAAATGTGAAAATGGAATCTGTGTCATTCTTGTAGATAAGGATTACGACGGTAGCTTTGATACAAAAGTTATTGAAAATCTTAGTTTGATGAGTAGAAAAATATTTTCCAAGAGAAACGGGACCTGGGTAAAATTGAACGAGTTAATAATTGCTAAAACTGCAGCTCAGACCGAAGGAAAGTATGTAATTTGTGATGGTAATTGTGATACGGCTGTTTCGGGTGCTTACAATTTCGAAACCTCTTTGGATTTGAAAGAGCTAAGAGATAAAATTTCGGAAGAGTTTTCTAGACAAGCCCCCCCCAGAATCAACGTAGATGGAAAGTCTTATTTTCAGGCTACGAACGAATATGGGGTTTTGGTGCACTCTAGCTGTTATTCTGAAAATGAAAAGACTGGGGAAAAAATCAGTTATGAAATTTTCAAGTCAAGAGTTGATGAGGCCATAAATGATTTTCAGGAATGTTCAGATAAGCTGAAAAAATTTAGCCAACAAAAAGATGGGGGCACTCGGTACAACAGTTTTTCAAGAAATATTTTATTAGGTTTCAGTAACCTATTAAACCCAACTAGGCCAGTTGCGCTGAAGCCAAAAATTGCTTGTGTCGATATGAAAGGTGATCGAGTAAATCCACGGATTGCGGGTGCAAGTTTACATATGAGCAACTCTTCTTGGGATAGTTCAATTCAATCAGGAAAGGTTTTGGGTACATTATTAGGTCCTCCATTTGTAACTTTTAAAAATGAGGCTGCGTTTGAACACAGCACCCTCAACGGTAGTGTTGGCGCTACAATTCTACATGAGCTATGTCATAATTTAGGCTATAGCCATGACACTCTACCTGACTACTGTAATGCGGTCGGGGGCTTTATGGATGCATGTCGAGAGTTTCCTGATTATGACAAGCTGATTAAGTCTCGAAAATTTAAAGCGGTTTATAACCAAATTTCTAGAAATGAATTTAAGAGTTTTGCAGATTTTGAACCTTACAACTATTTTGGAAAAGATTTAGAAGGCTATCTTGCAGCTAAAATGTATTTCTCTGATTTTAATCAGATGGCGCCTAAAAACGTATATGACAAATTAAATCACCTAATGAGATATTTCAAAGAGTCGGGAGCTGATACTGCAACTTTATTGAAACTAGCTGGTGGAACTGATCCAACCCCCAAAAACACTAATTCTCAAGGGACTTTCGGGAAAAGAGGTGAAACAGGTGCAAATGCTTTCTCTGTTTCAGCTACCCCCCTAAAAAATGCAGTAAAGTCGGTGTTGGAAAATTTAGATCCGAATAACTTAACCGGGCCGGTTGAAAAAACCTATTATTACCTTTTTAAAGACAATGCTTTAGATATTAGTAGACCAGAGGTTAGATCTCTATGGGAATACCTTAGTAAGGATTCTTCCCTTGAAAAAGAAGGTAATGAAGTTAGTAGCGCGAACTTGGTTCAAAATAGTTACGAAAAAGACGAGAGCCAAAAAATGAGAGCCTACTTGATCGGACTTTTTAGAGCCTTTCAGGTAAACAATTAGTTTACTGCCTGGCTAGTATCAGCAGGAGCTCTCTCTATGGCCTCAGAACAGGCTTCAGTATAATTGCTTAGTCTTGGAAGTGCATAATCACTTGATTCCGGAGTATAATATTTTAAAATTGCCCCTTGTCTAATAAGCTCAGCATAGACTGGACTCTTGTTTTTTAGATTTTCCATGTCTAGTTCGAGTATCTCTGGTGGAAGCTCCTCTTTTTTTGCAAGCTCGGTTAGGTTTGCCTGCAGCGCTTTAGCTGCTTGCATTAACTGCTTATCAATTTTATTTTTGTTTAAACTGTTGATGGCAAGGCTATGAAATCTTTCGTGAATTTTTTTGCACATTTCATCCTTTGATATTTGAGGCTCATTAAAGCCCTGACCAGCAGCGAAAAACCTGTACAAAAAGGCCTTTTCGTTTTTGTCTTTTTCGTTGTCACTTTCATGGGAGTAAAAGAAAGCAATCGTTCTTTCTTCCATAAGGTTAAAGCCTGAGGAGATTAGCTTGCCGTCTTTAAAAACGGTTTTATTAATTTTCTCACAAAACTTTGCGGGAGGTTTAATTTCGAGATCGATGAGTCCATGGCGACCAAGACTAAAACCAAAGTTTCTTTCTGCTATTTGGGCGATGAGTTTTAGCTTTTTCTCTTTCCCCAGCATCGCATTACGTACTGGCATATAGGTGTTAATATTAGAACTTAATTCATAGATACTTTTGTCTTTAATTTTTTTGCCTGGTTGATAATCAAAATCAAAGTTGAAAGCTTCCAAAGCTTTTGGGCTAATTATTTGTCTGCACATTCTTAAGTTAACTTCCCGAAACTCACTCGCTAAAACATCCGGAATTATCTGTAAGCAATTTTCGTAGAAGGAATCTGAAATCTTCTTATTACAGGCTGAGGCTAAGTCGGCCTCACATTTCATGCTTCTGTAAGCGATCTTTGACGCAACAAGGTCCCAGTTACTGCAATCAAAGCTATGGCTGGCTGTAGTAATTGGAGGTGAATAACTTCCAGTATCAGAATAGCCAAGGTCACTTGAGTCTATTTCAACAGTTTCTTTTGGGTCTTGTTTAGTTTTGCTATTTTCATTTTTTATTCCCTTCGATGCAATTCTTTGGGTGTTTTCTTGAGTTAAGGCAACTAACATACCCGCATTCGCCGCCCGGTCAGGATTATCATCCAACACAGGTGTGTTGAGATCAATTTCTAGTGGGTTTTCGGTGCTACCAGCTAAGCTACTTGGTGGTGTTGGGTTTGTGTTGCTGGCTACCATTCTAACTTCTGGACTATCGACGAAACTTTTGTTGCTATCTCTTCTTACGGCAGAGGTATTGTCTAGTTCTGCAACTAATTGTTGTGCCGTTTTTTTGTCGCCATTGCTGCCGAAAACTCGTAATACCTCTGTGTCCACTCTTTGTCGACAGGCTTCGCTGCCAAGTCTCGTGGCTTGAATCAAGCTCTCAGTAAGTTCGTTGAATTGGGCGTCGCTCGTATAGCCGTCTGAAGCCCCTCCAGCTTGGGTGATGGTATTTGAATATTGACCAATTTTTCTATTGGTTTGGTCAGTATTATTTCCGTTACAGATATCAGTGCTTGGATTTGTACCCATAATGGCTTTGGCTGTTGCGCCGAAACTAGTGTCGTTCCAATAGATTTTAGAGGCATCACCGGATTTGTACATACTAAGCTGCTTTTGCTGGATGCCACCTTTACTTCTTTCTTTTTCAATTCTGGCGGCATCGCTTTCGCGCTGTGCTTTTATTCTCTCTTTTTTTCTTTCTTTAGCCTTAACTTCAGCTGTTATATTTTTTCCGTTTTGATCGTAGATCACTTGATCTTCTGGGCTTGAGTTTGAAACCCCTTCACCTTGGTCTTCATCACTACCACCACCAGACGAGGATTTACCATAGGTTGACCCACTGCCACCGCCAAGACTTGCTACATTTCTTCCACCAAGATCAAACTTTTTCGCAAGTCGCTCTTGAAGGGCTGCATTTTGGGAAAGGCTTTTAATGTATAAGCCGGAGTTTTTAGGTTCTTCAAACAAGTAAGACGGGTGAGCAACCATTAGGTCTTTAACATAATTTTGATATTCCGCTTCTAATCTTCCAGGTCGAATTAGTTCGCCCCTAGTATCTTTAAAATCTTGGATGGACAAAACAGGCAAAAGGGTGTTGTCTTGTTTTAAAATTCCAACCTGTTGTTTGTTTTGATCGATAACTCTTTTTCTTTCCTCAGAGCTTAAGTTTTTCGTTGGTTGTAAATATCTAAAAAAATCGGAATAGGCGAAGCCTTTTTCTTCTTTATATTTTAATCTCCCGCCTTTATTAGCATCAATGCTTAGTAGTATATCTTCGTGATACTTTTGGTATCGAAGTTCTTCTTCGGAAGTAGCCGAGCCTTTGATTCGAAGGGCTTCAGAAATATCGTTAGACTTTTGCGCACAATGGGCTTTTATGCTTTGTCTTAGATTCTTGCGATTGTAGGAAAGTGTAGTAACCTCATCGGTGTGACCACACAAAAACCTTCCTCCGCATTGAATGCAGTTAGCGTGAAGTTGTATTTTTCCATGAATGACCGGAAGCTTGCTTCGTTGAGCAAAGGCAGTGTTAATAAATAAGAATGTAAAAATTAATCCCCAATATTTCATAAAGCCCTGATGTTGCATATGTTCTTAGGTAAATTTTCGGAACTTTAGTCTAGGGGGTTTAGGGGAAATCAAAAGTTTTACAGTCAAAGCTGCAAGTACCTATAAATACGCGAAATTTTTTTCCATTTTTATAAATAGAGCGTGTTGTGTCTGTCTAAGTTTTTGACAGCACTTAAATTCCAATTGGAAATATGGAAGAGGCTATTATGGCTTGGTTAGCACTTTATAATATTTAAAGTTTTTTCCCTCTAAATGGAAAACATCACCTTGCCCAATGTCGAAGCTGTCAACGAGTTCTGGTAAAATATTTCTCTCGATATCAGAGGTGCTTCTAAAATCTCTTCCGTTTTCATTGAGAAAAGTGTTGGATTTAGTTATGACAGCAATGTTTCCTAATACTCCACCGCTAATAGCTTTAATCTCTAGGGAGGCAAGCTCTGGTTTGGGAGAGTAAATATCTCCATTTTCTGAAATCAAATAAGCTGTCCCACCTTGCAGGTAGTGATGAAAATACGCTTTCTTGGTGCTTTCAATTTTATTTCTTAAAGTTTCGATGTTTTCCGCTCCATAGTATGTGGAGTCTGACACGAACAGTTTGTTATTTTCATCAAAGCAATAGAAGCTGATTTCACTGTTAGCATAGGAGCCTGTTTGAAAAATTTTTAGTCCGCCCCCTAGACAGTTTACGGGGGAACTACTTATAAAGGGTACTTCAATGTAAGACTGAAATGGCCAGGTATACATTCTTGTTTCTAAGTGTTCTAAATTGATAGCTAAAATGTTATTGCCGGCAAGGTGTTGTGGTTTAACATCTAATTCGAGTTCCGTAAAAGCCAAAGGAACAGCCTCGTCATTAAAACCCTGCGGGAAACTATAGAACATACTTGCTCTCCCAGTTTCTTGGTTTTCAAACAAAAGAGAAAAAGGGCTAAAGCCTATGTACTTTTCTCGCCACTGCATTTTTGAGTCTATTTTAATAATGGCTCTAGGTAGTATATCGTGTCCTGTGGTGTGGATGCCGTCGAGCCCATCGTTATAGTCGCGAAATTCGAAGTCAGTCCAATCATTAAGACTTCCTATGTACCAACTGGTTTTGTCTTCAGATTTCCAAACGAGATAGTTTTGCTCGTGGTGGACAAAGTTGGTTTTGAAGGTGTCAATAAATTCATTTCCACTGAAAACATATAAATTGTCACCTTGATAGATGTACCATACGTCGGTGTTGTCCATATAAAATTGGAAATCTTCATTAAGATTAAAGGGTGCTTCTGTTATACTATGTGGCCCTGTTTTATTACAAATAAACAGGGAATTTCCCTCGACAAATAAGGTACTATTTAGCGAAGTTACTGACCTTCTTATTGGTGATTTCGGTGTATAGTAGTTCGCACAGCTACCGCCACTTTCTACCTGACCCCAGCTATAGAATTTTTTTCGATTTTCTGTAAATACAAAAGCAGCGCCAGCATTTGATGTAGCATAGCTAACATAGCTTAGCTCGTTAAAGCTAGGAACTATAGTAGGCTTTTCACCTGAATCATGGTCGGGATCAAAAAAAACATATAGGACATCTTCTTTTCCCCAAATAAAAGCACCAGACCTATAGCGGTGAATACGTTCAATGTCTCTTTTGGGTTTACTAATGAAGTCGATCAATTCTTCGGGCTGTTCTAAAGTTTCATCAACTTCACTTCCATTAGCCTCCATCGGTAAATCTTTCGATTGGTAGGCAATGGAGTTCAAGCCTTGGTCGCAATTTTGGTAGGAGAAAATTAAGACTAAACCAAACAGAAATAAAGAGATCTTTTTTTTCAACAGCCCCCCCTTCAAAATGGCTCATTTTAATATCGGCATGCAACTAGACCAGCTAAAGGGAATAAATTTAAAAAATTAGAACAGTAAAGCTTGAAAGGAAAAGTAAATGAATAAAAATTTTAGATACTTAGATACTTAGATACTTAGATACTTGTTCTTCAAAAAACGAGCCACCCAATAGGGTAGCTCGCAAAGCATCTATGTTTTTAAAAATCATTAAGCGATTTTATCAAATATTAAATTTAGGATTCCACGTTTTTCATCTTTTGATTCTTCAACGTAAAACATCAAATCATCAATCAATTGTTCGTCTTGGTTGTTGGAATGAATGAAATTTACCCCAGCACCTTCGTCACCAACCCAAACGATTTTGGCGGCAATTTTTCTTTTTCTTCCAGCTAATTCAAAACTTAGATTGATCTTATCATCTTGTTTTAATTCTGCCTCGGGATCTTCAATAAAAGCACCTGTTAAACTGATGTTTCGTAGGCAGCCTCTATCAAAACGGCGTGAATAACTTTTGCGATAAGTTACGTCAAAACTTAGTGGAATTCTTCTTCTTGGTTCTAAAACTTGGTCACCCATATGTTTTCCCCCTAGTGTGGTATCGGAGAAGTTTGATGATTCCTTAAACTTTTCGAGCAATTAGGGGATATTTTTCTTTTGAGCGGTCCAAAATGAGAAAATGGAAAAACTTCTTTTATAGATCTTCTCAAAGTGAAACAAATTTTTAAGAAAAATGTCGATCTATTCAACAGAATGCATTGGATAAATGACTAATAGTTTCACAGCTCCTAAGTGAACAAAAAGTTACGTTTTTCTAGGTAGTTAGGAAAAAGTGGTATAGTTTGTAGACGTTTTATTAAGACAGGAAAGCCGAAGTGTAAGTTTTATTTTTTTGTAAGAAAAACATGGCCCCGAGTTGACAAAGCACTCAAAAAACGACATTCTCTAAGCATACCTACAAAAGATCCCAAAAACTCACCAAACTTTCACAGGCTAAAAAAAGGGTTCGTAAAGTTTAACCAATCATAAGATAAATCTAAATCAAAAAATCTCATATTAAATTTTAACAGGAGACATTTGTGTCAGAAACCACAGAAGAAAAAGTTGCTAAGAAGAAAACTGTTGGCAGAAAAAAGGTAAGTAAGCGTAAAGTTGCTGACGAAAGCGCTACTGAAGAAACACAACAGGAAGCGGCTGCCCCTGAAGCTAAAGCAGAAAAAAAGGCTCCAAAAGCCGCTGCTAAAAAGGAATCAGCTGAAGCAACTGAGTCTGCTGAGGCGAAAGAGTCAAAAGAAGAAGATTCTTCTCAAAGCTCTGAGCGTCCACAAAGACGTCATGCTAGAAATAATAATAACAATAATCGTCGTAATAACAATAACCGCAATAACAACCGCAACAACAATCGCGGAAACAACAATAATAATCGCGGTAACGTAAATCACCAAAAGCACGAAAGTTATGTTCCAGCAGACGGTTTTGAAGAGTTGGGTGAAGACTTTAAAGTTGACCTTACTGAGGAAGAGAAAAAGGATCTAAGCTCTAAAAACCTGAAGTCTAAACAAATTGCTGACCTAGTAAATTTGGCAATGAAATTTAAAGTTGAGAACGCTTCTGGTATGAGACGTCAGGATTTGGTGTTTGAAATTCTAAGAAGAGCGGCTCGATTCTCTGATATTTATGGTGATGGTTGTTTAGAGATTCTTCCTGATGGATATGGTTTCTTACGATCTCCAGACTATAACTACCTTCCAGGTCCCGATGATATTTATGTAAGCCCTTCGCAAATCCGTAAAATGGGTTTAAGAACAGGTGATACGATCAGTGGTACGATTCGTCCACCAAAAGAAGGGGAGAGATACTTTGCTTTACTTAAGATCGAGCAGTTAAACTTTGCTGATCCTGCGGTAGCTAAAGAAAAAATCTTATTTGATAACTTAACCCCTTTGTACCCGCAAAAGCGTTTAAACCTAGAGCATAGCCCAAGCGAGCATACTACACGTATCATTGATATGTTAACCCCAATTGGTAAAGGACAGCGTGCTTTAATTGTTGCGCCACCAAGAACGGGTAAAACGGTTTTGATGCAACAAATTGCTAATGCCATTACTACAAGTCACCCAGAAGTTTACTTGATCGTTCTCTTGATTGATGAGCGTCCTGAGGAAGTAACGGATATGGCTCGTTCTGTAAAAGGTGAGGTTGTAAGCTCCACTTTTGATGAACCACCAACTCGTCACGTACAAGTTGCCGAAATGGTAATTGAGAAAGCAAAGCGTTTGGTTGAGCACAAACATGATGTTGTAATTTTACTTGATTCCATCACTCGCTTGGCTCGTGCCTACAACACAGTGGTTCCGCCTTCAGGAAAGATTTTATCTGGTGGTGTGGATTCCAACGCACTTCACAGACCGAAGCGTTTCTTTGGAGCTGCACGTAATATCGAAGAGGGAGGTAGTTTAACGATTATTGCTACAGCTCTTGTAGATACAGGTTCAAGAATGGATGAAGTGATTTTTGAAGAGTTTAAAGGAACAGGTAACTCTGAGATTCACTTAGACAGAAAGCTTATGGAAAAACGTATTTTCCCTTGTATGGACATTAACAAATCTGGAACTCGTAAAGAGGATTTACTGATCGACCAAAAAGATCTAAGTCGTTTATGGGTTTTAAGAAAAGTATTAGCGCCAATGAATGTGGTAGATTCTATGGAGTTCTTATTGGATAAAGTAGACAAGACTAAATCCAATAAAGAATTCATCGACTCTATGGCAGGTGGCTGAGTTTAGATTAAAATTATTGTATAAAAAAAGGTCGACTCAATGGTCGACCTTTTTGTTTTTTGCTTAAATACTGTTTAGAAAAAGCTTCCAAATATACCTTCGCTGTCTCCAGACTCTCCTTCGGCTCCAATACTTAGTTTTACACCAAAGTCTTCATGGAATGTTTCAGCGGCATCTTCAATTTCTGAGCGAAGTTTAGACTCACTCAAATTAGATACAGCGGGAAGAGAGTTTTCAACGGACTTATCATCTACATAAACTAACAAAGCGTCTACAGCGACAGTAGTTAGCTTATCATCTTCGAAGTAAATTGATGGGTATTCACCTTTGTCTACAGTTAAGAACTCATACTCATCATCTGCATCTTCAAAGTCGCTACTATTTAATTCGATGAACTCAAGTTTCTGACGGCCCATAGCTTGTGAGATTTGGTTAATTTCCCAGGTTAATTCTGAACCTAAACTCGAAACGGTAAACACACAGTCCACTTTCTCATCAACAGAATCGTCTCCAACCAATGCCTTCATAGCTGTTTCATAGCTCATGTTTAAAGGCTTTGCCATTTTTAGATCGCTTTGCATTTCACTTAGCTTATTAAAAGTTAAGTCGGAACCAGAGTTTTCTGGGCCGATAGCAATTTTGGTCCTTTGGTTTAGGTCTCTCAGCTTTGAAACTCGTGAATTTGAATTACAAATCAAATGAGCATACTCTTTGTAAATTGGACTAGTCTGTTCTAGCTCATAGCCGTGATCGGTAGAGTTAAACTCATCCAAAGCATCTTTCTGAACGATTGCAAGATTACAAGCGCCCTGAGTTAAAAGCTGAAGATTTTCAATGGAGCCAGCAGATTGCACAGTACTCATATTCATATTTCCAAGAGTATCGTTTGAGTCTGCAATTAAGCTTGAAACGTATTCGTAAGTACCGCTTATAGATCCAGTACAAATATTTAACGCACCATCTTGAACATTTACTTCCGTGTCATAACCCATGTCTTCAGTGTATTGTTCATTGGATTGAGCAACGCTTTGTCTCATGTTGGTGTTGTACATTCGTGAATAGTCATATAATTGGTTCACGCTATAAGAGCTAATTTCTGTACCCGTCGGACATTCTGGGTATCCAAAGCTAGGCATAGAGAATGCCGAAGTGGAAACGTACACTAACTTTGGATTGTATGAACTGTAACTATCGACAAATAAAAATCCGCCATAATTAATTTTACAGGCTCCACCTTTCCAAAGTTTCCATTGGTATTTTTCGTGAGGGAATTGTGCAGCACTTACTGTTTGTTGCGACGGAACTCGGAAGAAATCATTTCTATTAAGACCTCTAGTGTTATCAGGATATTCTTGGTAGCGGTCCAAAACACTTAGGAAAGTGTTTCTAGAAATAAAATGTGAATCAACCACTTGGTCAACAAAACTAGGGTCCATTGCTTGGTTTTCCATGAAGCTTTGCTTAGTTAAACCGCTAGAGGCTAAAATCATCATCACTTTTTGAATTGCATCAATTCCGTAGGAGTTAATTAATAGATATGAATATGCAGCACGAGAACTCATATTAAATTGATAACCAGGGTTGTAGTGACCATAACGGGAGTAATATAAACCATAGGTTGGGCTATAAGGTAAAGCATCGTATCCATCATATGAATAGTAAGTATAACCTCTAGTTGAAGGGCGATAGATTGTGTTACGACTATAATATCTAACCGTTGTTTTTCCATCAGGGGCTTTTTGTTTGCTCTTTAATTTATCACCGTGCTTCGCCATTAATTGGGCTTTACGATTAGCATCAAATTTTTTACGAGCGTCTCTAATTTCCTGATTTCTTTTTTCTGCGTTTTTGCGATAATTAGCAGTAGCATTCGCGGGAATCGCTTCTTCCTTCATTTTATAAGGATTTTCGCTAAGCTGTTTTTTACGTTCAGCGGCTGCATGTTGCGTCGCTTGGGTTCTTTGAAAAAGACCATTCGTCTTTGCTTTTTGGTTCCAACCTTTTTGGCTACGATCATTTTTTGTTGTACCTTGGTTTCCCCAGGAGTTACCTGTTTGTTTTCCGCTGTTGTCTCTAGGATTTACAGCTGGCTTTTGAGTGACCTGGGTCTGTGGCTTTTTCGGATCTGTTTTTGGTTTTTGAGACGCAGGAACTTGTTGCTTTTTAGGCTCAACTTTTGCTTGCTGCCTAGCCCGTTCTTGATCACGTTTTTGTCTTTCTCTTTCTTGTTCTCTCAACTTAGCAGCTTGTGCGGCTCTTTCTTGTTGTCTTTTCTTTTCTTGAGCTGCAAGTCTTTTTCTTTCTCTCTCTTTCTGTTCACGCTCTCTTTTTTTTCTATCATTTTCTTGAGCATTCCAGCCATTCCCGGTTCCCCAATTATTTGTTTGCTGCCGATTACTGTTGTTAGATTTTGGTCGGACATAGGCTTGAGTTTTTTTCTTGGACTTTTTTTTCTGAGTTTTTGTGGATTTCGTTTTTTTCGCAGCAAAGGCGGAGTCTACGCCAACACTACCGAAGGCTAAGCTTAAAATTAAGCATAAAGCTGGGGTTAACTTCATTGTCTTCTCCTAATGAAATGTGGGTTAGAGGTTTGAACAACAAGAAAAGAAAGCCAAAGCTTGGGCAGCTAAGAACCTTTTCTAGTTATTCATTTATTTATATGCCCTTTGAATATGACATATCCCCCGCTAGCGACCGAATACCAAATGCGTTTAAGGCTTGCTTCTGTAAAGCTTCTGCTGTTGTCTAAAGTCTAGACACTTAAATGTTCGTTTTAGGGGTTTAGTTTTGAAAAGTAATTTTACATTGTGACCTTTTTTGCATTTTAGGTGACTGGTTTAGACTGGCCATTTTTTGCTGAGTCTTCTTATTTTAAACAGTGGGTTATCCATTTTTCAGTTTTGTGTAAGTGTTTAAAACCAGAATGGATTATCTTTATAGCTTTAATAGCCTTGAGTAGGGTTTTAATAAAAAAGTTGAGCTTAAAAAGAAGTCCGGAATCGCTGGAAAGTTATTCTCGAGGGAAGCGTCCCTCCATGTACTCGCCGGCTACGACCGCTGTACTAGCTTGCTATAATTGGGACTGAGGGCTTCTTTGTTGGTCTAGAGAGCTTTGATAAGTATTCTTAGTGGATCTAGGTCCTTCGAGAAATTCTTTCCAGCGAATCCTCTTGCTACCAACTGGAGTCTTCCGAGCATTTTTAAAGAAAAACCCCAGAGTTTTGACAAAGGTTGAAATACAGTTCAGAGCTTCGGCGAAATAGGCCTATTGTATCTATAAAAAAAATTTCCTTTTATAGCCCCAAAAGTGGGTTTCCATCTTAAGTGAGAAGAGTTTTAAGGATTTGAATTGCTAGGCTCTTGAGCAGGGCGGCAATTTAAATAAAAATTAGTCCAATAAAGTCTGTATTTACAGGTATTTACCTGCATGAGAAGTTCTTTCAAAAAATCAACAAAGCTGAAATTTATGCTCGACAAATAAGCTCTAAACCCGTATAAGTCTAGCTTCGAATTAAAAAGGACGAAAATATGAAAGCTGAAATTCATCCAACTTATTACGCTGATGCACAAGTAACTTGTGTTTGTGGAAACACGTTCAACACTGGTTCTACTCAAAAAGAACTTCACGTAGACATTTGTTCTGATTGCCACCCGTTTTTTACTGGTAAGCAAAAACTTCTAGATACAGAAGGTCGTGTAGATCGTTTTAACAAACGTTATGGCCAGTTCATGAAGGCGAAACAAAACAAGTAGCATCTACTACAATAAAAAAGGTAAAGAGCATAGGCATTCGTGTCTGTGCTTTTTGTTTTTCTGCGAAGACCGCTTCAAAACTCTATTTTCTTACTAAAACTTTTAATGCCCGGCTGGGTACTTAAAAAACTAAGCTAAGTTTTTAGTTTTGAACGGATCATTTTTTTGAAACTTTGGCAAAATGCCCTAAGAATTATAAGGCATATTACTTTGGAATCTAATTTACGAGTTTCAAAAATCACCAAAGTCTTTTCCCGTTCGATTTATAAAGGCAAATTCATAAAAATACTGAAAAATTAGTAGGCCTAACTAGGGGCTTTTCTTGCCAAATCTGTAATCCCTGGGTAGTTTAACTAAGTTTTACAGTCTCTGTTTCGAGGTAACTTATGTTTGATAAACTAAAGGGCGTTGAGTCCCGATTTGAACAACTAAATATTCAATTACAAGATCCTGAAGTAACTCAGAATCAAGAAAAGTATCGTAGTTATATGAAAGAGTACGCTGATCTTGAACCTGTTGTTAAAACTTTTCGCGAATATGAAAAGTTAAAAAAGGATATCGCCGGAAGCAAAGAGATTTTAGAAAATGAGAAGGACGAAGACCTTCGTGAAATGGCAAAAGATGAATTAACAGAATTGCAAGATCGCATGCCTTCTTTAGAGCAAGAGTTAAAACTATTGTTACTACCGAAGGATCCCAATGATGAGAAAAACGTAATTTTAGAACTACGTGCTGGTGCGGGTGGGGATGAGGCAAGTTTGTTTGCGGGAGAGCTATTTAGAGCTTATCAGTTTTATGCCCAAGAGAAAGGCTGGAAAGTAGAGGTCTTATCTTCTTCTGAAGGAACCGCTGGTGGTCTAAAAGAAGTTTCTGCTAGTATTTTAGGGGATAGAGTGTATTCAAGATTAAAATTTGAATCGGGTGTACACCGAGTTCAAAGAGTTCCTAAAACAGAATCTCAAGGAAGGGTACATACCTCCACCATCACAGTTGCAATTTTGCCAGAGGCTGAGGAAGTTGAGGTAGATATTCAACCGACGGATTTAAGAATTGATGTGTTCCGTGCAAGTGGTGCTGGTGGACAGCACGTTAATACCACAGACTCTGCGGTTCGAATTACTCACTTACCAACAAATATCGTTGTAAGTTGTCAGGATGAAAAATCACAACATAAAAACAAAGCAAAAGCGATGAAGGTTCTTGCGGCAAGAATTTTAGCGGTTCAACAAGAAGAAGCGGCCAAAGAAAACGCTGATTTACGTTCTGCTCAGGTTGGAACGGGTGATCGCTCTGAGCGAATCAGAACATACAACTTCCCTCAATCTCGCGTGACAGATCACCGAATTGGCTTAACTCTTCACTCATTAGGTGAAGTGATGGAGGGAAATATGGATCAGGTGGTTGAACCGGTGATAACCCACTATCAAACGGAAGCTTTGAAGGCTCAACAACAATGATTCTTAGGGAAGTACTTGGCAAAACGAAAGACCATTTCACAAAATTAGGTTTTGCATCGGCAAAAGTCGATTCCGAGCTTTTATTGGCAACGGCACTTGGTTGGAAGCGTTTGGATTTGTACTTAAAACAAGAATACCCACTCAGTGACAAAGAATTAAATGATTGTCGAGAAATGGTTCGTCGCAGATCTAAGGGCGAACCTGTGGCTTATATTTTAGGTTATAAAGATTTTTATAGTATACAGTTGAAAGTAACTGCTGGGGTTTTGATTCCTCGCCCTGAGACGGAGCATTTGGTTGATGAAGCAATCAATTACTGTAAAAACTCAAACCTAAGTAACCCCGTTGTACTAGATTTAGGCTCTGGAAGTGGTTGTGTTGGCTTGGCTGTAGCCAAAGAGGTTCCAAAGGCTCTGGTTGTTCTAGTTGAAAAATCCGAGGCAGCTTTTAAAATTTTGCTGGAAAACATCAAGTTAAATCAACTTGAAGAACAAATTATTGCCATTCATTCATCCGTTGAAGATTTTAACGAGAACATTTTAAAAACGGCACTGGCGGATTATTACAAAAAATTTCCTCATAAGGCAGAGCAAATTGACTTAGCCGAACATACTTCTGATGCGCAGGTTGATAGCCATCAGCTCCCTGTCGAGAATAAATCAGTATTATCAGAGAATTTAAGTATGAGCTCTGAAGAGTCTGGTGACCTTCAGTTAATTACTCTAGAGGATGAGGTTTTGACACTAACCAAAGCCACTGATGACGAAAGTGTTTCTTTTGAAGAGCCTGTTTTTGAAACAGAGTATAGCCTTGAAAAGCAACAGTCAGAAGATGAAGATTCTCTTAATTTAAGATCAAAGAGTGAACTAAATTCAGGTAAAGATGAAGATTGTGTCAGTAATATCAATACTTCTGTTGATAAACCTGAGGAATATGTGAATAGCGTAAAGGAACATTTACATAAACTTAAAATAAGTGACATGGCTTCTAGCTCTGTTTCTCGCGAAAATTTACGCAAAACTTTCCCGGCAATTTTTGATATTGTTTTATCAAATCCTCCGTATATAGAAGTGGGCGACAAGGCTTTGGCTAAAGATGTTTTAGAGTTCGAGCCTTCGGAGGCTTTGTTTGCCGAAGAGCAGGGAACAAAGTTTTATAGAACTTGGCCGGATCATATTAAGAATTTGTTAAAACCAAACTCTTTATTGGCCTTTGAAATCGGCTTCGAACAAGGTCAAAAAGTATTAGATATATTCAAAGCGAAAAGCTTTCTTAAAAATTCAAGTGTCATAAAAGACTATTCAACAAACGATCGGATCGTAAGAGCCTACAAGCAAGGGGAGTGATAGTGGATAAAATTGTAATCAAGGGCGGAGCAAAATTAAGTGGGACCGTATCAGCTTCTGGAGCGAAAAACTCAGTATTGCCATTGATGTTTTCAACACTTCTATGTGATGGGGAGCATCAGTTTTCAAACGTTCCTAAATTAGCAGATGTCCATTCCGCTTGTAAGCTTTTGAGTGAATTGGGTGCGGAATGCAAACATGATTCTACAGATATGACGATCTCGGTTACCAAAGCGCCAAGCATTGAAGCTCGCTATGATTTGGTAAGAAAAATGAGAGCTTCCGTTTTATCTCTAGGGCCACTACTTGCTAGATACGGCGAGGCTGTGGTTAGCTTACCTGGTGGTTGCGCTATTGGTACAAGACCTATTGATCTTCACATTGATGGAATGAAGGCTCTCGGAGCAGAGATTGAAATTAAAAATGGTTATGTAATTGCCAAGGGTAAACTTAAAGGTGGAAACATCTTATTTGATACAACAACGGTTGGTGGAACTGAAAATGTGTTAATGGCTGCGGTATTGGCTGAAGGTGTTACCTATATTGAGAATGCTGCCAAAGAACCGGAAGTGGTGGATCTTGCTGAGTACCTTATGAAAATGGGCGCTAGAATCGAAGGAGCTGGAACCAGTATTATTCGGGTCGAAGGTGTTAAAGAATTGAAAGCAGCAAGGCACAAAGTGATTCCAGATCGTATCGAAGCTGGTACATTGCTAATTGCTGGTGCCATCACTGGTGGTAAAGTTCGTGTTGAAAATTGCGTTCCTGAGCATCTAGATGCCTTGATGGCTAAGATGAAAGAGGCAGGTTTTAATTTTGAAGTAGGCGATAATTTCATTGAAGTTCAAGAGTGTGAGGCTTGGAAGGGGATTGACTTAACAACAACTCCTCACCCAGGTTTTCCTACTGACCTGCAGGCGCAGTTTATGGCTTTAATGACTCAGGCCTCAGGTTCTAGTGTTATAACGGAATCTATTTTTGAAAACAGATTTATGCATGTCCCAGAGTTGAAAAGATTAGGAGCAAATATTCAGCCTAAAACTCGTGTAGCAATTGTTAAGAATTTGGAAGCACCTTTAAAGGGTGCGCCGGTTATGGCAACGGACCTACGTGCTAGCGCAAGTCTTGTTTTGGCTGGCTTAGTTGCTGAAGGCGAAACAGAGGTTAAGCGTGTTTATCATTTGGATCGTGGTTACGATGATTTAGAAGGAAAGCTTCGCTCACTAGGTGCACAAGTGGAACGCCAGGCAGACGATTAAAATCCCTAACAAAAATTCTATTAAAATATAAAAACATATAAAGTATAATAAGTTGGTAGGTGATCTTGCCAGCTTATTTTTTTTGAGCACAGAATTAATACAAAGGATCTATAATGGAAGACTGCATTTTTTGTAAAATCGTGGACAAACAACTTTCTAGCAATATCGTATTTGAGAACTCAAAGGTTCTAGGTTTTTTGGATATAGAGCCTTCTCACGAAATGCATGTTCTTTTTGTTCCTAAGAAACATGTCTCTAGTCTAAGTGAACTTGATCCATCAAATTTAGAAATCATTAATTATCTATATTCTGCGGCTTTAGAGTTCGCAAAAAAAGAAGGTCTTAATCACCACCGCACATTAATTAATACGGGGGAACCATTTCAAGAGGTGTTTCATGTGCACTTACATTTGTTAAGTGGCAACCGATTAAAATCACGACACAATTAGGTTCTAAAAGGTCAATTGATTTTAGAAAAATATTTATGTAGGAAAAAAAAGCCCAGATTGTCACTGGGCTTGATTTGTTTTTTAGCTCTAGTAATTCTGTATAATTTCTGGCTTAGCCTTAATTTACGCTTTTCCAGTTGTAAGTATAGTAGGTTGACAGAACTTCGTATTCACCATCTACGTTCTTTTTAAAAGACTGACCTCTAACTAAAATCTCCTTTGTTTCAGAGATTCTATAGGTATGAATGAAAAGTCTTCTTTCTATGGGTATCCCGTATCTATCTTCAGTGGAGTAGACAAATTGGTTTTCAACGGTTACCAATCCTTTTTCCGTTTCCTCTGAGTAAAGACCCTCAGAAAGTTTTTCTATAATAATATTATCTGGCATCTTGTTGGTGCCTAAAGTCGGAAAATCAGGTTTATTCGATCTTGATAGCACCTCGGCATACACCTTTTCAACAATTGTATCTTCATCTCTTCCAGGAAAAAGTGGGCCGGCATCATTTCTTGCTGGAACGTGCTTAAGTTTAGCAAAAGTCTTGATTACAAAATAGGTTGGCTCTGGGTCCAGAGCGACCTCTTTTGTAAATTCTTTTACCCACCCAATTCCAGCATATTCACCAGTGTGAAGAAGATCATCAAACTTAGCAGGCCTGGCTTCATCAAAAGCCTTTGCAAGCACTTCGTATGGTGTCTCGTAATTAGTAAACTCTAGAGAGTATGCCTGAACAGAAAAGGCTAGACTCGCCGCTAATGTTAGTAATATTGCTTTCATACAATTCCCCTTTTTTATTTTTATTAGCTTGGAATTTGATTCAATACAACGAGCCTCGGTTAATTGGGTAAATTGTATTTATTGCCCAAGGCGGGCAGTGAATGATTTTCTTAGGAAAAATTTAGATTTATAGCGGCAACAAAGCTTCTATAAAACTTTAGCCACAAGAAATACTGAGCTTATAACTAAAGTCTTGGCACTAGTTTTTTGCCTATACAGAAGACTGGAAACTCCAAGAAATATTCAACAATTTTCAGTATTTAAGTGTCACATGCTTTGCGTTAAATTATTCTAATAACTCAATGGCAGCTAAGTATTTACGATGGACAATTAAAACATCTGCAGGCAAGGTTTTTGGGCCTTACACAAAAGATATTATATTCAGCTTAATTCAAAAAGGTGCCCTTGCTGGAACCGAACAAATGGCAGAGTACCCTGGAGGGGAGTATGTCTCCATTTCCCAATCTGCCGAATTTTATGACCAATTTCTAGAAGCCTGGGAATCTGAGATTGAACCCTTATCTGATGAACGCAAAGTGGAAGAGTTAGATAAAGCAACTCAGATAGATCAGCAAGTAGACAACAAAATATTCGGTGGTGATGAGCCACTTACCCAAGTCCGAATTAGTAAGAAGAAAATAAAAGAAGCTGCCGAAAAGTCGAGTGAGCTCGAAATAGATATTTCAGATGAGTCTGAAAAAGACATTCAGCTTGAAGATCCTGAGCAGAGAGACTTTAAAGATGATGAAAACTCTTCTTCCTTTGACCCTGGAATAAACCACGAGGATGCTCAGTCGATCTCCTTTATTGACGATGTGAGTTTACAGAGTAGTACAAACACATGGACAAACGAAGAAGACTCAAAGTTTGGCAAAGCGATCAAAGAAGGAAGCTTCAATCCAGGAAACAAAACAGGTTCTTTCTCAAAGGATCAGATGCATGAAAAAACACAGTCGGGCGTTGCTAAGCCAAAAAAGAAAGAATATGTAAGGGTCGATGACAGAACGAAGAAGTCGAAAATTCAGGCTGACCCCAAGTTTAAGATATTAGTCGTGGTAATCGCGGTGCTTTTTGCTGCTTTGATGTATGATGATCATCCTGCAGAAAAAATTAGAAACGCTGAAAAAGTTCAATTTAAGCCAATAGTGTTGAGTAAAAAAATTGAAAAGCGATCGCGAAAAAAGTGGCTGGATATAAAAACCAAAGCTCTGAAGCTGATGCAGCAAGATACATTTTCCAACTACACAAAGGCGATGACTTTATTGGTTTCTAGTATTAATAAGCATGGCCCAGACGTAGAAAGCATTGGCCTCTTGTGTACCTGCTACAATGAAATATGGCCTTACTCGGAACAGAACGTCAAAGACCTGTCTGCAATTTCAAAAGCCACACAGTTGGTTAGCGGTAGAAACATTGCCGGTCTTGCTACTGCAAATTGTAGATCTGTTCAATTTTTATTGGCAGGGAACCCCAAGGCAGCTGAACAAGTATTAAATAGCTCCTTGGAAAAATACCCGAATGTAGCTACATTCTATGACCTGAAGGCACACATTATGATGCTTGAGGGAAAAAAAGATTTAGCTTCTGCCTTTTGGAGAAAGGCCGTAGATCTTTGGCCCCAATGGAAAAAACCTCACTTTTGGATTGCAAACAATGAGAAGTCCAATGGCCAATACGAAAATGCTCAGGCCAGTTACCAATTGTTATTTAACCAGGGTGATTTTCATCGCTTGGCCGCCATTGAATTTGCAGAAACAGAAGTATTTCAAAATGGGGACCTAAATTATGCGGAGGAGTTGATAAACCAGGCTTCCAATGAAAAAAGTCTACTTCCTCGAAAGTGGAGAAGTAAGTCTTTTTATGTTCTATCTGTAATAGCAGCAAACAAAGGGGAGACCGAGCAAGCCATTGTCTATGCGAAAAGAAGTTATGAGCTTGATACTAAGAATAATGTGGCCCGAGTGTATTTAACTCAACTAGCAGGTAGTGAAGTTCTTTCTAGTCTTTTTAGAACAGAGAGAGAATTGGTAGAAAATGGTGATCTGTTTTTTGGCCAAAAAAACTTTGTAGCTGCACAAGCTGAATTCAAGGCAGCCTTCGAACTTAATAATGAAAATGTCAGAGCTGGAATCAAAGCCGCTGAATCACTTTGGAATTTAAATCAAGGTGATGAAGCCATTCGTTGGCTTGGTTTGGTTCTAAAAAATAATCCCAAAAGCGTCGATGCGATGTTGGTCTTAGGGGAGTACCTAATTGAGAGGTTCAGGTTTTCTGAGGCAATTAATCATCTAAAGAAAGCAAAGAGTTTGGCGAAGAATGATTATAGAGTTATTAGGTCTTATGCTCACTACGAGTTTAAAAGAATGAATCTGCCAGCTGCTAAAGACTACAGTGAAAAAGCAATTACTCTTTACGATAGCGATATACAATCTCATATAATTTTATCAGAAGCCCTTTTGTTATTGGGGGCTACAGACCAAGCTTATAAAACTATCGCAAGGGCGGTTTCTTTAGAGCCTCTCAATGTGGAGGCACAGGCAACTTATGCAAAGGTTTTGGCGTCTTTTCAGGGCTCGATTACCGGGGAAAAATACATCCTTAATCTAATAAATACCTATCCGTCTATCATGGAATACAGAATCGCACTTGCCAATATCTACTTATTGGATAACCAGATGGACAAGGCAAAAGGGGTTCTTATTCCAATTACCCAAGTAAGGTCTGATTATAAGCCAGCCTTTATGGCATTGGCCGAGACCTACTATCAAGAGCAAAAGGCCACAGAGGCATTGGAAGCATATTTAAATGCAGCGAGCTTAGATCCAACAGATGCAGAGCCATTAGTAAAGGTTGGCTTAATCTATCAGGCAACCAATAAGCCATTTGAAGCAATCACACAATTTGAAAGAGCCTTAAAAATAAATTCGAACTACCCAAGAGTTTACTACTACCTAGGCACAGCTTTCCTTGAGGCGAAGCGACCCAAGGAGGCCTTGGCTCAGGCTATGGTTGAAAGAAGAAATAATCCTTTGATTGCTGATTCTTACTTATTGGCAGGTGACGCCTATCGAGACTTGGGAAACTATAATAAGGCGATTGAGGAATATCGGTCTGCGATTCAAAAAAGACCTCAAAGCGCAGAAATTTATGTGAAACTTGCTATTTGCTACCGCTTAATCGGGAACTTGGATGTTGCTGAAACCATGTTGGCTACTGCTACAAGTAAACAAAGTGGATATGCAGAGATTTACCGTGAGACGGGTGAGATACTTGAAAAAAGAAATCAAAACTTTGAAGCGGTGGAGGCCTATCGCCGCTATTTAGGCTTGAAGCCAAACGCAAAAGATGCTGATATGGTTAGACGTCGTATCCAACAACTGGAGTAGAAATGGCACAATTGTTAGACCAAGTACAGATTCGATTAAGAGGTTCATCCACCAGCTTAGGCCTTGTTTTGGTAAAGGTACTTTCCGGTGCAATATATGGTTTAACCATGACCCTTATTTTTGAAGAGATCTTTGCCTATGGCCATTTCGCTTTTTGGTTTGTATTAATTGCAAACTTACTAATCTTTTTGAAGGTAACAAAGAAGTGGAACTTCGTTGGAGTCTTGATCTTAGATTTATTTTTGGTATTAGTAGGTATGATTTTGCGTATGTATGTTTTAATTGCGCCAGGAGCCTAGGATCTAAGCATGTTAGATATTAAAAGAATTGAAGAAGAGCCTCAAAAGTTTAAAGACAATTTAAGTAATCGCGGGGGCGACGCCTCGGAGATTGATCGAATTCTTGATTTGAACAAAAAAAGAAAAGAATGCATTGCTGAGGCTGAAGAGAAAAAGGCTGAGCTAAATAGGGTTTCAAAAGAAATCGCGCAAATGAAGAAAAACAAAGAAGACGCCAATGATAAAATCATGGCGATGCGAGAACTTGGCTCAACCGTTAAAAATTTAGAAAAAACAGCGGCAGAAGTAAAAGAAAACTTTGAAATGCAGTTAGCTGGAATACCTAACCTTTGCCATGATTCAGTTCCGGTTGGAGCCTCTGAAGACGATAATAAGTTAGTACATCGAGTGGGTGAGCCCAAAAAACTTGGTTTTGAGGCAAAGACTCATGATGAAATTGGAGAAAACCTAGGCCTTCTTGATTTTGATAGGGCCGCTAAAGTTACCGGGGCGCGATTTGCTTTTTTAAGAGGGCAAGTTGCTCGTCTTGAAAGGGCTCTTGCGCAGTTTATGTTAGACACCCACGTAGAGGAACATGCTTACGAAGAATTTGTAACTCCTTATATGGTGAACGAAAAGGCTTTGTTCGGAACAGGTCAGTATCCTAAATTTAAAGAAGATGTTTTTCATGTTGATCCACTACCTTATCATTTAATCCCGACGGCAGAGGTAACTCTAACGAATTACTTTGCTGATGAAATGCTTAGCGCAGAAGACCTTCCATATATGTTTACGGCTTTTTCACCTTGCTTTCGCTCTGAAGCGGGTTCACATGGAAGAGATACGAAGGGCCTGATTCGCCAGCACCAGTTTCATAAGGTGGAAATGGTACATTTGTCTCACCCAGATAAGTCTTATGAGATGCATGATAAAATGTTAGGTCACGCAGAGACCATTTTAAAAAGACTAGAGCTTCCTTATGAGGTGGTCGCTTTATGTACTGGCGACATAGGCTTCAGTGCAGCTAAATGTTACGACATCAATGTATGGTTACCTGGACAAGACACTTATAGAGAGATTAGCAGTTGTTCCAACTGTGAAGACTTTCAAGCAAGACGAGCAAACATTCGCTTTAAAGAAAAGGGTGAGAAAAAACCAAAATATGTACACACCTTAAACGGCTCAGGCCTGGCTGTTGGAAGAACTTTACTTGCAGTTCTTGAAAACTATCAGCAAGAAGATGGAAGTGTTTTGATTCCTGAAGTTCTAAAAAAGTATATGAATGGAAAAGATAAAATTGTTGCTATCTAAAAAGCTTTGGCCTGTGTTGTTTGCGGGCCTAGTTCTACCACTGGATTTATCTCAGTGGCATAAGACTAATTTTTTATTTAAAGCGGCTCCAGATTATAGTTCCGATAAAAAATCTATAACAATAGAATCAGACGATGATTTAGGCGGCTATTTCTATCCATTAAAAACGCCAATAAAAATTGATTCTGAAACAAAGTTGGCCTTTAGCTTTCAAGTCAAAAGGTTTCCTAAGGTAAATATAAAACTTCCTTTTGATAAAAAAAATGATGATTATCCCGTCCGTTTAGGGCTGGTTATCGGTGGTGGTAAGGAAGCGGAAATACCGTCTGCCGTGAAGTCTCGACTAAACTTGTCTTCAGCCATTTCAAATGTCTTATATTTCGGCCCAGCTCAAACGAAAGAAACCAAAGTATTTTGTGGGAACTCACCACACAATGACTATGCAATTTATTGCGTATTGCCTTCTGATTTAACCAAAAAAAATTTTGAACTTGAAATTTTAGAGCAGCTTAAGAAGGTTAAAAAAATAAATTATTCAGCTAGTTTGTTAGGAGTTTGGATTTTTGCAGACACCGACGATTCAGAATCCAAGTCTAGTGTGAAGATCAATAAAATAGAAATATTGCCTGCATCCCCAAAACTTAAACTCTAGTAATTTGATATTGACTGTCAAGAAACTGGTTGTATCGATTCCAGTAATGATCCTTTTTAAGAATTGTTCCAGTAACCAGGCCTTGATAAATTGCTCCTACTTTGACCTCAATATCAGACATTATATGGTTTCCAATTTCAATTCTAAGACGAACAATGCTTCCTTTTTTTAGCCAAGTTCTTTCTTGGTGAAAACCAATTCCTCTTTTCGCTACACTTACAACATCCAAAATTTCATTACCAACAGGCTCGCTATTGTCGTTTAGCATTACAGCTTCACAACGAACAGGGTATCGCCTTTCGGTTCTTTGGATTGGCAGTGCAGGGTGGGGGAGGAGTTGCATTATATCATCATGCCCCAAGTAGCTATTCATTAAGTTTCTAAGGTTCTCTGGGCGAATGTCCCCTAGAACACTTGGGTTTTGATTTAAAATAAATTGAAAACAGTCTGGCGTTAGGAAGTTTTCCTTTGAAGTGTTGAAAATATCCTTTGCTATAAAGTTAGTGTTACTCGTTTCAGATAGTAAATAACTTGCAATGTCTTTTTTTAGAGGAAGTACTGACTTTGTGAGCTTATGAATACAACCTCTGAAAGAGCCATAATAAAACATAGAAACTGTATTTCGCAGGCTATATTCTTTGGGTCCTAATTTATTTAAACAACTAAAGCCCATTTCTTCTAAGATTTCACTACATTTTGCATCTAAATCAGAAACGTAAAATCGACTTAAAAATGTATATGAGTCGATGATCTGTAAGGCGTGTTTTAAAAGGCTTAGTTTAAGCTCTTGTTCTTTCATAAAAAAAGGAGCAGTGCAAAGATCTGTTAGCTCTGCAAAACGGTAGTAGCCCACTTTTTTGGGAACAGATACACTTACCTCAATTGGGAGAGGAAAGGCTCCATTTTGTATAATACAAATTGACCCGACCAGTTTAGAATTGTGTCGTGCTATTATGGTACAGGATTGAGGTGAAAAATAGTAAGCAGGAAAAACATCAGAGCCGGGATAATTTTTCGCCACCAAATCTTTTAAGTCTTCAAAGTCCGCAACCGTAGTAGCAAAGCTGTATTCAAGACCAGCATCAATATTTTTTGTGCCTTCGATGAATTCTTTAGTGAGTAATATTTTTTTTAACATAATCTTTAGTCCCCAAAGTTGTAAAAAATGAATTATATTTTCTTATCGTACTTTGGTCCAAATACTTTAGTTTAGTGCTCGGGCTTATTTTACAGGAAAGTTATTAAAAGTGTCGAATTGGTATCTTAACAATTGAGGCTTTAGTTGTTTCTTAGAATTTTTTAAAAAGTGTCGAAATAAAAACTTTTTTTAAGAATCTTTGTTTTTTCTTAATACAAAAAATATTTGTTTCGGTGAACATTTTTACCACTCTTTCAAAAGTCTAGCTTTAGAATCGAGATTTATTGTTTAAAATGCAACGTAATGTCAAATACTGCTAGAATATAGTTATGGAAAAGAAACTCAGTGATCAATATGTTGGAGTTCTAACTTGGGTTATTCAAAACACAGCTGTCAGTCCAGCTGACTGTTATGTCTTTATGAAATCAAATGAACGCTTTGTGCAGTTTCAAAAAAAGCAGGGTATCACCAGAAAAAATTTAATAAGAAAATTAATGGCTGAAGGTCAGGATGCTCTGTTCATTCGTAAAGAAGATATTCACCAATACATTGATTTTTTAGAACGCTTTTTGATGACAGATTATGCTAGAAAAAAAATCATGCAATTCATTAAAGAAGGCCGCTTTCATCTTTTAGAGTTCCCCGCTGGAATTCAAATCAGTCATGGATTGAAAGTAAAAATCAAAGACAGCCTTCCACAGGGTTTTACATTTACTTATATAGACAGTCTTTTAGAAACCAATAAAGTAAGCGTGGAAGACGAAGAACGCGAAAGTCGCATTCTTGAGGTTCTTTACGATGATATAGGCTTGGGATCTGATGCCGAAGGAGGTCAAGACGATGATGCGAAACATGATGAAATCATTGAGCTCATGAATCAGATGGCGAACCTTAGAGAAGAGAATGATCACCTAAGAGATCGATTAAAAGAAATTGACGAAAAAGAAAAAGAAATTCGAAAAACTTATGATGAGCTGTATTCAGTGGAAGGCGATAAGAACGAACTTCAGAAAATCACCGAAGGTCTTCAGAGAAAATTAAAAATAGCCGAGGCGGAACTTGAGCAATACAAAGACACCGGTGGTTTTGGTGATGCAAAGTTAAAGAAAGAAAATGAAAAGCTAGAAAAAAGGGTCGAAGAGTTTAGAGAGGAAGCCAAGGACTTTAAAATAAAGCTTGGTAGAGAGATGGAAGAAACTAAAAGACTAAAGCGAGAATTACAGGAAACAAGCTCCCGTTTAAATAAGACTGCGATGGCTTTGAAAAAAGTGTCTAATAAATAGTTTTTATATTTAAAAAAGTTAGGCTTTCTAGTCCATGGTTTAAGTTCTAGTTTAGAAAACCCAAAATGAGAATCTAAAAAAGCTAGTAAAATCAGTAGATTACAAATAATCAAACGTTCGTTTTAAAAATGGCTTGATATTTTTATGTAACTTGCCGAAAATAGAACAAATGTTTGAATTTTGGAGGTTGATTTTGAAGAGCTTGGCTATAATTTTGAATGTACTTTTAGTCAGTTTAAGCTCTTTTGCCGCAGCGACGGTCCACAATGTAAGCTTGGACGATGCCGTAAAGTTAGCAAAAGAGAATAGTGAAGATTTAGAGTTGTCAATACAGGCAATTGAGAACAACGATAGCATTTATCGAGAAGTATTGGGGACGGCTATGCCTCAATTGTCATTCGATGCTACCTGGCAGAAGTATTTTATGAAGCCAGTTTTCTTCGGAAACGCAGTGGACTTAGAGTATCAGTTAAGTTCTACACTATCAGTTTCACAAACTCTTTGGGCATTTGGCCGAGTCGGAGCAGCTATCGATGCGGCTAAAGCCGGTAAGCAACTTGGGGAGCTTGATAAGCAATTAACTGAAGATCAAATAGATTATTTAGCAAGGGCTGCCTATTACTCAGCATTGTTCTCTAAGAAAAACTTAGAAATTGCAAATCAATCCTTGGCTTCAGCAAGGCAAAACCTTTCTATATTACAGCAAAAATTTTCAGGCGGTAGACCTCCACAAAGTGATTTGATACGCCTACAAGCAGATGTTGCTTCCAGAATTCCGCAAGTTAAATCCGCAGAGTTAAATTATAAGCAAGCAAAGTGGTCACTAGCCCAAGTAATTGGAGTTAGTCTTGAAGATGAAGTTAATCTTACAACTAGCTTCGATAAAGCATTTAAAGTCTTAGCTTATGACAAGTTAAAAGAGCAGTTGAACGATAGATTACCAAGTATCCAGGCTTTAAATCAATCCATTACATACGCAGCCGAATCAGCAAAAGTTTATAGTGCAGCTGATTTACCTACCATAACTGCGGTTGCAGCTTATTCTTATTCTGGTGCCGGTTCTGAGGCTTTAACCAGTGATGATTTAAGATCCTCGTCCTATGCTGGGGTTAATATTTCTTGGAACATTTGGGATGGAGGAAGTACAAGAGCGAAAGCTCAGCAAGCTAGAATCAATCAAAAAATAGCAGAGTTAACAAAGAAAAAGCAAATGGAGGGTTTAGAGTTAAAGCTAGCTCAAACCTGGAAGACTTACCAAACTTTGGTGGAAAGTCACGAGTCTGCTAAGAACGCTGTGCAACTGGCTGAGCGCTCCTTTAAAATTGCACAAAAAAGATTTAGAACAGGGCAGACTTCTCTTACTGAAATGAATTCTACGGACATGGCTCTGACTCAAGCGAGAATTGGCTTGGCCCAAAACGTTTTTGCAATTCATGACACTTTAGCGCAATTGGCAAATATCTTATCACTGAACCCAGGGGAGTTACTGTGAAGACAAATAATGTAGTTAGAATCGGTATATATATAGGAGTGATTGCTGTTTTTGCAGTAGCGGCTCAAGTAAAGAAAGCAAGTATTATGGATTCTAGACAGCAGGTTTCGGTGAGTATTCCAAACCAAGTCTCTGAATTTGGCCAACCGGTTGATGTTGAAATGATGAGAAGGTCTCAATTGGCTGATGTACACAGAGTGACTTTAGACTTGTCCTCAGTAAAAAATAAAACTGCCATTACATACTTAAGTCAAAAAGAATTAGACCTAGTGAAAGTAGGTCAAATGATTCAACACCCTCATAGTGAAGAAATCATTGGCCAATTAAAGTCCATAGCTTCTAGTCCTGAGATTTCTACGGCACTTTATCCCGCAACAATAAAATTCAAAGAAAAAATAGAACTAGATAACCCAGTGGTAGACATTGTTGTTACCAATTTAAAAAGTACACTTTCTGTGCCTATTGAGGCTTTGAATCGCTCTACTGGAAACAATAGTGTAGAGGTTTGGGTGGTTGGAGATGACCAAAAAGCCAATCCAAGAAAAGTAAGTTTAGGTCTGCACACGGCTCATCGAGTAGAAATCAAAGAAGGTTTAAGTGTTGGGGATAAAGTTGTGGTTAACGGGTATAAGTATTTGAGCCCAAACCAAAAAGCGCGAGTTAGAAATTGTGAAAAATGTGATTTGACTAACCAAGAGGTGGCCCAATGATTGAAGTGTTTGTAAAACGCCCAGCCATGACGATTGTTTTCATTTTACTTTTTGTGTTGTTAGGATTTGTGTCCTTCTTCAACCTAAATGTAGAACAAAGTCCAAGAATTGATTTTCCATTAGTATCTGTGAACGTAACCTACCCTGGAGCTTCACCAGAGGAGATCGAAACGCAGATCATTAAAAAAGTGGAAGATGTAGTTGTTGAAATTTCAGAGATTAAAAGTATCAAAAGTAGAGCTTTTGAAAATTTTGGTTATGTCTTGGTGGAGTTCAAGTTATCTGCAGACGTAAACGTAAAGTCTTCAGAGGTGAAAGATAAAGTAGATGCTATTGTAAATGATCTTCCGGACGGCATTGATAAACCAGTGGTAAGTCGTGTGGACCCATTTTCTAAATCAGTGGTTGAGGTGGCCTTAACCAGTGAGAAACACACTCCGAAAGAACTTTTTGAATTCGCTGATAAGAAGTTGAAAAACCAATTTTCTAAAGTAGCTGGTGTAGGTACCGTTGATTTATTTGGTGGGGAAGAACGCGAAATCCGTGTTGAGCTTGATCCAGTGCAAATGAAATCAAAATACATCTCAATTAATGAAGTAGTAACAGCTCTAAGTACTCAAAACTTAAATGTACCGGGAGGTAACATTGAAAGAGATAAAAACAATATATCGGTTCGATTTGTTGGTGAGTTTGATAGCTTAGAGAAAATTAGAAAATTACCATTGAAAGCATCAGATGGTAACAGTTTTGTACTTGAAGAAGTAGCAAAGGTCTATGATGGTTCGAAAAAGCCAGAGACTTTATCTCGTTTTAATTTGAAGCCTGTAGTTACCATGTCTATTAAGAAAATTTCAGATGGTAATGAGGTTGAAGTAGGTGAGGGAATCATTGGCCTTTTACCTGAACTACAAAAAACACTTCCAGATGGTATGAAGATCGAGGTAGCTTCTGATACTTCTACTTTCATTGTAAAAGAAACAATGAATACCTTGCAGGGGATTGGATTAGGGATTGTATTGACAGTTCTAATTCTTTTCTTCTTTTCAGGAAATTGGCGTTTAACAGTAATTGCAGCCGTAGTGATTCCATCGTCAGTGATTTCAGCCCTTTTACTAATGGATTTCTCTGCCTTTACAATTAACTTTATTACCTTGCTCGCTATGGCTACCTCTTTAGGTACATTGATTGCAAACGCCATTGTGATTATTGAGTCCGTAATGGTTCATCTTGAGATGGGGAAATCACCACAGCAAGCTGCGATTGATGGGACGAAAGATGTTGTAATCCCTGTACTTGCATCGTGTGGAACCAACTTAGTGGTGTTCACTCCAATTGCCTTCATGGGTGGAATAATTGGACAGTTTATGTTGCAGTTTGGATTATCAGTTGTGTACGCAACTATATTCTCTCTGATTGCTTCTTTTACTTTGACTCCGATGATGTGTGGTGCCTTATTAAAGCCAATTGATAAAAATGAGAAAAAGAAAGAAAACGTACTTGTTCGCTTTACTAATTCAGTGGTTGGATTTGTTTTAAAAGAATACAAAAAGATTTTCGCGGTAATGTTTAAGTATCCAAAAACTTGGATGTTGTTAGTGCTTGGGTCTTTAGTTTGGACTTTTAGTTTAGCCCCATATGTTGGTAACGAGTTTATTCCAACTTCGGATGAAGATAGAGTTCAAATTAATTTAACTCTTCCTCAAGGGTCAACCATTTGGGAGACAAGTAGAGTTTCTAAAGAGGTTGAGGCCTTGGCGTCGAAGGTGCCTGAAGTAGAAAGCACTTTAGCGGTCCTCGGTGAAAATGGTACTGAAAATGCTAAGATAATTCTATCTCTGAAAGATAAAGAATTTAGAACAAGATCGGATGTAGAAGTTATCACTGAGTTAACTCCTGAGGTTGCAAAGATTCCTAATGTGGAAGCAGAGTTTAAACGCGGCGATGGCGGCGGTGGCGGTAATGCCGATATATCTCTCAATGTTTTAGGTGACGATTACCAAGAGATGGTAAAAATCTCCAAAAGGCTAAACGAAATTATGAGAGACTCTGGATATTTCCGATCTTTAACTTCATCTTATAAAGCGCCTAAAGAAGAGGTTCAGTTCATTCCAGACCTTTCTAAGTTAGAACAGTACGGTGTCAATGGAGCACTTCTTGGGTCTACCATTCGAGCTTCGATTTATGGTGATGATTCCAATGTGTTTAAAGAAGCAGGTGAAGAATACGATATCCGTGTTGAGGTTGGTGAAAATTATAAAGGTACTCCACAGGACTTGCAGAACATCGCAATTTTGACAAGCTTTGGTTTGGTTTCACTTTCTGACCTTGGTAGATTTGAAAGAACAAGTGCCATTCCAAATATTTGGCGACGTGATCGCTTTAGAATTATTCAACTAAATGGATACTTAGCCAAATCCACTGCTGGCTTGGTTCAGGGCGAATTGGCTGCCGAGTTTGATAAAATGGAGTGGCCGGAGGGGTATTCTTATCAATTTGTTGGAAACTCTGAGTCGCAGGAGGAATCTGGTAGAGAGATTGGTAAAGCATTTGGTTTGGCGATTCTATTAACTTTCATGTTATTGACTGCAATTCTAAATTCCTTTGTACACCCGTTGACGATCTCTTCTTCTATCATCACAAGTTTTGGTGGTGTATTCGTATTGCTATTCTTCTTTGATTCATCCATCAATATTGCTTCCATGTTAGGGATTGTGATGTTGGTTGGACTTGTTGTGAATAACGCAATCTTGATTTTAGATCAGACCATGGTAGTACAAAAACGTGGTGTTGAAGATATTCAAGAGGCATTATGGCAAGGTATTGATGAAAAATTTCGTGCAGTGCTAATGACATCCATCGCAATTATCGCAGGTGCTTTACCACAAACATGGTCACCGGATTTGGCAAAAGCCGCAATGGGTCTTGTTATTATCGGTGGTACTGCAGCTTCTATTGTTTATACATTTTTGCTAACTCCAATTGTTTATTGGTACTTAGAAAGACTACGTCGTTGGGTGGGAGCAAAAAAGAAATCTAATACAGCGAGCGTGTAAATGGGTGAAGAAAAAGGAACCAAAGAAAAAATATTACAAGTGGCCGCCGAACTTTTTGCTAAGTTCGGCTTCGCCGGAACTTCAGTGAGAGATATTGCTCAGAAGAGTGGTGTAAACTTGTCTGCGGTAAACTACCATTTTGGAAGTAAGCATAACCTATATTGGTCTACGGTTTGTGATGCTCACAATAAAGGTGAGTGTGAAGTGAATCGTCTAGTGTCGGAGTCTAAAGACCTTACTGATTTTGCTATCCGATTTTTTGATTTTATATTGTCGAATAAGCCTATGTTTCGAAGCATTATGAAGTTAATGCTTACCGACGGTGTACCCGATCCTGACGAAGAGGTAGAGGAAACAATTGAGGGCACATTAGTTCCCATAGGTTCTGATGAGCTTAGGAAGTTCATTAGAGAGCAAATGGGCGATATCTCCGAAGAATCTGTTAGTTTCATGGTTACTAGTATTTTTGGTTTAATCATTCACTTTGGGATGATGCATAGTAGTTCCAAAATAGAGATGATTAAGGACAAAAACCCATTCATTAGAGAAGAAAATGTTCGAAAAGCCATTGCTCATAATATTAAAGCGGTTCAAAACTATGTCGCATTAGTTAAGGGTAAATTTTAAAGATGTAGGTATTGAATATTTTATTGAAAAATAAATAGGTTTTCCTTTTCTTTGTTTTGCATTTACTATCTTTGTATAGCGCAAGGATAGTAAATGACTCAATTTCTACGATCTTTAGGCCCAGGGCTTCTATTTGCCGGAGCCTCCATTGGGGTTTCCCATCTGATACAATCAACTCGTGCTGGTGGACTCTATGGCTTAGCTGCTTTTGTTCCAATATTACTTGCCATGCTCATCAAGTATCCAGCGTTTTTATTAGGGCCTCTTTATACGGAAGTTTCTGGAAAAACCCTTCTCCAAGGCTATCGAGAACAAGGTAAGTGGGCTTTGGCGATCGTTTGCCTAGTGGTTCTACCTAGCATGTTTAGTGTGATTGCCGCATTGGCTTTGTTAACCTCCGCATTTATAATGGCCGCTTTTTCTATAGAGGCACCAATTATAATGGTGGCATCAGTATTGGTGTTCTGTCTTTCTTTGTTATCTATTGTGGGCGGTGTAGAGGGCCTTAAAAAAATAATAAAGCCCATAGCTGCCCTGATGGGCTTGGGGGCTATTTTTATAACCTTTGCTTCTATCAGTAGGATTGATTTTTCTAAAGCGACTTATTCTTTTAATGCTCTTCTTGATTTTAAAAATTTCCCTTTTCTTTTGGCCTTGATGGGATGGATGCCGGCTGGAATGGAGTTGCCCTTACTACATTCATTATGGATTCAAAAGAAGAAGCAAAGCCATGTAGAATCTTATTTTAAAAAAGATTTTGATTTTGGCTATCTGTTTACCTTGGTATTTGCACTTTGTTTTGTTTTTGTAGGGCTTGGGGTTTTATTTCAAATGAAAGCGCAACTTCCAGGAAGTCCCGCCGGTTTTAGCATTGGTTTGTTAAAAGTTTTCTCAAGTATAATTGGTGAGGCTTGGATTCCTCTTGTTAGCATGGGAATGATAGCCATTTTGTTTTCAACTTTATTGGCTGTGGCGGATGGCTTTCCTAGGGTAATCGCGGACTTGGTTCCAGAGATTGTACCTAAAAAACAAAGCTTGATTGTAACTTATTTTATTCAGTGGCTAGGGGCAATCCTTGTAATGAGTTTCTTTGGAGACTCAATAAAAGCAATGATTGATGTGGTTACAATGATATCCTTTTTAACGGCTCCGGTTTTTGCTTTTTTAAATCATAGATGTTTTTATGGTCTTGGCGAAGAAGCCAAAGTTGCAATGAATGAGAAGTTCGAGCTTTTTAGTAAGCTGGGAATATTAATGTTGATTGTTTTTAGTTTGATTTTTGTAATTAGTAAAGTAACCAAGTATTGGCAAGGGTAAGAGATTTGAAAAAAACATATATATACGTATTTTTTCGGAAAAAATGTGAATATGGATTTAGTTTAATTGAGCTGATGGTAACGGTGGCAATAATTGGTGTTTTGGCAGGTATGGCTATCCCTAGTTACAGTGAGTTTGTACATAGGGTTAGAGTGAAAACAACTATATCTCAGTTAATAGGTTACAGAAATGGAATTATTTCCTTAAGATTGGTAGATGATGAAGTATTGATAGCAATTACAGGGAGTACGTGTGCAAGATGTGGATTTGCTGCGGTGGGGGATAATGCCTCTGTTTGGGTTCCCAATAGTGGTGCAATTTCAGCCTATAAGAAAGCTGGCTTTGAGGGTGTTGCTAAAGATGTTTGGGGACATTATTTTTTAATGGATGAAAACGAAGGAGAAGGAGGTCTTTGCAGGCAAGACGGGCTTACATCAGTTGGAGCAGATGGGGTCTTTGCGGCAAACACTAATAATCCAACTGCCGGAGATGATATACGTCTAAATATTCCTCAGTACAGATCAGACTCAAGCTGTATATATAAATCTATGATAGAGTTAGGGCCGAATGTTTTTAAATAATCAGGTCTTAGGAATTTGAGAAGTGTGACTATTCATAATAAGAGTGTTTTGTTGATATTCAATTTTTCTAAAATTATTTTATTGTTTTTTGGGTTAGTTCTATCTTTCAGAGGATTTGCCGATTTGGGTTATAAGGTAAAATGCCTAAAGGAACTTGGTGCATCTAAGGGAATTGCTTGCGAGGGTGTGGATTCTGCAGAGTCTTATTCTGCAGTTTTGTTTTGTGCAAAGGAATTGGATGCAGAAGGAGCAATTGCTTGTAAGGGAATTAAAAATAGCTCACAAGTGGGCTCGGTAGTATCTTGTGTCAAAAACACTTCTTCAAAATATGCAGTTTTATGCCAAGGGATTAAGAGTCCTTTAGCGGGAGCTACTGTTAGTTATTGCGCCAAGAATTTGAAGCTTGAACAGCTTGTGGCTTGTTGGGGAGTGAAATCGCAGCGAGAGGCAGCTTCGGTAGTATCTTGTGCCAAGTATGTTAAACAAGAACAAGCAATCGCTTGCCTCGGCGTAAAGGATCAAAATCAACAAAGTGCAGTTGTAAACTGTGTTAAGGCAGTGAAGCCGAATATGTATAAAGCCTGTTATGGGGTTAAAACCAATGCCGATTCTTCGAAGGCGGTGTTTTGTACTAAAAATTTAGATTCCACTTTGCTTAGTAACTGTTCAAGCTTAGAGAATGATCTGAAAACATTAGATCTACAGGCTTTAAGAAAATAAAGGTCCCCAAAAAGGAAAAAAAAAACGAAGCTAAAAGCTTCGTTAATTTAATCATCAAGATGGCGGAGGGACAGGGATTCGAACCCTGGAGCCCCGTGAAGGGCTGCTAGTTTTCAAGACTAGTGCATTCAACCACTCTGCCATCCCTCCGCGGAAATCTGAAAGTAATGATTTAATGGCATTTGGGCAAGGACTTTTCTATAGCTATGGAAATATTTATGATATTTTTCAAGAATGAATGAAATCAAAGCCTTAGCTGAGCGGATCAAAGCAGCAAATAAAGTTGTAGTGTTTACGGGGGCAGGCGTGTCTGCCGCCAGTGGGGTGCCTACTTTTCGAGATCCAGGTGGCTTATGGGATAAATATCGACCAGAAGACCTAGCCAACGAATCAGCATTCCGCAAAGATCCCAGTTTGGTTTGGTCGTGGTATCAATGGCGAAAAAAGCTAATCCTAAATTGTGAGCCAAATGGGGCGCATATAGCATTGGCTGCTTTAGAAAGAGACACGAAGGATTTTCTATTAGTTACCCAAAATGTAGATGGGCTACACCAAAGAGCGGGAAGCTCGAAAATAAGATGCCTACATGGAGATATTTTTATTAACAAGTGTTTAGACTGTGGTGACCTAAGTAATAGTAATTTCGTCGAATTTGAAGAACCAGTGACTTGCAATAAGTGTGGATCCTTTTATCGGCCAGGGGTGGTTTGGTTTGGAGAGTCTTTGGACGCTGGTGTTCTTCGGGAGTCGTGGCTGGCTGCTGAAAGATGTGATCTATTCTTTTCAGTGGGTACCGCCGCAAGCGTGCAACCCGCAGCGTCATTAATCAGTGTAGCGAAAGCATCAGGAGCTTTTGTTGTAGAGGTGAATCCTAATGGAAGCTACGCCAGTACTGGGGTAGATATGATCATAAAAAGGCCGGCGGAAGAATTTTTTCCTGATCTACTAGTAGCTTTTGGCTAATCTAAATTTTTCTAAGCCTATTTAAGTTTTTTTAAGTAACAATATCTATTGCCAAGGCATAGCTTATAGGAGAACTCAATCACCCGGGGGGATAGGCTTGTGTTCTTAAAAAGTCTTAGTCTTTTTAGCTTGTTACTGTTTTCTACGGCCTGTAGTGATAAGTCCCTGTTGCTTAATGATATTACAGAGAAGAAGGACCAAGTGGTTTATGGAGAAGACGATCGGGTTGACTACTTCAACTCTTCAAGTATCCATGAAATGAAAATGTCTGAGGCCAGTGTTGGAATTTTTTTGAGTTCTGATTTGGATGAAGTCTCTGATTACTATTACATCCAACGGTCTTACTTGGGACAGGAATATGGACTGTGTTCAAGGGAACGTTTTTTTTACCAATCTGTAGGGCCAAGATGTTCAGGGGTTTTGGTAGCAAATGATTTAGTTCTAACAGCCGCTCACTGTATCCAAGATCAGGCAGCCTGTGAGAATGATTCATTGAAGTTTAATTTCGATTATAAATTGAAAAATTCCTTTGATGTATTGGATTACTTAAAAAAGTCTGAAACTTATTCGTGTAAGAGGTTGCTTTATCACTCAGATTCTTTTCAGGAAGACTTCGCCTTGATCCAATTGGACCGTCCTGTAAGTGGCCATGCACCTGTTCAAAGTTACCAAAAGCTAGAGCAAACAAATCAAGATAACAAATTGGCAATGCTTGGCCATCCTCTGGGCTTGCCGCAGAAGATAGCCAGGGGTGGAAAATTACGTCGCTGGAATAATTATTCGGGAATTATAGAAATTGATGCTTTCTCGGGTAACTCAGGTTCGGCAGTTTATAACGAAGACACTGGTGCATTGGTAGGGATACTTTCAAAAGGGGAAACCGATTTCGAAAAAGAAGAAAATGGTTGTTTAAAGGTTCGCAGGTGTACAAGCGGTGACTGCTCAGGAGAGGTTGTATACTTTTTAACGAAGTTACGAGAAATCATAGAAAGATATAAAGTTGATAAGAACCAGAGTTTTAAAAAGCCAGTTCCGCAAAGACCAGCAATTTTCTCATCCTTTTTCGAAGAAGAGATCCCAGATGGTAGCTATCAAGGCCTAAGCTCCAAATTGAGAGTGAATATGCTTCCTGAGGGCAAAAATGTATATATAGGGGTAAAGATTCAGCACGAGTGGATTGGTGACTTAAAAATTTCTGTAGTTACACCAGAAGGAAAAGAAGTTCTTTTGAGAAACAGAGAAGTTTGGAAAGGAAAAACTTTCGAAGGCTTATTTGGAATTAACTTAGTCTCGGCTTCCTCTTTAAGTTCTTTAAAAGAGGTAAAAGAAATTGGTGAATGGACTTTGAAAATCGTTGATACATCACGAGGCGATAAAGGGCAACTGCTCAACTGGCGAGTCGTTTACAAATGACAAGAAAACTCTTTCTACCCCAAGCTTTAACAAAAAAATTAAGCTTTCTTGGTTTCAACTGGCTTTTTTCTATCCGGGTAAACACTTATACAAATAGGGCATTCTATTCCAAAGCATTTTCTTGCTTGGCAGTGCTCGCGTCCATAGTAAATGATTTGTAAGTGCAGTGCATTCCAGCGTTCCTTTGGAAATAGCTTTTTACAGTCTTCTTCGGTTTTTGCAACGCTAGACCCATTTGTTAAACCCCATCGTTGAGCAAGGCGATGGATGTGAGTATCAACCGGGAAGGATGGTACTCCAAAGCTTTGCGCCATTACAACAGAGGCTGTTTTATGTCCCACCCCTGGTAGTCTTTCAAGGGCGTCCATATCCGCGGGAACTTGACCATCATGTTCACTGATTAAGATTTCACTTAGCCTATGAATTGCTTTTGATTTTCTCGGAGAGAGGCCACATGGCTTAATGATATCACGAATTTCTTCCACATCTAGAGTCACCATTTTCTCTGGTGTGTCTGCCTTTTTAAAAAGGTGAGGAGTAACTTGATTTACTCGCTCGTCTGTACACTGTGCAGAAAGTAATACTGCAATCAATAAGGTATATGGATCCTTATGGTCCAAAGGAATGGGTGGATTAGGGTAATAGTCCTGAAGTGCGTGATTAATAAATTCAGCTCTTTGTTTTTTTGTCATGCCACTAGCTTTCCTCTCTATTGGGGTATAAACTATGCTTTAAGAAGATTCAACTGAATCTAAATAAAGAGGTTATTATGGCTATAGAGAATTTATTGAACGAATCGAGTTTAAAACACAACGCAGTAGATTTCGGTAGTTTTAAAGAAGAGGATTATTTACCAGCCGTTGAGCAAGCGATTGCAAAAGGAAAGGCTGAAATTGAAGAAGTAAAAAATAACTCTGAGGCTCCGAATTTTGAGAATACAATTGAAAAATTGGAGAGTTGTGGAATAGAAGTGGATCGCGTATTGACGGTTTTTTACAACCTATACAGCGCGGAAGCTTCGGAAAACTTACAAACATTAGCCCCTCAGATTTCTGGTTTAACTGCAAATTTTTCCAGTGATATTAATTTGGACTCTGAACTTTTTCAAAGAGTAAAAGCGGTTTATGATCAAAAAGAAAGTCTAGATTTATCGGAAGAGCAGAAGACACTTTTAAGAAAATCATACATCGGATTTGTGAGAAATGGTGCTTTACTGGATGGGGATAAAAAAGAAGAGCTACGCAAAATAGACGCTCGCCTGGCAGAGGTTAGTCCCAAGTTTTCAGAGAATATTTTAAAACAGACCAATGCCTTTGAATTAGAAATCACTGATGAAAAGCAGTTGGCAGGTTTGCCTGAGTCTTTTGTTGAGGGAGCGAGAGAGCTAGCTATCGAAAAGGGTCTTAAGAAAAAGGCTTGGGTTGTAAATTTGGATGCGCCAAGCTTTGTTCCTTTTTTAAAGTATTCTGAAGTCAGAGATTTAAGAAAAGAAGTTTGGACTGCTTATCAATCTAGATGTGCAAGTGGAGAATATTCAAACACCGAAATTGTTAAAGAAATAGTAAGCCTTAGGCATAAAAGAGCTAGAATTTTAGGTTACGATAATCACGCAGAATACATATTAGAAGAACGAATGGCGAAAAAACCTGAAAACGTAATTGCTTTCTTAGACAAACTGAAAGAGCCAAGTAAAGCGGCGGCTGAAAAAGATCTTAAGGAGTTAAAAGACTTTGCCACAGAACAAGGCCTAGAAGGTGAGTTAATGCCATGGGATTTTAGCTTTTATTCTGAAAAACTAAAGATCGCCCAATACGATTTCGACTCAGAACAACTAAAACCCTACCTGCCGGTTGAAAAATGCATAGCAGGTGCTTTTGAACTAGCTGAAAAGCTTTTTGAAATACGTTTTGAGAAAAACAATGATCTTCCAACTTATCATCCAGATGTTCAGTGTTATGAAGTATTTGATAAAAAAGACGATAGTTTTGTTGGTTTGTTTTACGCTGACTTTTTCCCGCGTCCAACCAAGCGAGCTGGTGCGTGGATGACAAGTTATAAGTCACAGGGCTACTACTTAGGGAAAGAACAAAGACCACATGTGAGTATTGTGTGTAACTTTACAAAGCCAACGAAGGGAAAACCGTCTCTATTAACTTTTATGGAGCTCGAAACATTGTTCCACGAGTTCGGTCATAGTTTACATGGGCTTCTTTCGAAATGTAGATACAAAAGCCTTGGGGGCACAAACGTTCATTGGGATTTTGTGGAGCTTCCATCACAGTTTATGGAAAATTGGTTATTAGAAAAAGCGGTTCTTGATGAGTTTGCTGCTCATTACGAAACTGGTGAGAAAATTCCAAAAGAATTGATAGAGAAGCTGCAAAAGAGTAGTCACTTTCAAGCAGGATACCAGAGTTTACGCCAATTGAACTTTGCTTACTTGGACATGGCTTGGCATGGGAAGTATTTGGATAAAATTGAGGATGTAGTTGCATTCGAGAGAGAGGCTACTCAAGACACTAGTTTGTTTGACCCAATTGAAGGAACTCTTTCTTCGACGGGTTTTGCTCATATTTTTGCAGGTGGATACTCTGCTGGCTATTATTCTTATAAGTGGGCAGAAGTACTAGATGCGGATGCATTTGAACATTTTAAAGAGAACAATTTATTCGACCAAGCTATAGCCAGAAGTTACAAGGAAAACATTCTAGAAAAAGGCGGTAGTGAGGAGCCTGATACTTTATACAGAAGATTTCGAGGAAAAGACCCAGATCCAAATGCTTTACTAAGAAGAGATGGCTTACTTTAAATGAATAATAGAACCTAGAAAAAAGAGAGGCTTATGAAGCCTTCTCTTTTTTTTGTGGACAGGCATCTAGGCCATCAGCGTTTAATTGATTTGTGTATTCATCAAATAACAAAGTGACAGCATCAGCTCTTGGGCCTCGATCACTATCTTTGATGTCAAACTTAACCACTTGGCCTTTGAAAAGCTGGGTGTATTTATTTTTTGGCAGTACATCAGCAGCATTTACATAAAGTGGTTTTTCTCGATTTAGAACTCGAAGAAGGCCCCAGCCTTTATCGTGATAAAAGCACATCACCTTTCCTAAGTTCGCAGAAGCAACACCTGTTAACATAGAAATGTTTCTTAATAGTTGTAGGTCGGCGATTTCTCCTAAGTGATCAGAGATCATATTCCCAAGTTTTTTAGTTGAAAGTGGTTTTTGAAAAAATAGATAGTTTTCAGGGTTAATTTTCACCTCACCACTAATGGCAATTATCGGAACAAAAATATTTTCTTTTACCAAGGTTTCAGCTAGTTCAGTGCCTTTCATATCCGGAAGATTTATATCGGTAACAACTAGGTCAGGAGTTTTTTCTCTAATGCGTTTTAAGGCCTCAGTGCTAGTATGTGTTTCAATAACTTCAAAACCACGCCTGGTAAATTCTTTAGCAAGCATCTCTGTGATCATTGGCTCATCGTCATTGATTAATATGGTTTTCTTTTTCATATATTTTTTCCCCATGTCTTCGTATCGACCATTTTCCTATGCTCTATAAAGAAAGCAAAGGAATTGGTTTTATCTTTACAAAGATCAGGCCTTTTGGGCGTGAAACCCCATAGAATTCATTTAAGATTACTTTATTCTCAAATTAATATTTTTTATGAAAGGTATGAAATGGCACCTTTGTTGATACCTTCGTAAGCTTTCACTTTGATACGGTCTTTAGGACTTGTTTGGCTACGTATTACCTTTGCAAAATGAGAGCTTAGGTTCTCTACAGTACTTTCAATTGGGAGAACATATATTTCTTCACTTGGCAAGACAGCGCGAAACATGCCCTGATTTCCTTGGTATTGAATTTCTACGAAAGGACACTTTGTGGGAATTCCAAAATCATCTGGTAATGAAGCCATCACTTGTTCTTTGTTTATGATGTTTTCAGAAAAACAAAAATGGATATTACTTTTTAAATGATCTCTCACTAACCAAGATTCTAGGTCTGGCCTTGGCTCTTCATTAACCCAAATGTCTACACTGTTGTGATGGCCGTGAAAAAGCCTTTGGCAGTTTCCATAGTGTTGTTTTAGGCCGTGGGTATAATTTAAAATTGGTTTGTTACCCAGTTTTACCTCTTCTAGCTGTATCTTTACTTGTTCAAATTGGCTTCCAAAATGATTACTCATTTCTTGTTCAAGGTAGCTAGCAATATGGTTTGAACTTACATATTGTGCTGGTATTTCACAGAGAGCCTGAGTGGGCCCTTCATAATACAATTGTTGATTTTTAACACCATAGCTCAACTCAAGTTGAAATCGATCATCTTGAATTTGGGCCATGCTCTTTGGCAATACAAATCGGTGATCACAAATATCATCAATAATTTTTTTAACGGCTTTTTTTGCAAGAGAAAAGTCTATTAGGATACCTTCATCATCCGGCTTTCCAACGAACTCCACGTTTACTTGAAAAGACGCACCCACTAGGCCTTTGGTCTTATCAAAGTAAGCTATGTCTAAAACACTAATGTGGTCGCAAAAAAGAGAAATACTCATACTCATAGGTTTATACTGTAATTTGATAACGAGCTCAATTGGTATTGAAAGCTTTACTCTGATTTTGACCATTGAAGGACGCTGTAAACCGAATTGATTTCAGTGGAAATATATTCCACGACCAAAGGGTAAGTTATTGATTTTATTGTTTAAACCTAATTAAACAAGCCAGGCTTGAGTTTAAAATAAAATAGTTATGAGAGTTTTTATCGCGATCACATTTCTCTTATTTTATTGTTTTGCAAGGGCTCATGCTCAGAGTTCTTATACGGAAAGGGCTCATTTCGATGTACTTCCAGGGGTACCTTTTTACAAGTTAAGCGATAAAGGTGCATTAAGTTCAATAGGACTTAATGGGAACTATCGTCTTTCCATTGAATTTCCTGACGGGATGACTTTTGGCATGGAACCAATTGAAGCTGGTATTGATGATCTTTTTAATGCTCAGTCTAGAAAAGAAGTTGAAGATAAATTAGAAAAGCAAAGAACAAATATGGAGCTTGCATTTACTTTTTTAGATCAAGAGGGGCCGGTTTTTGAAGGTAAAAATACTGGAAACAAGCTTATCAAAGTAAGGGTTTGGGACAAGACAACGGAAAAGGAAGTTTTTGTTAATCAAGATGTGTACGCAGATCTTCTCGAGGCCCATAAAGATCGCCTAATAAATGTAACAAGTGTGAAAAGAGTGAAGTCTCTTGAAGCCAGTGCAGTAGAATGTGAAAACTGTGAACCAAAAGAAAATAGACCGAAAGAAAACTGGGAAAACATAACAGATACAACAAAGCCTCAAGGGAAAGCCAATGAAGATCCAAACATGCCACAGATTGCCAATCTGGAGCCTGAGGTTGGCTATTGCAAGCCTGACAACAAAAATGAAACTATGACTTCACTATTCGGCTATTCCAGAAAAAAAATGCTGGATAGTGTAAAGAAGGCGAAAGGGAAGGCTAAGTCAGCAAGTTTGGTCTCGGATGCAGAGAGGAACTGCCGAAAAGAAGTAAAGAAATATAGCTGTCGAAATAATGATTGGCGTGGTCTAAGTTTAATGGAAAGGCTCGATGCAATGAATGCTGAGGTGGAAGACATCTTTGCAAGAGCAAAGTTTCCTAAAAACACTGGGGCTTGTATAGCCTCACGTGAGACGGGAAACTTGAATATTAATTCTCTAACTATGGGGCATTGCTCGTCGAAGACCTATTCGAGTGCCTGGGGTTTGTTTCATATAACTAATTCCACCTTAGCTGAGTTTATGCTGAAGAAGCAATTTGCTGACTATGTTAGAAGTCCAGAGATAGCAAAGACTTTAAAGCAAAGCATTAGTAAGTCTGTTGGAGAGAAGTCTCTTTCTAGTAAACAAGGAGATGCCTTATTTTCATATTTAAGTTCGAGGAATGGCGCTGTTTATCCCAGTGGGTCTTATTCGGAGACTGCCGAGTGCAAAAAACGTAGCTCTTGTCAGATAAATTTGGTGAATCTGCAAAAGCTGATGAAAGACAACCCAAAGCTTCAAGCCATTGTGGCAATGACAATCTTAAAAGTTAAAAGAGCCAATCGCGAAAGGGCAATAAATCCTAATTCTAATTTTAATTCAAATGATTTGATCACAATGTTGAAGAACTACCATGGGGCTTCTGATAGTGTGAATCAAGAGTACGCAGAGAGCATCAATTCTTGTATTCAATGTATGGAAGCTTCAGATAAGTCTCAGAGCTTTATGGGGCAAAAAATGTCTAAAGTAAACAAGCACCGCTGTATGGCTTTAACTTTGAAAAAGACGAAAGATCTTGGCGAGCCCACTTTGGAAAGAGGGCGAGGAAAAATGAATTTTGAAATGTTCAACCAATACAACCAAGAAAACTGTTCCTGCTAAATACCTATAAAAAAGTAGAGCGCAATATAGTATAGAAGAAAGTGTTTTAAAAAGCGCGTTAAGCCAAGGTAGTAAGCAATTAAAAGGTGAAAAAGCACTCCAACAGCAATTAAGCCAACAAGACTATCTTTAATTTGCATTAGAATTAAAAAGCCTAATTCAAAAGCGAGCATAAAAAAGAGCATTAGTCTTTTTGCTTTTTCAGTTTTTAAAATGTTTATCGAATACTGTTCTTCAAAAGCTTTAAGGCTCTTAACTTTCCAATGATTTAAATTTTTAACTTTGTCAGCGCCAGAGATAAAATAGAAAACTCCAAGAAAATAACTAGCAGATCGAATCACCTGCTCTTCTTCCACTAAGCCGTAGCAAAACATACAAAGTAAAACGCCCATAAAATGTAAAAGAAAATCGCTAGCGCCTTGGACTAAGCCGTTACTTTTTATAGAGTGAAGAAGGTTTGCAATCAAAAGCCAGAGAATAAATTTTGAGGAAAATAATACGCAAGAAGCGGCAAGTAGAAGGTATGCCGAAAAAGGTGCGATTCTAAAGGTTCTATTTTCACTTGTGAATTGTTGTAATCTAAAATACTCATAGGAACTTAGACAACTTGCAATTAAAAAACTGGGGAATAAAATTTCAATTCCTGAGTAGCTCATAGGTATATTTCCTGATCTAAAATAATTTTGTCTTTGTTTTCATACACTAGAAGCTGAACTTCTCCTTCGAGTTTTCCTTTTTGAGATTGGTTTCTGTGGTCAATTCGAACTAAATCCATCATTTCCAAACCAAAGCCTTCCGCATTATGAAATAGGCTATATTCCATTTGCGACTGCATCCAATGAAAGTAAGTAAATTGGGGAGATACTAATATTGCAGCCAAATTTCTTTTTGGTTTAGGGTTATACCAATACTCGTTTTCTTTGGTCTTCACTTTTAATTGGTAAAAAACATCGGCGCGGCTAAACAATTTAAAGTTTGGAAATAGGCTTCTAAATTTTTTCATAGCTATATCATATAAAATCATCTGCTTTACTAGAATCTATTTTGAATTCCTAGACTGAAGTGTTAAAAAGCTCTCAAGGAGCCTCGATGCTAAGTTCTAAACCGATAAAAACTCAAATATTTGAAAAAAACATGGATCTTCACTCTTTCATAGAAAAATCGCTGAAAGATGAGAATTTAGAGGGTAAAATTTTAGCTGTTACCAGTAAAGTGGTTAGCTTAGCGGAAGGTCGTTTGGTTACAAAGAATTCTATTTCCAAAGATGATTTGGTGGTGAAAGAGTCAGATCATTATTTAGGAAAAATAGCCTATGATTGTCATCTTACCATAAAAGAAGGCTTATTAATTGCCTCCGCCGGAATTGACGAATCAAATTCACAAGAGGATCATTATATTCTTTTTCCAGAAGACCCTTTTCAATCGGCAAAAGCTATCTATGAAAAATTAAAGCTAACTCGTGGTTTAAAGGAGTTTGGTGTTATTTTGACGGACTCTCATACCACGGCTTTGCGAAGAGGTGTTGTTGGCGCAGCGCTTGCTTATTACGGATTTAGTGGTGTTAAAAATAAAATTGGAAGCAAAGATTTATTTGGAAGAGAATTGCAAATGACTAGTATGAACCTAGCAGACTCCATTGCCACAGCTGCTACGG
>JAYZXX010000247.1:0-12130 GCA_036140815.1 Bdellovibrionota bacterium | reverse complement strand
TTTGAGGCTACCCCTTCGTAATATGTAACACTAGGGGGAATATACATCACGGCAATTTTTTCCATCGAATTATTAAAATTTGGATCAAGTGCCGCATCTAACGCTACCTGCACAGGCCCACTAGGCTCGACTCTACTCCAATACCCCGACATTATCTTAGCATCCCCACCCCAAACACGGTAAACTTTTGTAGGCTGTGAACTTGTTACTTCAAAGTAAGTACCACTTCGAAAGGTATCAGATATTCGATAACCACCTTTATTTAATTCACTTAGTGGCCCGGGGTTCATGGGGTTATAGTATTTCAGTTTTGATTTGTCATACAACTTTGTAAGTTCCACCGAACCAGGTAGCATTTTTTCGTAACGCTTCAAAACTCCTGTGAGTTCCTGTACAGCTTTTTCTGAGGAATTAGTTATAGGGTTCCATTTTTCAATATGACGTAAACCGACAAGACTTTTTTCTGAAATACCTCTTGCTAAAGGCTTAAGGCCGACGAATTTATCTAATTTTCTAAGAATTTTTTGAGTTGTTTGCACCCCTTTTATCGCTGTAGAACTGGTCCCCATAGTTGCGATACCAATTAAGGCAAATGCATATTCCCAAGAACCTAGTTCTTCACCGGTAATAAGATTTTTTCCCTCTACTAGCTCCCAAGCTGATCTGACAAATCCAGAAATAGGATCCCAACCAACAAGAAAATCAAGACCCTCCTGAGCAAGTTTTAGCTGCCTAACCGCTTTAAGGTATTCTTGCTTTGACCAGCTTTCCATGGATTCATCTAATAAATAATTTAATATCCCTTTTATTTGAGCTTTCTCTTCATCAGGAGCTTGGTAATCAAATATTTTTTCTGATGTATTTCTGTGTTCTTCTCTGAATTGAAACTCAGATGGGATATCCACAATTGGGTAGCTAATTCTTGGGGAAACTACTTCCTCCTCACCCATCAATAATTTATCAGATGAATCCAAATAGTTTTTTCTCACCAACAAATTTTCATTCAATGCCTCAACATGTTTAGCAAACTGTTTTCGAAGGTTTTGCGATACTTCATCAGCATATATACCAAATTCTGGCCACCCAAAGTTTAACACATCTTCTTCTGAGATCTCCCCTGCCTTTTGCGATATCATACTTAAAACCCCTTTCAGGCCCAAATCACTTTCAAAGTAAGGGTGAGGTCTCAGGGGTTCATAGCCATGATTTGGGCTAGATTGTATCTTAATTTTTTGCGCTTTTAGCATTATGCCCAAATTCACTTTGAAAGTATCAATCGTCCTTGATCTAACATTAAAAGAATAGGTTTTGATTCGCTCAAAGTTCTTAAAAGGCATAGCTCCTAAGCCTGGCGGTAATTTAGGATCATTCATTCCTGTTAGATCCCTAAAATCATGGTAGGATGCTAATTCTTCTGAACTAGGTCCACTAAAAATCCCACTCCCAATATCTGAATCAGCTATAGGATCGGTACTTAAATTTAAGCCCGATTTAGAATCACATCCCTCTATGCCTTCTCTAGAACAAGGAATATGTGTATCCCTCAATACTTTCACTAACTCACCAGATTCATCATAAATATAAGTATTACCATCTTCCATAGAGCAAACACTTCGATACATCGGCTCAGAAGTACCACATTCAGAAAAACTATCACAAGCTTGTACCTGAATAATCGATCGACACAGTCTAGTGATAGAAGCCGTAGAGAAGTTAGATTGGATTAATAGCGTAAATAGTATTAAAACACTCCTAATTATCACTTTCTACCCCGTAAGAGATAAAATTTAATTCTCTATAGAACTGATCTTCTTTTAATTTTTTTGAACAAATATGCTTCACCTTTTTATTTTGATTATCGAGACAAACTCTTTTTTTCACGTCTTCGAATTTCACCAGTGATATTTTCTTTTTGATCAAAGAAACTTTGCTCAAAGCAGAGTCATGCCTTGACATACAAGTTTCCGAATCCCTTAATGACTCTTCAAAACCATCAAGTAAATATTGTGCATGAAACTTATTTCCTGATGCCAATAAAGCTTCTATCTTTGCATCAAGCTTGATCGCTTTACTAAGGCTAGAGAGCGGATGAATTTTACAGGCCCTATTCTCTAACACTACCTTGGTGATGATAGCCAAAGTTCGAAAGGCTTTATGCCATTCGGGATACTTTTTTGCGGGGAAGTAAGAAAGTGCAAGTTTTGCCTTTTTGTTGCAGTCTTTGATCTGAGAATTGGTAGATAGAACTTCACAATTTTCGTTATAATACTTTACGAACTGCAACCTTTTTATTTTCCCTTCTTCTAAACGATTTTGTAAATCAGACTGACGATTGTATTCAGTGATATCTTTATTGAATTTGATGATCTCCATCTCAAGCCTATCAGCATGATTTTTTGCATGATATAAATTAGATCTCACCGATTCAAAGTTCTTTTCTAAAGCCCACAGAGAAAAAGGAATTAAGTAAATTCCTATTATCAAAATTTTAAGTGCTTTCATCACCAACTCCTAAAATTGATAGGTTTTAATCTGTTCATTCAAATTAACTAACCTGGCTTCTACATCATTTTTAGATTCAACTAGGCTAGATAGACTTAAATCAATTAGCACCCTTAAATCGTGGTGATCAGGCTTAATTTCATTCATTTCACTAACCACTAAAGAAAGGTTCTCGCTCAAGCTTTTATTAATATCCTCAGAGGTAACTATAAAATTAAGCATATCCTTTGTTAGATCGAATGCTAACGTCATATCTGACACCAGAGTTGCTCGATCTAATAAATTTATTGAGCTATTCAAAAAATTTAACATTCGGGTCTCATAGGCCTTTGAAAGAACAAGCTGATCATATTCAGCTTTTCTTGCTAGTTTTAATGCTTCTAGTTTTGCTATCTTCTCAGCCTCAATCCTCTTCCTTTCTTCCTCTAGAGCTTGCCTCCTCGCATTTTCTGTCCGTTCCTTTGCAGCTTTGCCTGAAAGTTCGTTTTTAGCATGCTCGATCTTACGACAAATATCACCGCCACAGTTTGGCAACTTTGGTAAGCTTGGCAATTCGATAAATGCATACCCACTACTTCCTATAAAAAGAATACTTAATACAATAAAACTTTTAACAAAATTTTTCATTTGGTCTCCTATTAGTTGAGCCTTTCCGAATACTCAGAAACTTAGTTTGCAAAGAGGGGACCAAGTTATAAATTGCGTAATTCCAGGTATTTAAATAAATTTGAAGATAGCAATTGTTCCGGAATATTGGAATTATCCAAGAAAATAGAACAAATCGGTATCTACAGCTCTTTGTTCAAAGGCACAGCCCACTGACAAAATAAGGATCTGAGCGAATAGCTAGGCGTGGCTTCCAGCATCGGCGCATTTCCGTCCTTTATCGCGACCAAGTGTTTAGAACCACTAAAAGACACTTCTCTAAATTATCTAATCTTTTTATTACAAAATAGATTTAAAGGTTTGGACCTCTACAACAAAAAAACCAAAAAGAGGACCTACTCCTAAAAAATATAAGAGCAAAAATTTTATAAAGCTGACAGGATTTTTCTAAAACTAAAAAGGCTATTGCCTCACTTAAAGTAAAGCTTTACTTTCTCGCGGTTTTCCAAGCTTGCTCCTACTTCAGGAATGCTTTTTGACAGGTTTCCAGAACCGTAAATATCTGCATCTAAGCCTTGGCGACGTAGATCTCGCATAACTTCGCGCAAACTCAAACCCTTTAAGTTTGGCATCTTGGTCCATTTTTGTTCAGCCAATTTTGACTCAATGGCAGCAAGCGCTCTTTTTTGTTTGCTTTGGTAATGTTTTTCTTTGCTACTTTTCTTTTTCGCTAATTTTATTTTTGAATTTTCTTTCAATGGAGCACTAGGCTTCCAACCATAATGTCTTGCTGCAAAGCTAGCTACCCTTGCAAAAGTCGGAGCGGCAACATCCGTTGCATAGTAAGCTGTTTGAGGTGCATCCACTGCTATATATATTACTAACTTCGGTCGATCCAAAGGGATGATCCCAGCAAAACTAGAAACATAACCACCTTTTTCGTAAGTTCCTGTTTCGGGATTGATTTTTTGTGCAGTTCCGGTTTTCCCTCCCACAGGAAAGCCCTCAACTCTTGCTGTTTTAGCTGTTCCACCATCTTCAGTCACATGGCCTAGCATCGTTCGCATTTGCTGCGAAACCTCAGGAGACAAAACTCTACGAATCACTTCAGGCTTTTTTGTCTCCACCAATCTTCCTTCTGCATCAGTAATCTTACTCACCAAATAAGGCTTATGAAGCTGGCCGCCATTTGCTATGGCTGCATAAGCATTTGCAACCTGCAATGGAGTTACTGCAAGTCCGTGGCCAAAAGATATATTACTTAACAAATGCTTATTCCAAGGAAGCTTTGGTAAAATCCCTCGAGATTCCCCCGTAAAGTCATCAGAGGTTTTAGCTCCAAAGCCAAAATCTAGAAGTCTTCGACGAAGTGTATCGTCACCCAATTCGAAGGCAATTTTCGTAGTACCAATGTTTGAGGATTTTTTCAATATATCGGAAACACTCATCCATTTCCACTGATGCTTTCGATCCGACTCTCGAATGGTTCTTCTACCAATTTTAAAGCTTCCGTTCTCACAAAAATAAGTAGACTCTGGTTTGGCAATTTTTTCTTGCAGTGCAGACGCAATGGTAATCGCTTTCATCGTCGAACCTGATTCAAAGGGGTCCGTTACAGAACGGTTTCTACGATTTTGCGCCGAATACTTTAATGGATCGTTCGGATTAAAGCTAGGATAAGAAGCCATCGCAACAACTTCAGAGGTTTCCGCATTTAGAATCACACCAACAGCTCCGCTAGCTTCAAACTTTTCCACACTGCTCTTTAACTCGGCTTCCAATTGATACTGAATTGGGTTGTCTATGGTTAAATGCAGGTTATGTCCATCGGGACTCTCGTTAAAAAGTAAACCATTGATAAAAAGCGGTCTTCCTCTAGCGTCACGATCCACCTTCAAAGATTTTCCAGTGCCGTTTAAGATTTCTTCAAAACGAACCTCTGTACCACCCAAACCTTGACTGCTAGAACCAACAAAGCCCAACACATTTGCTAGCAAACTTTCATTGGGATAAATTCGTTTTGGCTCTTCAATAAAACCCAAACCGCGATAATTCCAAGCCTTGATCTGGTCTTTTAATTTTGTATCTAACCTACGCCCTAACCAAACAAACCTGCGTTTTTTATTTTTAAGCTTCTTATATATTTCGGTCCATTTTTCAGGAAGAATCTTTGCCAACTTTTTAGATACCGTTCTAGGCTTTTCTAGCATTTTTGGATCTGCATACAAAGAATAAGCAATCACTGAAGCCGCCAACTGACGACCTTCTCGATCATAAATGTACCCACGTCGGCCTTCTACATTCATTACCTTGGTAAATTGTCTTTCGTAACGCTTTGCCAATCTCTCGCTTGGATTTACCTGCAATGCACCACCGCGAATCAAAAGACTGCCAAACATCATTAAAAATACCACAAACAACAAAGTAATTCGTTTGGACAAATTAATCCTCCATGTAGACGACTTGCTGGTGTTCTGCTTTTTTTAGAGAAAAGAAATTAGCAGCGAAAGCTTCGATTCTTTCAGGGCGAGTTAATCGAGCATATTCTAGCTTATGTAAGTTCTTAGTATCTTCGGCGATTTTTTCGGCGCGAGAAAGTTTCCACACTACATAACCCATTCGGCGAATTTCCATTTTAAAGAAAACCACCGTAAATAATGTCCCCACTAGGATCATTAGATTTAAAAACGAATTCCATCTGGAACGATTCAACCTTAGCCTCTTTCAAAAATGCGTAACTTAGCTGTTCTTGCTCGAGGATTGTCTTGCAACTCTTCCTCATCCGCTTGAATCACCTTCTTATTTACGATCTTACCAAAGCTTTGCAAATCTTTAAAACGATGTTTTATAATTCGATCTTCCATAGAGTGAAAACTAATCACAAACAGCCTTCCGCCTGGACGAAGGGCTCGGATTAAATTTTCAAGAGATTCTGGAAGCAGATTTATCTCTTGATTTACCTGCAAACGCAGAGCCATAAAGTACTTGGTGGCAGGGTGACTCCCTTTCTTTTTCCATCCATCTACTCTTTCTATCAAGCTCGCAAGCTCTCGGGTGGAAGTCTAAGGTTTTTCTTTTCGATCCTTTACAATCGCTCTTACCACACGAAATGGTCGGCGATGTTCCCCCATATTTTTAAAGAGATCAATTAAATCTTCTTCATCCCATTCGTTAATTATCTCAGCCGCTGTTAAATCTTTTCGACGATCCATGCGCATATCCAAAGGCCCGTCTTTGTTAAAACTAAATCCACGCTCTGCTTGATCGTATTGCGGTGAACTCACGCCAAGGTCCGCTAATATTAAATCCATGTCCTTAATGCCTTTTTCGGCAAAATCCATAGTCATAAAGTTTTCATGAAAAAACTGAAGTTCTCTACCTTGAAACTTTGGAACAAAATCAGACTTTGCGTAATCCAAAGCCTCTTGATCCTGATCCACAGCAAATAGCTTTGCCTCTGGGAAAGCCTGCAAAACCTCTGCGGCATGTCCACCACGCCCGAAGGTACAATCCAAATAGTTTTGCACATTATCAAAGTAGCTAAGTTGCTCTAGGAAATTTTTTAAAAGGACGGGTTTGTGTAATTCGAAAGACATGGAAATATTAAAACATGTCCCTCCATGGACATTCACACTCTATTTACAAACATGCTAATCCGAATTAAAGACCTGGTCAAAAGTTTAGGAATGGTCTGCTAAGCAAATACTCAAAGACTAAATTTGTGTAGTATATAAAAGAGGATAGAGAGATGAGATCTTGGCCTCAAGTGGCCACATTAAAAAAAATAATTTGCATGGAGACAAGGAATGTTAATTCACTGCCCTAAATGTAACTTTGAACAACCCAAAGATGATTTTTGCGCAAAATGCGGAGTTCACATCCCCAGCTACAAAGCCCCTGAAGACAATATCCAACAAAAGGCATTAAAAAGTGCTGGTTTTTATGGCTTCTTATTCCTATGTCTCTTTATAGGCTCTGGCTACTATTTTTATAGCAAATACAATGGCTTCGAGAAAAAAATCGAAGAATACAATATCGAACAACTCAATGCCCTTCGGGAATCTGATCCAGAAAAATTCGAAGAACTAGAACAAACGCAAATTCAGGACGATACAGGAGTCGTGGAAGAACTAGAGGCAACCATAAATGAAGTGATGGAAAAAAATGCAGGACCAAAATCCATCAAAAACCCTGTTATCGAAAGCTTAAACTGGGCCGAGTATCAAATCACACTGCTCTTCTTGGAAGGCCCTGATGTAATAGAAATACCAGAAATGGAAGAACGTCAAAGTGGAGCAAATTATGTAATTTATAAGCTACCCGCCATTCCTGAGGTATTAAATAACTTCAGCATCTTAAACCAACAGTTCAGTGAAGTTCGCGCTGACAGTGCAAACAACCAAATTGTCATTGAAACTCCATACCCAGATGGCTCTAGTTTTAGCTACAACTTAAAATGGGTAGAAGAAAGCAATCGACTTAGAATGGAGATTATTTCTTCTTTTCAAATCGTCCAAGAAGAAAATATTGCATCTGCATTAAGCTTTTCTGACTACCTTAAACCTGGACAATGGCTACTATTGAAAGGCTTCCTTCCTCAGGTCCCTTTTGACATTGCCACTGATAATATTTTTCCACCTTTTAATATTTTTCGCTCAGAGTACTTCGTCAATGGAGAGTCTAACTTCTATATACTCCTACAGATCACAAAGATAAATTAGGCCCAGCTTACAGGCAGTTCGCCTAAGGCATTTGCAGTTCAAAAGATACTCTGCGAAAAATTAGAAAAAAACCCCTTTTCTTCAGCCTTTTTCTAGACAGTTTCCTAGGAATGCAATAACTTTAAGCCCTCTAGGAGATACATATGAACCACGTTAATTTATCCACTCTAATTTCAGAAGCACAAATCCAAAAACGAGTTCAAGAGCTTGGTGAGCAAATCAAAGAGCGTTTTGATGGAAAAACGGATATTGTAGCTGTTGGAGTATTAAAAGGTTCCATAATGTTTTACGCTGATCTCTTAAGAGCCATTGATATGGACATCCAATGTGAGTTTTATGGATGTTCTAGCTATGGCAACAGCACCAAATCTTCTGGTGAAGTAAAACTAACTTTAGATCTAACGAACTCAGTGAAAGACAAACATGTTCTATTAATCGAGGACATCGTTGATTCTGGATTAACCATGAACTACTTAAAAACAGTTATTGGCGCTAGAAATCCAGCTACCATCACAACCGCTAGTTTATTACTTAAGCCTGAATCTTTAAAAGAAGAATGCGAAGTAGATTATGTTGGCTTTGAAATTGGTGACGAATTCGTTGTTGGTTATGGTCTAGACTTCCAAGGTTACTATCGTAACCTACCGTATGTAGCCACAGTTAACATGAACTAGCTACTTTCGAAACATTGAAAGCTTAATGCCCCCTAGACCTAGGTCTGTACGCATTGCGACTTTAGTCGAATCTCTAATCAATGAAAGAGATTTACGTTAGCCTTAGGTAAGAATTATTTTTGAATTTCTAAGACAATATTCTTGTCCAAAGAATTTAAAATTCATCGAATTTTCGATGTCATATAGGGGGGAACATATGATCAAAAAAATTATGCTTCTATCTATTTTCACTTCTTTCGTTTGCAGTGCTTTCGCTGGTAAAAATGTAGAGGGTGAAAAATTTTGGATGAAGCTAAAAGCAACAAACAAGGCCGAACGAACTGAATTACTTAATGCTGGTTTAGCGATCGAGCACGGCATTCATGATGACTACGCAATCCTTATCGGAAACAAAGACGATTTGGAAGCTGCGAAAAACACGGGAAAGTTAATTGAGCACTTCAAAGCAGAAGAAGGTCTATTTGATTTTCCAAGCAAAGATTCCAATTTCCATAACTACGAAGAAATGCTTCGCGAGATGGAAGCCATTCGCGCTTTAAATCCAAACATCGTTCAACTTGAGAACATTGGAACAACTCACGAAGGTCGCATGATCGTTAACATCAAAATCTCTGGTAACATGAGACACGCTAGCCAATTACCAGCAATCGTGTTTACTGGAACTCACCACGCTCGTGAGCACCTATCAACAGAGATGCCTTTGATGTTAGCTAGAGCATTGGTTGAAGGTTACAACTCTCAAAACTTCAACTTACAAAACTTAGTAAACAGTCGCGAAATCAACATTATCCCAATGGTTAACCCAGACGGAGTTGAACATGATATCGCTGATGGTGACTACAAAATGTGGAGAAAAAACCGTCGTAACAATGGTGACGGAACTTATGGTGTGGATCTAAACAGAAACTATGGATACCTTTGGGGAACAGGTGGTTCTTCAAAAAGAACTTCTTCGGATGTTTATATGGGACCAGAAGCTTTCAGTGAGCCAGAAACTCAAGCCATTAAAGCTTTCGTAGAAAATAAGCCAAACATCACAACACTTCTTTCTTTTCACACATTCTCTGAGCTAATCTTGTACCCATGGGGACATACAGATGCTCCAATTGCCAATGAGAGAGATCGTCAAGTACATGAGATCATGGCCAATCGCATGTCTCAATGGAACAACTACACTCCTCAAGCTTCTTCTGATTTGTATATCACTAGTGGAGATACAACGGATTGGGCTTATGGTGAGCATGGAATCATTTCCTTCACTTTTGAGTTAGATCCAAAAAGCATGTGGAGTGGTGGATTCTACCCTGGTCAAAGCAAGATTCCTGTTGTTTTCAACAAAAACATCAACCCTTGTTTGTACCTAATTGAGTTTGCTGATAACCCATATCGAGTGCTTCAATCTAGAAGCAAGAGACTTGGTTTCACAACTGATTTCTTAGATTACTAAATTTCAATTTAAGAAAAAACGAAAAGCTTCCATCCCCGATGGAAGCTTTTTTTATTTTAGCTTCATTTTATTTTATCGATTTTAATAACTGGGCGTTGACCAAAACGCTTCTTAAAAAAAGCTCTCAGCCAATTGTTAAACCATTTTTCCACATCTATCTTCGAATCATACTGATGGTAAAAATCTTGGCGAATTCTCTCTAGAATATAATGCTCTTCAACTGGATCATCTTCTAAGAAATGGCATCCAACAAATAACAAGCTGGCTCTTAGATTATGAGTGAATAAACTTTCCATATCAAAGACAAAGTTTACTAAGCCCTCTCGGGCAATTTTTTTCTTATCTCGAATTTCCTGAGAACTCACACTCCCCGAAAACTTAAACTTAGTCCAGGCCTTTGGCAAATCTTCAGCTAACTTTATGGTTTCATAAGAAATTCCGTCATAAGACAGACTGGAGGCATTAATAATTTGGTAAACATCCGTCTGAGGACTAGCCTCTTTCGCTAATTCCGCGTGACGATTTAACATACAGCCATCACCGTGCACCGGTAAAAAGCTTTTCGGCCTTACCTTGGCTATACTCTCTTTCAATTCCTCAGCGTATGCGTGCCCTGTGGTATGTACTAAATTTTTCCCATCATTTCTTATGATGTTTACCCCTCTTTCCACACAGCGATTAAATAGGTTTCGCACCTTCAATTCATTTCCAGGAATCTGTAAAGCGGAATGAATAAAGGTATCTCCTGCTTCTAGATGGAAATTTTTAAATTGATCGTGGACAATGCGGCTCAATGCAGCTTGATATTCCCCTTGAGAACCAGTGCAGAATAATACAAAAGAATTTCTTGGATGATTTCCAATATCATCAATTCCAATTCTTTCATTTTCTTTAATTTGAAACACATCAAAAACTTGAGCGAGGTCCACAAACTTTTCCATACTTCGTCCCATGAAGCATAACTTCCGACCACTTGCTCTAGCGGCTTCAATGATATGTTGCAAACGACGAACATTAGAAGCAAATAAGGATACCACTACCGCTTTTTGAGAGCTTGCTATTACTCGATCAAATTGATCCCCAATGTCTCCTTCAGACAAAGACCAGCCTTGTCTTTCTGCATTGGTTGAATCAGCCATCATCAAATCAATAGGGCCTTCACCCTTAATCACTTTTTCAATGGCAAAGCTAGGGTCTTTATAAGTCGTTTTATCAATCCTAAAGTCTCCCGTGTGAAATACTTTAAACCCCTCAAGATTCATCAATATACAATTTGAATCATAAATTGAGTGGTTATTGAAAAAGTATTTTACCCTCCAAGGTCCCAATAAAAATTCTTCGGTTTGCTTGTGAACTTGCAAATCCCAATATTGTTTTAGGGATGGATACTCTGATAGCTTCTTACGAATAAGCTCTGCGCTAAATGGGGTCGCATGCAAAGTTACTTTTTTGGGGCAATGCTTTAAAAACAACGGGAGGCCACCAATATGATCTTCATGACCATGGCTTAACAAAATATCATCTGGCCAAGGAAATAGATTGTTTTCACCAAAAATATAACGGTAATCAGGAGCAACAGAGTCATAGCCTAACCATGGGGAATGACTGCTAGCCGTACCGCAATCGAGAAGAAAACTATGTTGATCAGTTTTGATCAACATATTATTCATCCCCACTTCTCCGAGGCCCCCTATAGGGATCCACTCGATTTTTGAATTCATTAAAAACTCGATTTCAAATAGATACCAAAATCACCCGCTTGATAAGAAGCTGGTTTATCATCTGCTGAAGAGTCCAGATCATAGGCGTCTGACACAAGGATATCCATATTTAGTTTAGTCACTATTGCAAATCCAGGAGAGAAAACGTAATCAAACTGCATCTTAGCTAGTAAACGCTGATCCTCCCGTCTTTGCGGTTCAGAATAACTATAGTAAATATAAGACATCTTTAAAAGAAACAAAAAGGTATCGTTCATAATTTTGGCATAACCGATATTCATATCTTGCTTTAACACCCAATTGGTAAAGCTAGAATCCTCAACGCTATAAACATAACCAGCTATCAAACTATCCTTGGGAGTAATTTGATCCGTGAAAACGAACGAAAATACTGGCTCAGAGAAAGTATTGCCATCGTCATACTTAATTTGTTTTAAACCAAAACTGGCATCTATACTG
>JAYZXX010000246.1:0-3468 GCA_036140815.1 Bdellovibrionota bacterium | reverse complement strand
CAGATAGTGATATGGTGATTCTGAACCGGCTTAATGCGTTAACCAGCACGCGAATATGAGTATAGAAGCTTCAGAAAACTCAATATCCAAAAATGTTTTACTTGATTAGCGGTCGTCCATATGAGTTTCGCAGCTTGCGAGAATGTTTGAGCATGGATAATACTATTTTTCGAGGATTTGACGGATCATACTAAAAACAAAGCCTACAAAACAGAAAAGAAAGAGCCCCAACGGCGATTGAGTAAAACTACGATACTAAAGAAAATACAAGCTTCAAAAAATCAAGACTTAGACTTATCTAAATAACTCTGCACCACAGCCGCACCAATAATATCCCCTTCTACATTAACCGCTGTTCTAAAAGTATCCAAGGGGCGTTCAACCACAAGCAAAATACCAATTCCCTCCAAAGGAATACCGGCGGCTAACAAAACCATTTGCATGGCACTCATACTGCCAGAAGGCATACCTGGGGCCCCAACAGAAGACAGCATCGCCATAAAGAAAATGCTGACCATGCCAGCTGGTCCAAGATCAACTCCAAAGAGATAAGCTAAAAACACGGCGGCGACCCCTTCAAAAAGAGCCGTCCCATCCATATTCATGGTTGCTCCCAATGGGAATACAAAACCACTCACCGACTTACTCACTCCAAGTTCTTTTTCAGCCACCTCCATAGAAACTGGTAAAGTCGCTGAACTTGAACTGGTACTAAAAGCCACAACTAGGGCTTTACCTATTTTGCGGAACAAATCAAAATAAGAAATTCCCGTTGTCAATTTTGCGATCAGTGGCAAAACAATCAAACCATGTACCAAAGTTGCGCCAAAAACCACCAAACAAAACGATAGTAAGCTTTCAAAGATACTACTAGAAACCTTTAGACTTAAATCAAATACAATGGCAAATAGTCCTAGGGGTAAGAACTTAATCAGCACTTTTAAAAATTGATTTAAAATCTGATTCACCTCATCTACCACTTTAGACAAAGAATTTTCTTTCGGTAAAACATAAATGGAGCATAAGCCAAACATCAATGCGGCAAACACAATACCTAAAATATTATTGGTCATTAAAGATTCAAAAGGATTTACCAAGGCCTTGGAAAAAATCTTACCTAATATATCGCTTAGGCCTGTGGCTTGCTGCTCAATAAATTGCTTTGGAGCACTATAGGCAAAGGCACTGGCTCCGGATTTAATATCATCCACAGAAATTTGCACACCAGCAGCCTCCCAGGGGTGAATAAAAAACACCACAGTTAAACCAATTAGTATCGCAATAAAAGTAGTGCCCAAATAATACAAGATGGCGATTTTACCTAAAGACCTTAAACGCGTTAACTCACCTATGTGAAATAAACCACCTAGGAGGCTAAAGAAAATCAGAGGAGCAATTAACATTTTTAATAATGAAAGAAACGAATTTTTTAAAAGTAAAATCCAAGAATAAAACTCAGGGGCTCCACCCGAAACCCAAGAACTATCACCAAACAGCTTTGCCAAAGCAAAAGCTAAAATTGAGCTAAGTAAACAAAGGAAACTTGTGTTGGTGGTAATTTTTTTTAACATATTGCCTTCTCTGGTTGCTTTCTCTCTATCGGACTTTTTATCAACATTATTAAAAAACCGAATCATTTTGGAGAAAGACTCTCTGAATAATATAGAAATCACTATAAATCAAAAGCATGTTTCAAATTCCTAAGTTTTTATGTTTCAAAACAAGACAAGTTTGTTATAGCTTGAATATATTTCTGCCCAGAGCTGATATTCCATAAAACAATCCACTTTAAAATTGAAAACTTGAGCTATCCTAACCAGAGCAGACGCGTGCCGGGGCAAGGCCATTTTATTTACAAGGAGATTCAATGGGTTCAGCGAAGAAAATTGACTTTAGCGAAAAAAGTTATGATCAGGGAAAGGTACATAACTTTAGGATCATGGATGGCGAAAAAGACTTCATACATTTTACCGAGGGAAGTCCTTCCAATGACTACCTAATTTTTAGAGCCATTGAGCCGATTAAAGAGTTCTTTGCATACTTCCCTGTTCATTTATCACACTGGATGAAAACCGGAGAGTTTTCTAGTAGCCAGATCGAAAATGAGAGACAAAAGAACAAAAAGAAATTCCCCTACCTCGGAAATTTCTAAAAAACAGGAGTCGAATCCGAATATCAAGAAGGTCTAAGTAGTAATTTTCCGGAAAGTCGGATTATTCAAGCTACTTAGACCTTTCATTTCCCATTCCATTTGGCACCAAAATTGAATGAAACAACAGTAGCAACTTGTTGTGCAATTTTTGGGAGAGAAAAATGGAAATTAAAAAACAAATCAAGTGGACTCTATTTATAAAAAGGCATTGGACAATGGAGGACCTTCTTCGTGAACTTTTACCAGAATACTTTCATCGTAATATGAAACAAATAAAATGGTCTGAAAATCTACCTAAATTTCCTGAACCTGTTCACTTTCAAAACCTATTTAACTTTTATGAATCAAAGTATAACTTTCAAAAATTTTCTTGTGCAAATGCTGTTCAAGAAAAACAGTTTTGGAATCTCGGAAGAAGCTTCTTTCTTTTTCAAGAATCTATCGACAGCTTACTACCCAATGAATTACTCAATCAAATGAACCTAAACCAAAAACGTGATCAATTAAAAGCCTTTCTTAGTGCATTTATTGAAAGGAAACTGTTAGAAAATAGTCAGAGCCTAGAGTCAAATGAATTGAGTCTTTTAATCATTAGTCTACTGCAAATTTGTTCTGCAAGCCATAGTCTAAGCTTTGTAATGCTTTATCGATTAATACACAATGACGTTCTAATGCCTATCCTGGAACAGTCTAAAAATTCTGGTATGATTAATCGATTTCGATTATCAGAAAAGAAATTTAATTTCGAAACAAGCTTCGGCCTACCAAGTTTCTATCCCATATCTTATGACGATCTTCTACAAACTCATCGTGTAGTAGAAACAGCTCATCTTTTGCTCGGGCAATACCTTGAAGACAGTAAAGATATTGCAAATCTAAAACCTAGCCCTAGGATTTACTTGGAAGAACTGTAAAAGCTGATTAGATTGGCCAGATGAAAGATTATGTCTATTACTCATTGATATCGGTGAGTCTATTTTCCTTAGCCAGTATTGTCTACACAAGCTACTCTAAGCGCTTTTCTGTAGCATGGATGAATTATTTTAAAGCTAGTGTAGCCTGTATTGGATTTTTGGGAATTGCTATTTACACCAATCAATTTCAACTCCCTAGTCTTTACAGTATAGCTATCCTAGGAGCTAGTGGAGTAATCGGTCTTTGCATTGGAGACATGCTACTTCTCAAATCTTATACAACACTGGGGCCAGGACGAACTTTGATCGTTTTTAGTTTCCATCCCATTTTTACTGGTTTGGGCTCCTACTTTCTATTTGGCCAAGGTATGTTACTATCGCAAGCCGTGGCGATCTTTTTTA
>JAYZXX010000245.1:0-3471 GCA_036140815.1 Bdellovibrionota bacterium | reverse complement strand
TCTGTGTTACTGTTGTTATTATTATTTGAATTAGCATTATTGTTATTTGCAGATAAAAGTTCTTTTTCTCGGGATTTAATATCTTTTAAAATATCTATGGTTAGATCATGGTGATTAAAAGCAAGGTGAATGTCTCTTTTTATTAATCGAATGGCACTGCGAAAAACAGCTTGTCGATCAATTCTTCCTTGTAAGCTATTTTTTAATTGAGCTGTACTTCGTAAGGACCTAGAGGTGGCCAAGCTAATGGCTGCTAGGATAGCTAGTGAAACCATCAGTTCTATGAGGGTAAAAGCCTTTTCAGACAACAATTTTTTCATAGGTTATCCATCATATTGATTGGTTTGTCATAGTTTACAAACAGACTGGTCACATTAAACTTCATCTCTTTTCCTGCAATTTTTACGAAAACGGTAATTTCCACCTCTTTGATGTGTTCTTCAAAAATGCTTGTCATTCGCCTTAGCATGTCTAGTACCATTTGTTCCTGGCCGCCAGATTGCTGTAAAATTGCTGCAAAATCTGGAGCAACAAAGTCTACACTTCTCATTTCCCAGCGGTAGTCAGGATAAGCCTCGAAATCTCCGCTTTCTTCCTCAGGAAGTTCGTCCATATTACTGCGGTATTTCACTTCAAATTCAGTCATTTTGTTTTCCAATAAACGTGCGGCGATTTGCAATGATTTCGATTTTTGTACTGCACGAATACTTCCGCTCCAAGAGGCTTGTAGGGTAACAATGGAAGTTGCTAAAATGGCCGTGGCGATGATCACTTCTATAAGGTTAAATGCCGATTGATTGAAAAACTTCTTCATAAGAAAATTATAGGAAGTTTTTTGAGGAATGGCTAGGGGAAAGACCTGGCTTTTCTTGCTATTTAGCTTGCTTTAAATCTTTCAAAGATACTTGTTTGGTAATGATATCAGTTTGTCCAGTCAATGGGTTTACTAGTAAGGACCAATAGAGTTTCATTTCTGGATTAGCTATTTGGATCAGACTTTCTTCGGTATAGCCTTGGGGAAAGTAATAGATGTAAGCAAGGCCAGCATCGATATCATCTCTTCCGCCATAACTCACTTTACTAAAAATAAAACCATCTGGTAGTTTCTTGTCAGACTTTAAAATCTTGGTGTCTTTTTGAAAGGAAGAAATAATATTTCCATCTTCATCTTCTGGGGCTTCACCCGGGGCGTAGTTTTCCATCATCTTTGCGCCATCGGCAGATTCAATCCAATACGAATGATTAGTCTCGTTTCCTTCTGGATCCGTTCCTCTCATATCTATAGCAATGCGATAAGTTTTTTTTCGAATTTGAGCAATTTGAAACAGTTTTCTACTCATTACAGCAAATCGGCGAATGTCACCTTTGATTTGTGTAGCAGGGCCGGAAAGACGAGGGATGGCAATAGTAAGAACGAAAGCCACAATGCCCAATACAATCATGATCTCCATGAGTGAAAAGGCATTATGGTTTTTTAAAGTTCTTTTTAAAAAATTAATTTTACTCTTCTTCTTCGTCGCCATCTAAGTTGCTAATATCAGCATCAAGACCTTCTCCGCCTTCTGCCTTATCAGCTCCAAGAGAAATCAATTCAAATTCAGAAGAGCTAATTAGTTCGTATTGAAACTCTCCGCCCCAAGGATCAATAGTTAGTTTTTTCTTGATGTACGGTGTAGGACCCCAGTTAGAACAACTAGATGGAGCTGTCATTAGAGCCGACAAACCTTGTTCTGTAGAAGGATATACATTACAGTCCAAGTTATAACGATCTAAAGCTTTTGTGATCTCACCCATTTGAATTTTAGCATTTCTAACCTGTGAACCTCTAAATTGATCCATTACACTTTGACCTACAGTGGTCATAATGGTCACGATCAAAGCTAGAACGATCATGATTTCAATTAAGGACATACCAGACTGATTGTTGATTGTGTGTAAGTTTTTGCGCATTTTATCTCCTGCTAAAGTTCCTTTGCAGGACAAGTTTAACCGGAGATATTTGAAAGTTCAAGTAGGGGAATCATAATGGCTAGAATTATACCACCGATCATTCCGCCTAAAACCACAATCATAATTGGCTCTAGGATGCTCGTTAAACCGTCAATTTTTGTTTTAACCTGAAAGTCATAAGCGTCACTGATTTGGTGTAGCATATTCTCTAAATCTCCGGTCTTTTCGCCAGTTGCGATCATGTGGATAACTAGAGGAGGAAACTCTCCGGATCGCTTTAAAGGACCGGCGATGGACTCGCCTTCACTAATGTTATCCCTTGCGGCAATCACCGCTTTTTCAATCACTGCGTTATCAATTACATTTTTAACAATGTCCAGAGCCTGAAGCATAGGCACGCCACCGTGTAGTAGTGTGGATAATGTTTTAGAAAATCGACTCACCGCAACCATTCGAGTTAGGTTTCCAAAGAATGGAATTTTTAGACGAATTGCATCCCATTGAGCAGAGCCTTTTTCGGTGGATTTCCAGCGAGAAAATAAAAACCTAAGTGCGAAGGCACTGGCAATTAAAGCCATCCAATAATCGATCATAAAATTACTCATATCAATTACAAACTGTGAATACCAAGGCATTACAAGATCTGGAAACTCTTCGAAAATCACGATGATTTTTGGAATCATCCAAACATTCATTACAACAAGTAAGAGTGTGGCAAAACCGAGCATTACAAGTGGGTACATGGTTGCGGATTTTAGTTTTGCCTGTAGTTCATTTTGGCTTTCAGTGAATTCCGTTAGGCGCAGAAGAATTAGGTCTAATGTACCTGAGGCTTCCCCGGCTTCGATCATTGAGATAAATATTTTTGTGAAAATGTTTGGGTATTTCGCCATGGCTTTATTTAAGGCAATACCTTCATTCACCATATCTCTGATCTCTCTAGAAACATCTCTTAAGACAGGGTTTTCTGTTTGTTCAGCCACGCCACCTAAACATTCAACCAATGGGATGTTTGCTTTAATCAGAGTTGATAGTTGGCGAGTGTACATGGCCATGTCGTCCACACCCACCGTAGCTTTTTCGAGACTGGATTTTTTATTGGAACCTTTTTTTCCGGCCTTCTTTTTTGTTTTATCTTTTAGGTTTTGTATGAAAATGCCTTCTTTTTTTAGTTGCTGACGGGCACTTCTTTGGTTGTCGGCGCTAACGGTTCCGCGAACGTTTTTTCCTTTTCTGTTGAGACCTTTGTATTCGTATAACGCCATGAGAAAAGTCTAGTCTTAAAAAGGACTTGGGTCAAAATAATCTAATTCATGGGCTTTTTTTAGTCTGGGTTTTTGGTTGGGTTTTGGGCAGTTTTTCTTTTTGCTTATTTTTGGTTTTGTTTGTTTTTTTGTTACTGAATGATGAGCGGGGGGGCACTGGGAGTATTAGGTGGTTGGTGGTTGGTAGTTGGAATTAGCTTCAAGGGCTCTATCTTGCTTTTTTTCGCCTATTTTTTTGTTTAGTAGTTTTTGGTAA
>JAYZXX010000244.1:0-10712 GCA_036140815.1 Bdellovibrionota bacterium | reverse complement strand
ATCAGCTGTTTTTCTGAGAACTTATCTTTCAAAATCAATAGCCATAGCCAAATACTTGCTTGGCCCATAAGAACACCGGGCCATCTAGATGCTTGACCAAAGTAATCAAAAGCATGTCCTAAAAAATATAGGTAGGAGACGAAGGGTGGGTGGTCAAAATAACTCAGTCGTAAATTATTCCCCCAAAACCAATAGTAGGATTCGTCATAAAAAAAAGGAAGCCATACGGCGATGGCTAACTTTATCAATAAACAGTAAAAAACAATATTTTTGGCTTTTTGCATAACTTAAGGGAATTTTAAATTGATGGAACTACCCAGGGTTCCAGGCACTCCTTTTACTTTACCATTGTGAATGATATTAACAGCCCCACCATCGCTAACTTTTAGTTCAATAGTATTTCTACCTTTAATGGTGTGAATCTGTTCAGGTTTTAATTCGATATCAACCCAACTTCCGTCGTCGGAACGGAAACTTAACTTTACTGTATCCAAAGCTTCAATGATTACCTCTTGAGGGATGAAACTTGCCTGAACTTTTTTAGGTCGTAAAACTTCAGGTTTATCTTCTTTTTCTTCTGCTTCGGCCTTTGCCTTTTCTTCTGCTAGGCGCTTTTCTTCTGCTTCTTTCTCTTCAGCGGCTTTCTTTTCATCCGCCAAGCGTTTCTCTTCGGCCAATTTTTTTTCTTCGGCAGCCTTTGCATCAGCATCAGCCTTTGCTTTTTCTTCTGCTAGGCGTTTTTCCTCGGCTAATTTTTTTTCTTTAGCAGACTTGGCGGCCGCTTCCGCCTTAGCCCTTTCCTCGGCTACGCGTTTATCTGCTGCAGCTTTTTCTTCAGCAGCTTTTATGGCCGCCTCCGCTACGTTCTTGTTATCAATGGCAGTACTAGCATCACTCTGATCTTCTTCTTCAGTCTCGACCTTCTCACTACCTGTTGCTTCTTTGGTAGGACTTTCTGAGTCTTCCGAGTCATCTTGAATTGGAACAATGTTTTTCGCTTCTTGTTGTGTAGGCTCTATCAATTGCTTTTCTGTTTGGTATTTATCTATGGTGTTACCCACAACATAGATTAGGGCAATAAGAACGATCGCTCCAAGGGCTATGAAAAACTTAATCAAAGGGTGTCGGTTTGAATTCGCGAATTTAACAGCATCTTCATCAGAGGCTGTATCATGAGCTTCCGCTTTACCACGAATACCAGTTACCGTTGTACCCATCTCTGCATGAAAAACTTCAAGTACTCTTTCTAGGTCTGTTTGTAGATACTTGGCATAGGACTGAACAAAACCACGAATAAAGGTTTTACTAGGAAGCTCTTTTAAATCTCCCTCTTCAATCGCTTTAATCGTAGACTTTTTAATTTTAGTCGCTAAAACGACATCCTCAATTGAGATGCCTTTTTCTTCACGAATTTTACGAAGTAAATCACCTGTTTCTTTCATTCTTTTTTACCTTAATTGCTGCTAACGCTAGATGTGCTTTTTCTGCATAGTCACTTGATGGATATTTATTCACTAAGTTTTGCAGTCTATCTTCGGCTTGGCCGAGTTGACCATTCAGGTAATACGACATTCCACCAATATAATAAGTTTGTTCTAAATCTTCTTTGGGACATGCATATACATTGTGGTCAGACATTTTTGAACTATCTGAAAACTTTTTTAACTCGAACAAGGTTTTTAGTTTATAGAATTTTGCCTGACAAAATTCTCTGTTCGCCTTTAGTGCTAAATTCAATTCGTCATTTGCTTTTGAGAAATTAGACAAATGAAAATAGGTGATACCTAAGTTAGTATGAATTTTTTCAGGGTTTTGATAAGTAAGATCATCACGGGCAATGAGCAATTGCTCTAGGGCTTCAGAGTACATTTTCTTTTCAATGTAGGCTTGCGCTAAATTGGATCTTGCATCTGTTAAGCTTGGGTCTAAATTGAGTGCTTTTTTAAAAGTTTCAATGGCGATATCGCTTCTGCCGCGAAACTGATAAGCGATGGCTAAGTTATTTGTGATATTGGCGTCATGGGGCGCAAGTTTTTTTGCAATCAATAATTGCTCTAGGGCAGCAGGGTATTTATCTGCCTTTAAGTAACCCATGGCGATGTCTTGGTGTAGGTAGGCTTCTTGAATATTTTCTGATGATGCTTTTTTAGATGTGTTTGCACAACCTAAAGAAAACAAGACAAAAGTACTTAAAAAGACAAAACTTAGAAGTGATTTCATACAGTTATAAATTTAGCAAAAGCTGGTCTTAGGAACAAGATTACATTCAGAAAACTTAGTAAAAGATTGAATAATGCAGTGCCAAATTTGCCGGGTGTCTAGTTCTAGTATTTTGCTAAGGTTTGAAGGCTTTTTATAAGGAGGATTTTACTTAGATAGCATCTATTTAAGGCGAACTCTACTTAAAACCTCTATGTGATAAGTTTGAGGAAACATATCCAATAGCTCCAGGCTTTCTATTGTAAAATCACGATGTTCTTTAAGTCTTTGTAAATCACGAATCCAAGTGCTTGGGTTACAGGAAATATAGATCAAATCCTTTGCTCCCGAAGTTTTAAGCGAATCAATAAATTTTTCGTCACAACCAATTCTAGGTGGGTCAATGATCAGTACTGAGTTTTCATCAGCTTTAATGTTTTTAACAACATTTTCAACTTTGGCCGATAGCCACTCAATTTTAGAATTGGGACCAGCTAACTTTTTCCCTCTTTGGATGGCAGCTTCCGAAAACTCAATGGCCATTAATGGCTTATCAATGGAGTTTTGCTCTAAAAAGCGAGAAAAATTACCATTGCCAGCATAGAGGTCAAATATTTTTCCGGTACAATTGATATCAGAAATTTGCTCAAGTACCCAATTCTGCATTTTTTTGTTCATTTGATCGTTTACTTGGGAAAACCCATCTTCTTCGCCATGGCCTTTGTTCTTCCGGATAACTACCTCATGGTTTTTGTCATAAAGTAATTCAAACTTTTGCATTTTAGTAGAAGGCTGTTTTTTTAAAATAGAATTAAATTGAGTGGTCAACATTTCTTCAGTGATAAGACAGTCTTTGATATTCACAATTTCATTGCTAGCCTTTTGAAAGAAGCCTAGCTTTTTTGACTTTGTTCTAATCTGAATTCTGTTTCTGTAGCGAAACTCATTCCCAGAGATGATACAGCTAGCTCGGAGACCTTTTAAAAAGTCGACCTTATCAAGCATTTCATGAAATATAGTTTGCTTTTGCTTGAGCTGTTCTTCGTATTCGAACTGCTGCCACTGGCATGCACCACATTTATCAGTGTATTTACATGGAGTTTCTCTGCGGAAGGGCGAGGGGCTAAGAATTTGCACAAGCTTTGCTTCTGCAAATCGTTTCTTTTTTTTCGTTATTTCTACGATAGCAGTTTCTTGCGGGGCTGCCCCAGAAACAAAAACAACTAAATTATCAATTCGTGCAATTCCAGCACCACCAAAACTCATCTTTTCGATGAAAACTTCAACTTTTGATCCTTTATTTATTTCTTCCATAGGCTTCCAATTGCAAAAAAAAAGAGAGGTCGATTAAAACCCCTCCCTTTAAAACTTATAATGTTTTTGAATTACATGATTTCAGTAGTTTCGAAAAACAAAGCAAGTTCTCTTTCAGCAGAAGCAGTGCTGTCAGACCCGTGAACCGCGTTTTCACCAACGTTGTCACCGAAAAGTTTACGGATAGTTCCCTCTGCAGCTTCTTCAGGATTAGTAGCGCCCATGATTTCACGGTTCTTAAGAACAGCGTTTTCACCACGAAGAGCAAGTACAACTACAGGGCTAGAAGTCATGAAATCAACTAACTCACCAAAAAATGGACGCTCTTTGTGTTCAGCGTAGAACTCTTGAGCTTTTTCAGAAGTCATGTGGATCTTCTTCATTCCAGCAACTTCAAGGTCAGCAGATTCCCACTTATCGATAATTTTACCGATTACGTTTTTCTTCATTGCGTTTGGCTTAATGATCGCGAAAGTAGTTTCAGCAGCCATTGTTTTCTCCTTATATATAGATAGTTTTTCAGGTGGCTTTTTGTACCCTGAAATAGCAAAACTCGCAAGCAAGGAAATTGGTAGTAATATCAGTTATTTATATTTGGGTTTTTGGTCTGAAAAATTGCTATTTTCATTCAAATATCTACAGATTTTGGCCAGAACGCCTGAACTGTATTTAGTAATTTCAGCCATTTATGCTGTCTCATTTTGAGAATATATTCTTCACCGGTAATGTATGTGGCTATAAATTAAGTAATTTTAGATACTTAGATTGGTTATCAACTTTAAAGGAATAAGCGTGCATATTGGAAGAAGTCATTATTCTGGTACTTCGAAGAAGTTCATAGGGCAAAGTCTGTTATTAAATGTTGAGACTTTCATTGCTGGTTTTAATTTCTAGTCAAATGCGCACAATAATTAATCAATAATTTCAGGTATTTATCTGTTTACCTTGCTTATTTACCAAGTTTTCCAAACTGAAAAGTAATCTCAGTTTTCTTTCTTGCAATCTAATACCATCTAAGTGTCTGAAATAAATCCACCCAGGTGCCCAATTTCGTCGGCCCAGTTATTCGCTAGCCTCTACTGTTAATAAAATCGCTATAGAGCTGGAATGGCACTTGCTTTTTAAGATGGGGAGGAGAAATTATGATCTTAAAACTTAGACGCACGATTGCCGTATTAATGATTGCAGGAGCTTTTTCAGCCTGTGGAAATGATAATGCAAAACGAGTTGCGATCGGTGTAGGTGAAAAGCCTAAAGAGAAAACCACCCAAGCAACTGAACTTGAAAACAAATCATTTGAAGCAATTATGAACTTGGCCATTGATGCTCGAGCGTCTTTTGCAAACTCTTTATTGAAAGACATTGCGGCTAAGCACAAAGACTCCTATCCGAACATCGACAAAATTACAAAATATGATTGTGGAACAGAAGATCCATTTAGAATTGATTTTAAAGACTTAACGGAAACAGCTGAGCTTAAGAAAGCGCATTATGCTCTTGCAGCGAGTAAACTTTTAGAGAAAAAGTTAGTTAGCCAAGCTGAGGTAGATAACATTAATAAAGCGGCCGTTGCTGAAACAAGTACTATTGCAGAGGGAAAAACTAGAGAGGCCGCAGCCACCAAGAGCGTTTATAGCATAAAAAGCTATATGTCTTACACTAATTCAGTTGTGTATTCATGTATGTACACTCCAGCCGAAGATGGTGAGGAAGTGATTAAAGTAGAATTTAGTATTGATACGGAAGGGCAATATCATGCTGGAAGTTTTAATACTAAGAACTCTGCTCTATACACAGAAGTTACTTCGTTAAAAAGCCTTACGCTTACAAAAGGGAATCAGACAACAGACCTTTTTGACAATGATGAATATAAAAAATTATCAGAAATCGAAAAGGCACGTTCCGAAATATACAATCTAGTGGAGGCTCAGTAATGAAACTTAGCTTCCGCCCAATTTTCATCCTTAGCTTAATGAGCTCCATTCTATTTGGAGTAGCTTGTTCAAATAAAGTCTCGACTGGTGAATGGAGTTTTAATGACGGCAGTTGGGTCTCTATGGATTGGTTTAGTGAAAAGCTAGTAGTAGAGCGAACGAAAAAAATAGAATCTAAAATGAATATGCAATCTGCTCCATTGCTTAAATCAGTGAGCGCCGCGATTGACGAAGATTTCGCTGAATTAAGTGGACAAGATATCGAGAGAGTAAAAGGCACGACCGTTTGTGTTTTCCGTGTTGGAAAAATGGAGTTTGCAGAAGATGAAAGAGCGATAGAGCAAATCAAAGAAGAGATGAAATTAAAGGAAACAGCAATCGTCAAATTAGAGCAAGAGTTAGATCGAATGGGCGACGAGAAGAACCGTCCTGTGATTAAAGTTTCTCCTGAGATATTGACCGTAGTAGGCTATGTATTTGATGTAAAAATGGAATGTAGCATTGCCAATGATTCCCATGAAATTGTTTTAAAATCAAAACCAGTTTCATCTTCTGCTCAAGTACGTTTTTATCAGACTTATAATTTAGGCTCTTACGACTTTACGAAGTGGAGAAGTATCGAAGAGCGCGACTTAAATTTAAAGGAAATGCGTCACAACGCAAATCTAGAAAAAGCAGCCAAAAGCTCTATCACACTATTAGATATATCTTATGAAGGGCTGGATTATTTGGATATAAATGGCTTATTCACTACAAAAGATGAATTCACAGCTTTAAGGCACAAAGAGCTTTGTGAAATGGATGGCTGGGAACCGAGCGAAGCTTCCTTGTGTGAAAGCACAAATCAAAGAATGAAACTAGCTAACGCGACCAATGCGGAGAGTTTCTTTAACGAAGACCATATGGAGATTATGTCAGATAAAAATGGTGAAGCTACTCATAAACTAGAACAGTTCTTCGGTGAAGATGTAAAGGTTGATGAAGCTCAGTTTCAATCTCACTTAAGATTGGACTCTTATTTAATGGAAATAAATTTAAAAGATATAAATAGAAAACAAAAAAATAGCAGAGTTTTAAAATAAAAAGGAAGAGCGAGATGAAACAGAATAAATATTTTTTAAGTCTTATGTCAGGAGTGATGTTACTTGGAGTGGCTTGTGCCAAAGACATTGATAAGAAAGAAATTGCCACAAAAAAAGATGGAAACTCTACTGAAACGAAAGCAGAGCCAGCGAAAAAAATAAATACATCAGCAGAGGTCGATGATTTGGCAAAGAAGTCGGAAACAGCTTCCACTGATATTGATGTCGAAACCCGAGAGGATAAAAAGAAGCCGGTCATCAAATATAGAATGCCAATAGTTACTAACTATAAGTTGGCAAGAGAAGTGGAGAAAAGCTTAAACAAGGAAAACAGTGAAAAACTATCTGAAGTGGTTTTAGAGTCTCTTAGAAACTCCTTACAGGCATCGGATAGACCGGCAAGTTTAATAACAGAATTAAAGTGCGAGTTTAAGGTATTAGAGTTGGAGCATCGAAGCCTAAAGAAAAGTATCCAATTTAGTGATGACAAAGTAAAGAAGGCTGAAGAATTAAAGTCGTTGAGCCCTTATTTATTGGCTAGAGATAAGAAAAATCAAAACTTAATCGACATCTATCTATTAGATAATAAATTAGATTCTAGTATTCCCTATGATATGCGTTTGGGAATCGAATGTATTGGTGGAGGGGATATTGTTGAATTTGAAATCCGATCCTTCATTGATAGTAGTGACAGCATTGAAATCTCAAAAGACTCTATAAAGTCAATCGAGTTTAAAGGCACAGATATTACAGGCTTACAAGGAGAGGAAGCAAGTGCAAAAGTAGCTGAATCTTACAAATCAGCAAGAGCCTTGTTAAAAGACAGCTACACTGGAGTGTCTGAATTCGTAAATATGAAGCAAATTAGTTATGAACAAATCATGTCTTTAATGCAATTTGTTGGAACTATGAGTCCTAAATATGACGCCAGTATTCCAGATAAAGAAGCTCTGTGTGATCAAATTGAACAGGATTTAGATGTTGCGGAAGATTACGAGCATCTTCAGGAAATGGAGAGATTGAAAGCTGAACTAGAAGTTTGTGACAACGAGCTTCGAGAAATGAAAGGTTTGGATGAAAAAGGCAATGACCTTCTAAAAGCCTACAAAGCCAAAGTAGCTGTACAAATTGAAGAGCCAACTAAAATGTACGAACTAATTCAAATGAACTGGGCAGCTGTGAAGCTTTATGCAGAAAAATCTCACAGAGAGATTCTGGAATCAACGGATGTAAACGTTAAACTTTCTTTAGACGAAGCTAAAAAAGAACAGGCTCCACCGGCTAATTATAAGGGGCCTGAGTTTGAAGAGATTAGCTTTGAAACTGGAAAAAGTTTTTGGGAAACCCTTGAAGGCTACATGAAATACCTACCAACAACTTATCCACCGGGAATCCACTACACTTTTTAAAAAAACTAATAACTTAAAATATAAATTAGATTGAAAAATAAATTAAAGGAGAGAATGAAATGAGAAACAAATTTATTTTAGGAATGGCATCAGCAGGACTTATACTAACAGTGGCATGTGCTCAAAAGGTTGATAAACAGCCTACTTTTGAAGAGATGAGCAAGCCCATCGTTACTAGCGAGTTAATGGAAGCGAAGGTAAATGAAGTAATTACGAACCGCTCAGAAGATGTGATTAAAGCAATTGAATCGCAAATGAACGCACAAGTAAAAGAATACTTAGATGAAAACCTTAGTGCAGCTGATAGAGCAGATATGGCAGAAGCTGGACAAATGGTTTCAGACGTTGATATGAAATGTAGTGTTTTAGTGAGTGATCTTGTTGAAGTTGCTAAAGAAAACATTGAAGGCTTAGATAAAAAAATGGCCGAAAAAGTAGATACGGCTGCCATCGAAGCGAAGCTAGAGGAAAAAGAAGTTAACGGAAAAGTGGATGTTGTTAAGTTAAACACTAAAAAGGCAGAGGCCACTCAGTACGAAGCAAAGGTTAATTTAGAGTGTACCGGAAGCAATGAGATTATAACGGTTAAAAGTTCTGCGGAAGGACTTACTACTCTTGATGTTGATAAGGTGAATGGAGCTGTAATGAACGGTGTAATTGTTGGTAAAGCCACTCCTAAAGAAAGAGCTTCCTTAATCAAAAAAGCAAAAGAAAATATAGTTAAGTTAAAATTCACTGATGGTGTAATGGTAGAGGCTGTGACTGGAAGCTTATTGGCTGATGGTAAGCTTAGCTTGGCCACAGCAGTAGTAGATGACCAGGTGTTAGCGATCAAAGCTAAAGAGCAAGAATGTAATGAAATGAGAAGTTCTACATTAGTTGCTGAAGGCCAGGTAAAATCTGCTTTGGAAGCAAGTTGGAAAGTATGTTTAGAAGATAAAGAAAAGCTAGAAGCAATGGCTGATACTGACCTTGGATTTTTTCAGTGGATGGACCGCAATGTTTTAGACAGCGACGAGGAAATGACACTTTCTGTTGAATTAACGGCTGAGCAATTGGCTATGGTGAACCTTACTAATGAGCCAGTAAATGTTGCTGATCTAAGAGCAGTAGCTATGATGAACGGAACAGACGCAGTTGCAAAAGAATACCAACAAAAGGCTGCAGCTGCACAAACAAAAGTTGCGGCAGACATTAATACGAAGATTGCACAAAAGGCCATCGTAGGTAACAAAGTTGTAAACGAACAAGATCAAGCTGAAGCCGATGCAGCAGCACAAGCGGCTGAAGAAAAAGCAGCTCAAGAAGCAGCAGCTGAACTTAATAAGAAAGATTCCCAAGAGCAAAATTCTGACGAATCAGAAGATTCTACAAATGCATAGTAGATAGAAAAATTATCTCTCCTTAGTCCTCAGGTAGCATGGCTATCTGGGGATTTTTAGGTGAAAGGGATTGCATAGTGTTTACACGAATAATTTGTTTTTTAATTTTACTAACAAGTTCAATGTTGCTTAGGGCTGGTGATGACCTAAAGACCCAAGAGCAAGTTTTTGAATTCAGGGGCCTAGAGTTCCCTATGGCAAAAGCCTTCCCAGGTGCGAAAGTGAGAGACGTACTCTTAGCACCAAAGCTAGTCATCGATCGAACGGTTCTAGAAAAATTGAAAGAAAATTACCGACTTGATGAACTAAGTTTTGATGCAGACACGGTCTATAGTTACCAGAGCCTTTTAAATGTTCAAATGATGGATAGTCGATTTAAATTTAATGAGCCTTCTCAGCAATTAATGTCCAAGATGTTTATATGGGCTAATTACCTTTTATCGAGTTTAAAAAATAATTAAATTTCAGATTATGAAATAATTTTTCACTTTGAAAGATTGAAACAGCTCCTGCCAGGCGAAGTACTCAAGCAAATTTTCTTGCAAGTCTTTTTATCTAAAATCAGTAAGTATATAAATGAGCCAGATTTTGTTGAAAGGGTGATAAAGATAGCCATACAGTTAGGCTTAGTTGTAGATCAAAATCTGTTGTCTTATGATTTTCGCTGTAATCTTCTCAGGCCTTTATCAGATATTCAACATTCTTGTCGCAATGAAGAGAGGGACTTTGGTGGGTTTGATGAAAAGGAGTATGCAAAGAAATTTGGGGCCATTTTTAGACTTATTGAAAAACTTGGCTCGAAGGGTTTTGGAGACCTAAAATGTTACTGGGATGATAGTAGGGGCCATGACATCAATGCAAAAAAACCAGAAAGATTAGATTTATACAGCAGAAGCGGAAGAAATTTTATGCCTAGCTTCAATCATAAAAAAGAGCGGCGAAATAATCCCCTTTATGAGATCTCCTACGAAAATCAAATAGAGGATTTGCTTAGTTCTTCAGAGATAAACCCAGAGTTTTCTGATAAGAGATGTAGGGATATCGATATTCATACTTTGATGAGCTCATTAAAATCTGAAGTTCTAAATGAAACAACGAAGTTTACCAATAGTATTGGCCCAGAGTCAAAATTCCAGACCTATAGATCAGATTTTGGTTTTCGAATTAACAAAGGAAAGGGGGAGAAGGACTTTTTGGATTTAGACGTTGTACCTATCTATCATTCCTCTTGTACTAATGCACAAATCGAAGACGAGTTTGTTTGTCTTCTGGTCGACACCCATGAGTCTTTGAATAGAACTTATCCATCCGGTTTCTTAGAAGAAGGACATGTGGATAGACTTGGGGTATGTTCTGAATCGGATCGAGTAACTTATATGATTAGAGGGCATT
>JAYZXX010000243.1:0-31670 GCA_036140815.1 Bdellovibrionota bacterium | reverse complement strand
AACAGCCATTTGGTCACCATCAAAGTCAGCGTTAAAAGCCACACAAACTAGTGGATGAAGCTGGATGGATTTTCCTTCAAGCAATGTCGGTTCAAAAGCTTGGATACCAAGACGGTGAAGTGTCGGTGCACGGTTTAACATTACCGGATGCTCTTTAACCACTTCAGCCAGGATATCCCAAACTTCAGTTACTTCTTGCTCAACCAATCTTTTCGATTGTTTGATTGTAGAAGATAAACCACGCTCTTCCAACTTGCTGTATACAAATGGCTTGAAAAGCTCAAGAGCCATTTTCTTTGGAAGACCACATTGGTGTAATTTTAATTGAGGACCAACTGTAATTACAGAACGACCCGAGTAATCCACACGTTTCCCCAAAAGGTTCTGACGGAAACGACCTTGTTTCCCTTTCAACATATCAGAAAGGGAGCGAAGAGGACGTTTGTTTGGACCAGTAAAAGTCTTACCACGACGACCGTTATCAAGAAGGGCATCAACAGACTCTTGCAACATACGTTTTTCGTTACGAATGATGATGTCTGGAGCGCTTAACTCTTGAAGACGGTTTAGACGGTTATTTCTGTTAATCACACGACGGTATAAATCGTTCAAGTCAGAAGTTGCAAATCGTCCACCATCTAGAGGTACTAGAGGACGAAGATCTGGTGGAATCACAGGAAGTACATCCATCATCATCCACTCTGGCTTATTGATCGAACCTTTGAAAGCTTCAACCACTTTCAAACGCTTCGTTAACTTCTTAGTAGCCGCTTCTGAAGTAGCTTCACGAAGAGCTTTGCGAAGTTTACGAGATAAATATTCAATATCAATTTTACGAAGAAGGTCTAAGATCGCGTCTCCACCCATTCCGTATTTGAAGTTTGGACCAAACTCTTCGAATGCTTTGTTTAAAGCTTCTTCAGAAAGAATTTGTCCTTCTTCAAGCGGAGTTTCCATGGCATCTGTTACACAGTAAGACTCACAATATAGAACGCGTTCAACATCCTTAAGAGTCATATCAAGTAAGTTACCAATACGAGATGGAAGAGATCTTAAAAACCAGATGTGAGCCACTGGAGAAGCAAGATCAATGTGACCCATACGTTCACGACGAACTTTAGATTGAGTTACCTCAACACCACACTTCTCACATACCACACCACGGTATTTCATTCTTTTGTATTTTCCACACAAACATTCGTAGTCTTTGATCGGACCGAAAATCTTTGCACAGAACAAACCGTCTCTTTCAGGTTTGAAAGTACGGTAGTTAATCGTTTCTGGTTTTTTCACTTCACCGCGAGACCATCCACGAATCATGGACGGACTTGCTAATGAGATTCGAACCGAATTAAACGCTAATGGATCTTTTGGTTTATCGAAAAAATTCAATAAGTCTTTCAACGGCCACTCCTTTAATGTTGTCCGTAATTATTTTCAGTAACTTCAGTTGCTTCCGCTTCGATCGCACTGTCATCATCTTCAACAACAGGATCTGTCAGAACGCTACTTTCAACCAACTCGACATTAAGAGCCAATGATTGAAGCTCTTTAATAAGAACGTTGAAAGATTCTGGTAGACCTGGCTCAAGAGTGTTTTCACCCTTAACGATCGATTCGTACATACGGTTACGACCAGCAACATCATCCGATTTCACAGTTAAGAACTCTTGAAGTGCATAAGATGCTCCATATGCCTCAATTGCCCAAACCTCCATCTCTCCGAGACGCTGACCACCAAACTGAGCTTTACCGCCCAATGGCTGTTGCGAAACTAAAGAGTATGGTCCAATCGAACGTGCGTGAATCTTCTCTTCCACCAAGTGGTGAAGTTTCAGCATGTACATTACACCAACAGTTACCGTGTTTTCGAACGGCTCACCCGTACGACCGTCAAACAATACTGTTTGACCACGTTGTGGTAACTGGGCTTTATCTAAAAGAGCTTTAATTTCAACTTCTTTTGCACCATCAAACACTGGAGTTGCGATATGAACACCACGCTTTAGGTATGGAAGCATACGCTTTAAAGAATCGTCATCAGCATTGTCAATACGACCTACTAACTCTGGGTTTTCGTAGATGTCTTTCAAACGATTACGAACTTCTTCTGCTTTAAACTCTTCGATGTATTCTTCAAGTTGTTGCCCTAAGTGTTGAGCAGCCCAACCCAAGTGAATCTCTAGTACCTGACCGATGTTCATACGAGATGGTACACCAAGCGGGTTCAATACCATTTCTACCGGAGAACCATCTGGTAGGTATGGCATATCTTCCACGGCCATGATTCTTGAGATCACACCTTTGTTACCGTGACGTCCAGCAAGCTTATCCCCTACTTGAAGAGTACGCTTGATCGCCACATATACTTTAACCATTTTAATTACGCCCGGTGGAAGTTCATCCCCCTTACGTAAACGGTCTATCTTTTCATTAAAGATCATGCGAACTGCATCCAACTGGTTACGAGCGCCATCAACAATACGGGTTGCTTGGTACTCTAACTCTTGTGGAAGTGGGATGTAGGATAGTAATTCGAATGGAATTGACTCGATATCCTCATCACCAATCACTTGGTCTTTTTCTAATAATTTCTTAGATCCGTCTTCATTTAAAAGAACACCAGTAGTTGTTTTACCAACAAGAAGGTTCTTCAACTTATCAATCGCGTTATTTTTAATAACGTTTTGCTCAACGGATAAATCTTTCTCCAGTTTGCTTTCTTTTTCTTTGATGATGCTCATCAAACGTTCGTCACGTTCTGCACCTTCACGGCTGTATACTTGCGCATCAATAACCGTTCCAGAAACACCTGAAGAAGCACGAAGTGATGTATCACGTACGTCACCAGCTTTTTCACCAAAGATTGCGCGAAGAAGTTTTTCCTCAGGAGAAAGTTGAGTTTCGCCTTTCGGAGTCACTTTACCAACTAGGATTGTACCTGGTTTAACTTTCGCACCAACGCGAATGATACCAGAACTATCTAAGTCTTTAAGAGCTTCTTCACCTACGTTAGAGATATCACGTGTGATTTCTTCTTTACCTAACTTAGTATCACGAGCCACACACTCGAACTCTTCGATGTGTACAGATGTGAAAGCGTCTTCGCGGATCAATCTTTCAGAAATTAAGATGGAATCCTCAAAGTTGTAACCCATCCAAGGAGTGAAGGCCACTAGGATGTTTTGTCCTAGAGCTAACTCACCCAACTCAGTAGATGGACCATCAGCAATTACATCACCACGACCAACAACATCACCAACACGAACGATTGGACGTTGGTTGAAAGAAGTGTTTTGGTTCGTACGCTGGTATTTCGTTAAGTTATAGATATCAACGTTGGCACCAAGCTCACCTTGACGAGCAAAACGACGAATTACGATACGAGAAGCATCCACTTCTTCAACGATACCAGCATTTTTAGCTACCATTGAAGTACCAGAGTCAGCCGCTACCAATCTTTCCACACCCGTTCCAACTAATGGAGCACGTGCTTTGATTAAAGGTACCGCCTGACGTTGCATGTTCGCACCCATCAAGGCACGGTTGGCATCATCATGCTCTAGGAAAGGAACCAAAGATGCTGCAATTGACACTAGCTGATTCGGTGACACATCTTGAAGAGAAACGTTTTCTCTCTCGATGATTTGGTAATCACCATCCCAACGAGCAACTAAAGTTTCATCGTCAATTTTTTGCCCAGCTAAAGTCGCTGCCTGCGCAATTCTGTGACCTTTTTCTTCTAGAGCCGAGTAGTATCTGTAGTCATCACTCACTGTACCTTCTGCAACCTGGCGGTAAGGAGTTTCGATAAATCCGTATTTATTAATACGTGCATAAGTAGCCAAGGAAGCAATCAAACCAATGTTTGGTCCCTCTGGAGTCTCAATCGGACAAATACGACCGTAGTGAGTTGGATGTACGTCACGTACTTCAAAACCAGCACGATCACGAGTCAAACCACCGGGCCCCAATGCTGATAAACGACGTTTGTGCGTAATCTCAGAAAGAGGGTTAGTTTGATCCATAAACTGTGACAACTGAGAAGAACCAAAAAATTCTTTTACTACAGCATTCACTGGTTTTGCATTTACAAGATCATGCGGCATCATAGTTTCGATATCTTGAAGGCTCATTCTTTCACGGATAGCGCGTTCCATACGAACCAAACCGATACGGTATTGGTTTTCAAGAAGCTCACCCACAGAACGAACACGACGGTTACCAAGGTGGTCAATATCGTCTACTTTACCTTCACCGTTTCGAAGATCCACAAGAGTTTTTACAGTAGAAATAATGTCTTTCTTAGTAAGAGTCTTATGATCCACTGGACATTCGTCTTCTGGGATATCAAAACGGTGGTTGATCTTAATACGACCTACTTCACTTAAATCATAAGTTTCAGGGTCAAAGAATAATTTATTAAAAAAGTTTCCTGCTGCCTCAGGAGTTGGTGGCTCACCAGGACGTAATCTTTTGTAAATGTCGATCAAAGATTCTTCTTCAGTAGCAACTTTATCTACTAATAAAGTGTTACGGATGTAAGGACCCGCAGATACACCGTCAAAGAAAATTAGATCTAGCTCAGTAACACCAGAGTTACGCATAGCTTCGATAGAATCTAGAGTTAGCTCTTCATTTACATCCGCTAAAATCTCACCAGTATCTTCGTTAATTACTGGCTTAGCGATTACCTTACCAACAAGATCATCACTCGTGATTTCAAGCTTTTCGATCTTTTGCTCGATCATCTTTTTAACGATGGCACGAGTCACACGACGGCCAGCTTTTACAAGCACTTCACCATTCGCTGGATCGACAATATCAGATAGGGCACGTTGACCCTGCATTTTTTCAACATTGATGAATCGATAGTTTTTACCGTCAGACTCAAGGCTAACCTTATCTGCATCGTAGAAGTAATCTAAGATCGCTTCTTCATCATAGCCCAAAGCTTTTAATAAAACTGTAGCTGGGAATTTACGACGACGGTCGATTCTTACATAAACTAAATCTTTTTGGTCAAACTCGAAATCCAACCAAGATCCACGGTATGGAATCAATCTAGCATTAAAAAGGATTTTACCACTTGAGTGGCTTTCCCCATTGTCATGATCAAAGAATACACCAGGAGAACGGTGTAACTGAGAAACCACAACACGCTCAGTACCGTTAACGATGAAAGAACCGTTTTCAGTCATTAAAGGAATTTCACCTAAGTAAACTTCTTGTTCTTTTGCATCACGGATACTACGAGCTTCGGTCTCTTCGTCCACATCAAAAACAACCAAACGCAAAGTTACCTTCACAGGCGCTGCGAAAGTCATTCCACGCTGACGACATTCTTCAACATCGTATTTTGGAGGCTCTAGATGGTAGGATACGAACTCCAAACTAGACGTGTTATTAAAATCAGAGATAGGAAATACAGATGTAAATACACCATTTAGTCCTAGTTCCCCTCTTCTATCCGGGTCTACTTCTCTTTGGATGAAGGTTTCATAAGAAGCCTTTTGTAGCTGGATAAGATTTGGAATCTGTACCGCAGAACTATACTTTGCGAAACTTCTTCTCAAGCGCAAGTTAGATGCTGTAAGCGGAGTGTTGCCCATTCGCTCTCCTTTTGATGTGGCAATTTCAAACTACGAAATCGGTGAGAACCTAACGTTCCCACCGATGATTAATTAATTAGCTAATATAATGTAATTACTTAAGCTCAACAGTTGCACCAGCTTTTTCTAGTGCTTCTTTGATCTTTTCAGCTTCGTCCTTAGCTACGCCTTCTTTGATAGCTTTTGGAGCGCTTTCTACTAATTCTTTAGCTTCTTTCAAGCCAAGACCAGTTAGACCACGAACTTCTTTAAGTACGTTAATTTTAGAAGAACCAGCTGAAGCAAGAACTACGTCAAACTCAGTCTTTTCTTCAGCAGCAGCACCAGCAGGACCGGCAGCAACTGCAACAGCAGCAGGAGCAGCAGCAGAAACGCCCCACTTCTCTTCTAATTCTTCAATCATTTTTGCCAATTCGATTACTGGCATGTTAGACAAAAACTCGATTACTTGTTCTTTATCTAGTGACATTTTAATACCTCTTTTAAGTCGTTTAGTTTGTTAAAAAAATTCTTAACTTGTTAATCTTGTGTCTTAATAAATTAAGACTGTTTCTCTTTGTAAGCATTAAGCGCTCTTACAAAACCACCTGGAACAGCCGACATAGTGCGAACAAACTTGCTCGCTGGGGCCGCCAAAACTCCAAGGAATTGTGCACGCAAAACTTCCATAGGCGGTAGATCTGCAAGGTACTTGATTTTTGCTTCATCAAGTCTTTCACCTTCCATCACACCAGATTTAACCTGTAGATGTTCAACGTCTTTTGCAAATTCGCTAAGAGCCTTTGCAGGGGCACTAGCATCTCCATAAGCAAAAATAACAGCATTAGTTCCGATAAAATCAGAGCTAATTGCATCAGATTCGCTTGGGAAATCTGCCAGGGCGCGCTTTGCAAGTGTATTACGAACAACCTTCATCTCAGCATCCACACCTACTAATTGCTTACGCAAAGTAGTAACCTGCTCAACGTTCATACCCTTGAAATCAACAAGGAACGCTGCAGAGGATCTGGAGAAGCGGTCTTTAAGTCCGTCAATCACCTGCGCTTTTTGCGCTCTATCCATCATGATAAACTCCCGTTCAAAAACTCTACTCAAATTCAGTAAAAGTAATAAGTTAAGCTTTTCTTAGCAAACTATACCACTTATCTCTGAAGGCCGATTTCCTTATCCCTAAATCATCAATTAAACCCTTACGGGAACCTTCTGTCTCTGACCTGTGAGCAGTAGCTAATTATGTCAGTCCACAAAATTGCTTTCTGACGGTCATTCTTTCACTTGATAAACTCTTGATCGAAGGAACTGCTTACTAGTTTTTTGGGTGACTCAAGTGACTAGCCAAACCGTCACCCGCTAAACCATAATGTCTAATCAAGAGATATAAACAAAGTTCAGTCTTACAAAGAAGACTGAACGTTATTTACGTCTAAACGTACACCAGCACCCATCGTTGAGCTAATGCTGATATTTTTAAGGTAAGTACCTTTACTAGTCGCAGGCTTCGCCTTAACTAGTGCGCTTAGCAAACTTTTAAAGTTATCTTTAATTTTTGCTTCACCCATTGATTTCTTACCAATAGAAGTGTGAATGATACCTGCTTTATCTACACGATAAGAACACTTACCTTTTTTCTCACCTTCAACTGCTTTTGTTACATCCATAGTAACTGTACCCACTTTAGGATTAGGCATTAGACCACGGGGCCCAAGAACCTTAGCTACACGTGATACGATTGGCATCATATCTGGAGTTGCAATTGCTTTATCGAAATCTAACCATCCACCTTGAATTTTCTCTACTAGATCCTCAGCACCAACAAAATCAGCACCAGCTTCTTTTGCTTCTACTTCTTTAGGACCACGAGCAAAAACCACAACACGAACTTCTTTACCTAATCCGTGAGGAAGAGCAACAGCACCACGAACCTGTTGGTCAGACTGCTTTGCATCTACACCAAGGTTTACAGCAACTTCGATGCTTTCGTCGAATTTGGCAGTAGCGTTATCGATAACAAATTTCAAACCTTCATCTAAAGCAAGACGAGTGTTTCTATCTACATTTGTTTTGATTGCTTTTAATCTTTTACCTAGCTTAGCCATTAGTTTCTCCCCTCTACGTTAAGGCCCATGCTTACAGCAGAACCCTCTACCTGAGCCATTGCTGACTCGATAGTTGTACAGTTAAGATCTGGAAGCTTAACTTCAGCAATTTTTCTGATAATGTCCTGAGACACAGTTCCCACTTTTTCACGAGATGGGTTAGAAGAACCACTTTTCAACTTCATTTCTTTTTTCAGCATTACAGACACTGGAGGTGTTTTTACGATGAAAGAAAAAGATCTATCCGCGTAAACTGTAATAATCACTGGAGCAACTGTGTCACCCATGGACTGTGTTTTAGCATTAAACTGCTTACAGAAGTCCATGATGTTAACCCCATGTTGTCCGAGCGCCGGTCCAACGGGAGGTGCTGGATTCGCCTTCCCTGCCGGTATTTGTAACTTAATATAGCCTGTTACTTTTTTAGCCATATACCCGCTCCTATAAAAGGGTTTATAATATTAAACGCAAGAAAGAGTAATTACTCTCCTGCTTTTTCAACCTGAATGTAATCCAACTCAACCGGAGTCGGACGACCGAAAATACTAACAAGAACTTTTAATTTACCCTTATCAGCATCAACGTATTCTACAGAACCATTAAAGTTACTAAACGGACCGTCCACAACCTTAACTTCCTCACCCACTTCAAAAGTGAATTTCGGACGAGGCTTCTCTGCTCCTGTAGCCATTTGATTCGTTACTCTCTTAACCTCTTCCTCGGTAACAGGGCTTGGGGTAGATCCGTTACCTACGAAACCAGAGATATAAGTTGTATCCTTAACAACGTGCCAAGTCTCTTGAGTCATATTCATCTGAATGAACATATACCCTGGAAAGAAACGACGAGAACTTTGCTTTTTAGCACCGTTCTTCAACTCAACAACGTCTTCTTTAGGAATTAAGATTTCACCGAAGTCTTCTTCTTTAGATGCATTACGAATACGCTCTTCAAGACCTTTTTTGGCTTTTTCTTCGTATCCTGAATGTGCATTTACGATATACCACTTCATTTCACTCATATCTTAAGTCCTTCGTTCTATTTAACCATTAAGCCAACAACGTAGTTTGACATCATGTCCATCAAACCTAGCGCTACACCTGCAAAAAGCAGCATAATACTAACTACGATTGTCATTGCGGAAGTATCTTTATAAGAAGGCCAAACCACTTTATCAATCTCAGAAACCACTTCCTCAGCCCACACAAGAACCTTCTTGTTAAACTGTAGAGCAGCAAAAGTTGATAAACCTAAAACAATAGGCAAACCATGCTTAACCGCATCTAAGGTCATCAACCTTGCAACAGAGCCAAAAGCTGCTGATGCTGTTTCCATTAAAACATTCGCCACAAAAGCTACTAAAAAGCCTGCGATGACAAAACTAAGCGTGATAATCTTTTTGTAGTTGTTGTTCTTATTCATACTTCCCCAAGCGCAAATAAAGTTGTGGCAGGGCTACAAGGATTCGAACCTTGAACCTACGGATTTGGAATCCGCCGCTCTACCAATTGGAGCTACAGCCCTGCATTCATATCTAAAACCACCTAAAAAAAGGCGGAAATACATACACTTCTCCTATGAGCCGCATAGTTCTACCTAATTTTAAGTTCTTCATCAAGCATTGATTCTAAATTGTGGTAAATTTTTTGCAAGTGGAAAATACAAGTAAAAATAACAACTTAGGATAATAGTTTTGAGCAATATATAAGCACTATTTCGGTTTGCCCCAGAAAATTCACAGTAAAAGCAAAGAGCCAAGCCTATACCTCTAAATAATACCGAAACACGAAGAAATCCCCATGCTAATCCCGCTCGCTCCCCCTGGCTTTATTATTGAAGCTTTTAAACACCCTGTATATTTGTGGGTAATCTTAATCGTTTTTTACAGGATTTCCTGATAAACAAAACACGTATAGAATATATTTGTTGCCAAAATTAAAATACCTAAAAGACTCTATAAGCATACATAAGCCCCCCCTATCAAGTGTGCTGACCTGCCTGCGGGTTATAAATGCTCATCTAAATGGATATAGCGTGCTCACCCCCCAGAAAGCGCATCTTAATACCTTTATTTGCAATCTCCTCGAAGACACAAACTGTCGTAAAAATAAATTAAAAAGTTCTTATGCTCCGCAATTTTTTTAATCTAGCGAGTAGCTCAGCATAACTCTAAGCCTTGCCGAGCTCATGGAAAGTATAGCTTTAAATAAAAAAAATGCCCCCGATAGAACCAGAGGCATCATTATCCAAATATAAGATGAAAAACCCATAAATAATCCAATGGATTAAACTAAAGGCAAATTAAGACCTAACGAGATCTTGAACGAGACTCATTGGCCTTTCTTTTTTTCTTCTGACCAGGCGTGAAGAAGCTAGAGCCCTTCTGCCCTGATTTTGATTTCGGCTTTGAAGACTTTCTAGAATCTCCATTAGACTTAGAAGAAGAAAAAGATGCAGAATCTCTACGTTCACTGCGATCAGAAGATTTTGCACTTCTCTCAGAACGAGAACGCCTTGAATCTCTATCACGTCCTCCATCTCGATCACGACTGCCACCATCACGGTCTCTGCCACGACTACGACTACGACGACGATCACGATCTCTGCCTCGACCACCGCCATCACGGCCACGAGAAGAACGGCTGCTTCTACGATTTTCATCAGCCACGTCTAACTCAATATCAGACAGCTCATCCATTCTACGAAGATCGTTTTTGAACAAGCTGTTGAAAATCATTTTTAGCGTATCTTCTTTCGAGAAAGAATCAAAACGTTGATTAAATTGCTCAAAAACTTCGTCTACTGTGTAGTTTTCTTGCTCTTGCTTTAACTGATACGCAAGGGAATCAAATTTCTTCGTCTTTTTCTCAATAAAGATTTTTTTACGCTCACGTATTTCAGGAAACTTTTCTCTCTTAATAGAGGTTTTTTGCAAACTTTCGATTCTTTTTAAACGATGAATGTCTTCACGATTTAAAATAGAAATTGCAAAACCTTTGTTTCCAGCACGACCGGTACGACCAATTCTGTGGACATAACTTTCTTTGTCACGTGGCAAACCGAAGTTAATCACATGAGTAAGATTGTTTACATCAATACCGCGAGCAGCTACGTCTGTACAAATTAATACCTTGGTCTTTCCTTTTTTAAAGTCTCTCATGGCACTAGAACGTTCTGCTTGAGATAAATCTCCATGTAAAACAGATACATTGTAGTTTTGATCCATCAAAGTGTAACCAAGGTCTTTGGTCTCTTGACGAGTTTGACAGAAGATCACTCCATAGAAGTTATCAATCATGTCTAAAACTTGCGTTAAAGCATTTAATTTATATTTGTCTTTTACTAGGTAGTAGCTTTGCTCAATGTCAGCATTACTAACTTCTTTGGATTTTGTATTTACAAAAACAGGGTTACGGAAAGACTTTTCAATCAATCCTTTAATCTGTTTTGGCATCGTAGCGGAAAACATCCAAAGATTACGATTTGGATTTGCTCCTTCGATAATTCTTTGAACATCTTCAAAGAATCCCATGTTTAACATTTCATCTGCTTCGTCCAACACTAAGTATTGTAACTCAGACAAATCCAAAGCCCCACGATCCAATAGATCGATCACACGCCCAGGTGTACCAATAACCAATTGAATGTCTCCAGAGCGCAAGGCCTGAAGCTGAGGTCGGTAGTTCATTCCACCGCAAACTTCTACTTTATTGTAGTTTTCATATTTTGAGAATTTGCCAAACTCTGTACTAATCTGTAAGGCCAATTCCCTTGTCGGGGCTAACACTAAAGCTTGCGGTTTATCTGATTGCTCTTTTAGTTTCATTAATAGAGGCAATCCAAAGGCAGCGGTTTTTCCCGTTCCTGTCTGTGCCTGTCCAACGAAATCACATTCATTTTCAATCAATACCGGAATACTTTTTTGCTGAATCTCCGACGGAGTTTCAAAGCCCAAATTAGCTACTGCTTTCAATAATGACTTTGACAATCCCAAGTCTTCAAACAAAATATCTTGATCCATATACTTCCCAAGTTAGAGGAATCGCCAAGGTAACACAGAATAAGAACTAGACAGGCCATTTATTACGGATTGCATCATACTTTTGAAAAGAATGCATGGAGTACAAAGGATTTTGAACATAAATACATAAAATTACTTGGGTTTCGATGGAATGCTTTCTAATAAATAACAAAGAAATAAGATTTACCAAACCTGCCTTTGCAAGAGTTTTTCTAGAATAAACCAATTCAAAAGAGCAAAATTTTCTCTACTGGACACAGCCGATCACTGCCTCTGTCCTCTGAAATAGTTAGGTTGTAAAACCAAAAGTTAAGGGGAGGGTGTATTGTTAATGCTTTAGTAGAAATTCACCCTTCCCAAAAAACAACTCTTTTTGAAAACTAATTTTTAGATTTAGATTTAGATTTAGATTTAGATTTAGATTTAGATTTAGATTTAGATTTAGATTTAGATTTAGATTTAGATTTAGAGCGTGTGCCAGGGACGATTCCAAGTCTAGTATCTTTTTCTATGATCAAGCGCACAATTTCCAAAGCGGTTTCTTCATAATTTTCATCTTCCATTTTTAGAAATAGCCATTTCCCTAAAACAGGATGAGATACAAGATTGGGAAACTCCCCAAATAAGCTTTGGTGAGCTTCTCGGCTACAACAAATCAATAGCCCATTCCAAATATCGAAGTCATACTTAGTGCCCTGCCATTCTCTATCACCCTCTTTTTCCATAAAAACTAGTACCATTAAATCATTATAGTAAACAGACAAACCACCAAACATAGGCTTTGTGAAAAAACTTGGATGCTCCTCTAGCGTTTCCAAAATCCAAGATTGAATAAACTTTTTCGCCAATTTAATACCTCCAAGAAAGGAACTGACTAATTAACAGAAGCCGTAATAGTAATAAAATATATATTCTGGCCCCTTTAAATGCGGATGAACGAGTTCTAAATCCTTGAAATTCTTCCCTGTATTCATTGCAAGGAAAATCAAAATTCGGACATCTTAAATTAAACAAGTCTTTCACAGTAGTTATTAAAGTCTATCCGCGATTGAAGGGGCCATTTTATAAAATATACCCTAACCCACTTAAAATCCTATAATTTTGTCCTCGTGTCTAAAACAAATTCAAGATTTCAAATTATCTGAGCCCAGTCTCTCTTATAGACTATTTCCTCAATACTAATCTCTTCAACAAGCAATTTTTCTGCTATTGAGTGCCCGCATTTCACAGCAGACAAAATTTCATATGTGTTAAAAACCTTCTCCATCAGAAGGATTCTTTCTCAAAAAAAGTAATTAGAAGATTCTTATTGTTAGAAACAACTTTCCAGTGAATCCGAACTTCTTTGAAGGCTCAATTTCTTTTTTAAAACCCTAGCAAAATCTATTCACGCTATAAATATACACCTGCCTGTTTTTAGATACTTACAATTTCATGAAAAAGTGACATCAAAGAGAAACAAAAGGCTTCCAGTTTATCTTTTTTTCAAAATCCCGATTACCAACCAGAAAAGACCTATGGCTCACGCAAGCTATCCCCTATATATGTAGATATGAAAAAAAATATTATCATCCTACTAATAAGCCTTCTTTCGAGCCTCTTCCTCTATGCAAACCCTTGCTCAAATGGAGCCTCACCACAGATGGCGCGCTTTCAGTCTTCCTTAGATTCACTGGAGTCTATTCTTAAAGATTCTATCGATGGAAATAGATTGAACTTCCAAAGCTTAAAAAAAGCTAGAGTTCCACTGTTTTACCTAGAGTCACTAGGAAGACTCTACCGTGATATGCCAAAAGGGGGAAAAAGAATTGGAAAGTTTTTTTATGATATAAAAGACCTAGAGGACGCAATTGGTGCCTTTGATCTAAGAAGCTCCTTACTAGATGAAGCCATTTCATTGAAGCTCTCCAGTTCAAAAGTTTTAGAACTAGAAGCGCATTTAGAAGAAACAAAAAAAGCACTGGCGAAACTTTTAAAAAAACGAGATTGGGCCAACGGTAAACGCTTAGAAAAAATTAGAAGGCAATTATACAAAATCAAGTGGCCTGGTAGCAATGAAGACACTCTCTATTTAAATTCTACAATCAAAGAAAGGGTTATTAAACTACAAGATAAAATAGATAGTGAATTAGCTCCTCTGATTCGCAAAAAAAATTATGATTATGAAGCCTTAGAACTTGGCCTCCATGAGTTTCGCAGGGGAATTCGCTGGATAGCTTTATATTTACAAGCAGCGAAAGATGTTTATGCCTTGAAGGATGTAGCCCCATCAACACTTAATGAAAAAGATCTAGCTGTTTACAATGCCTATCATGACAACAAATACGCCCAACTAGGAAACTCTAAAACATCAAAAGTATTGATTCCACAGATTCCCTACCTGTATTTAACCAAATTCATTCATTTAATCGGTGAGATTAAGGACAAAGGTGAAAAGAACTACTATCTTGAAAAACATAATCAAGAACACGGAGTCGAAAGAGAAGCATTGAAACTCTTTGAAGAGTTCCAAGAAATCGCCCCCCTACTACACCTAATCAATGAATTATAAAAAAAGCCCGGAGTAGACTCTGGGCTTTTGTAACTTATGTTCAACGCAATTAATTAATAGGACTTTTGCTGTAAAATTTTGTCCAAAAATTCAAAAACTCCATTGCTACCCGTCTCCATAGTTTGAAGTGCCTTTTCAAATTTCTCCAAATCATAGTTGCCCGCTTCAAGGTCTTGTAAGATATCTTTAGTACCATTGTGTACTGTTGCGTGTGGCCCCTCTAAATCCCGATAAGAACCAACCTGAGAAAAATTTCTCTGCCCTTCCCCCTCGTAGTACCATTTGCCTAAACGACAATTATGATAATCCACGAATTTAAAAACCGGTTCCTTCTTTAAAACTGAAAGATAAGTATTAATTTTCCAAACCACATGGTCTAACTTTGCCAATGTTACAAAAACTCTATCGTTGTTTTGCCTAACATTCTTATCCGCTTGAACAGTTCTCTCTTGGGTTAAAAGTAAATTGTGACGAAACTCTTCAAGATCTGTTTTATTTTGGCTTCCTTTTTCTTGAGCTTCCTGCATAGACTCTTCCACCGCCTGTGTAGCCTCACCTACCCCTGACAAAACATTTTCAACATCATCCACTAGCTGTGAAGTCTCTTTAGACAATTCTTTTACTTCATTGGCTACAACAGCAAAACCCTTACCGGCATCTCCGGCCCTAGCTGCTTCGATCGTGGCATTTAAAGCCAACAAATTAGTTTGCTCTGCAACACTTCGAATTCCTTTTAAAAAACTAGTAACCTTTTCCATGCTTTCAATCATGCGATTTGCATTCTCAGAGGTTTTATTCATCACCTCGATCAAACTATGATTGTTCCCCACCAATTGGTCAGCGCCTTGTACGAGATTATTTGTGTTCTGCAAAATCTCTTGAAAAATCTTAATGGTATCTTGTGAAAAACCAACAGATTCATTCAAGTTTTGTTGTATCGTGCCCAGCCCTTCTTTAAGGTGCTGATTTTCCTTTTCAACTATATCTACTAATTTCTCACTTTGTTTTTCCATAGTTCAACTATACATTTTTAAAATGATAGACTCAAAAGCTCTTCTAGATGACTTACAAACCTGGTCTAAAGCAAGAACCAGGTAAAGTTTTAATTTAGAAAGTAAATATAAGACCAATGATGTGTTGCTATCCTTTGATTAAAAATTGTCACTAAACTAGCTACCAAGCTTCATACTTTTAGCTTAGACAAAGACAATCATTCCTTTTTTACTATTAACAAATTTTGCTGTTAAACTTATGTACACCTCTATTTTAACTTCACCCCCCCACTATTTTCCCACCTCCCTATGAGAACTTATGTTATTCGGTTGATAAGAAAAAAATTGTCATGGAAAAACAAAGGGAGTTTTAAATGAAATTCGTGGTATTTTTACTGTTAAGCACCAGCCTTTTGGCTTACGAAAGTAAAACTTTGCACACTGCAATCAATCAATATTGTAAGCAAGAATGCGCTGAGTTTGGTGTAGATCATTTTGAAGTTTCTCAAGAAAGTGTCATAGCTGAACAATTTGGTTATGAATACAATCTGACTGCTAGAGCAGTAAACACTGACGGAAGTACTAATTTCATCAAGCAATGTTCTGGCGCTACTTTTGCCGAGGAAGATGTGTATGCAAATATCGTATCTTGCCTATCAGATGAATTAAGAAGAAAAAGGTAAGCTAATCTGCGCAATCAAAGCTACATAGAGGCTGGAAAGAAAAACTCTTTTTTCTTTCCAGTTTTATATTTAAAGCTTTTGCCAGCTAGGGCTATGACATACAACCTGCAAAGCTTTTTTCCAAATATCAATCCCTTCCAAATCTAGAAGCATAGAATGAAGTTTTTCTACCGCCGCTTGATTTTCAACAATTGGATAAAACAATTTATAAATACGGTCCACAGCCTTTAAGCTTAGCTCAGCTGGAGGGTCAAAGCTCACCGAAGCATGATCCAAGGCAGTTTCTAAAGCCGTGGAATGCTCAATCAACTGATTACATGCTTGAATTCGGTAACCCTCTCGACCTACATTTTCAGAGCCGAAAACACTTAACTCGTGGTAACTATTATTATCTTTTTTATTAAAGATATATAAATACTTAGAACTATTAGGATCATTATAAAAATTATTTTCCGTTCCAATTAAGCAATTACCAAAAATGCCTTGGTTTCTAAAACAAAGCCCACCAAAAAAATTTCTATTTACATAAATATAATCTCGAATAATTCCTAAACCTGAGCTTTTTGCTGGCGGTTCATCTAGATAGGAACTATTTGCCGCAGCCAAGGCATCATCCTCAACAAATACATCCTCTAAAACAGATGCTACAAATTCTGCGTTTCCTAAGCTTTCTAAATAAACGGTTGCAGTAACCTTACCAGAACCATGACAATCACTATTTATACAGTCACCATTCCCTGGGTGCCCAGCGTTTTCACTAGTTAGCTTAGTGTTTTCCAGACAGGCACTAAGAAAAATTAAGGAGCTAATAAAAAATAAAAACTTGTTCTTCCCTACAACCATTTATACATCCTCGTCCTTGATGTTTTCGGCCTTAAATTCGTTATTGAGCTGAATTCCATCTGAAGCGACACTCACTAGACTAACATTGTTAGGACTTGGAGATGGGATTTCCAACATACTTGCCACACTTGAAGCCACATTTCCTAAATTTAAAGTCTGTCCATTTGAGTTTTCCGCTGCTGTACCGTAGTATCCTGGGTATTTTGTATTAGAACTGTTTTTAATTTTTCCAGCAAAAATTGGAGACTTTACTTTTCCCGAAAACACACTCATGGAAGTGGCATGCCCTGCATGATCTGAGCCCGAGCCATCCTTAATTGGTCTACGATTAAAGTCTCCTGAGATCTGAATCACAGTTTTATTCCACAAGGATTTGGCAATTAGTTGATCTCTCAACTCCAATAGACATCCTGCTAGACACATATAGTATGCATTCATTAATAAAACATTGAGCATTGATCCTGAGTTGTGAACGTCAAAACTATAAGTGAAACTAGAAAAACTTGAATTTGGAAGTTCACTCGTAAAACCACCGTTAAAAACATCAGCTTGTAATTTATGAAATGCCGTTGAATTTAAATGAATACTTTGACTAAAGTTATTTTTAATTGCAAATTCCGTTATCGAAAAAATTTCGGCCATATAATAAAGGTTGCTTGTAAAGCTAGAGCTAGGATGAGCTGCTGCAAAGCGATCTTTCTGCAAAAGAGTTCTCAAGTCATTTTCTAAAATAATCCCACTTCCTGCACCAACCTGATACCGTAAATCCTTTATAGTCTTACCACCACTCTGGTAAACTCTAGTGTTTGGATCAGAACCTATTGGATGATCTGTTAAATATGGAAGACTTAAAGCGATTGTGGCATCAATGATATTTTTATATCTTAAGTAAACACTGGACCAAGAAGAGCTTAAACTAGATACCCCTTGATACATCAAATCTTTTGCACTATTCACATTTAAATTCGTTGCTTTTCCTAAATCCTTATAGTTTTTCAAGCTCTTGCCTACCAACTGATTAAATTCATCATAAGCGACTCGATTTGCAGAGTTTCCAGCACTAGCAACTCCATTAAATGGCTTCAATAAAACATCCGCCATATTACTAGCAGAGGTTCTTGACTTACCAATGTTTAAGCGGCTTTTGTTTTTAGTTGATACATAGGGAGAATAACTAGGATTAATTGCAAATGCATTAATTGGACTACTGGTATAGTCCGCCATTAAACCTGTTAAAGTAGGCCCTCCAATAGAAGGTTGCTCGATTAAAACCTTTGCCGTTGTATGGTTTTCAGAACCAACATCAATCCCACGAATGCTAAATAAATTCTGCATTAATTCAGATATTGCCCTAGAGCCTCCATCAGAGCTTCCAGTGTTCAAAGACCATAAATGAGGCGCTCTAATTCCATTAACATCCGCAAAACGATATACGGCCTTATCATAGGAACTATCGGCTGCCTCCTTGTAATAGGAGTTTACTAAGCCCAGGTTTTTTGTTACGGAAGAGTCGCTTACATTTTCAGGTGTCTGTAAACCAGGTGTATAGCCTGAATTGTAGGGATCTAAAAATAAATCAAAAAACCAACGCTCTGGTCCCTGGGTCTCTTGAATAAAAACATAAAAATTATCATTACTTGTTGCCGCCATAGCCTTTTGTGAATAGGCCGAAATCATACTGTTTACCAATGTGTTGATAGCTGGGGTACTCATCCCTAGAGAACTTAATCTACCAATGAACTTCAAAAAATCTCTTCTTGAATCTGACATGCTAGTTTTCCAACTCCACTAATTTTAGATAACTTTTAGACTCAAAAATCCCCTCGATGAGCTGATCTAATCGTTTATATTTTTTAAGGTCTTTTCCTAGTCGAATCACTTCTTCTCTATGTTTTTTATCCTCTTCACTCAATTCAGAAGTTCTCATTCCTGGGTCAGAAAGGTCTACATCGACTCCGACAAAATATCGGTAATATTTTTTAGCTGTACATATGTAGAAGTCATCAAGTTCTGCTATGGTTTGTCCAAGGTCTGAAATATTTGAAGTTCCTTTATTGATTAACTTCCCAGAATAATCTCTGTAATAAAGCCTTCCTAAAGGAGTACTTTCATGCCAAGTAGAATTTGCTTCATCACTCCAAGTCTCAGAACTAGAGACTGTAGCCGTCTTTAAGCGCATTGAACTAACAACGGATAGCAGGTTAGCATAGTCAAATTGGGAAGTGACCAATTGTATGTTGCGAAAATTTCCTGCCATTTGATCCATAGATGCATGACACTGTAGACAGTTCTTCTTATTTCTAAAACTAGCCCCTTTACCATTTTCTAGCTGATAAAAACTAACATCATATGGGCGCAGACTGGGCAGCTCGCGGCAAAGCAAATCTTCATAAACAGCCTTAGCCCAAGTCCTTGGAACTGCAACCGAGCCATCGGCTTTATACCCAGGTACGTTTGCCATGAAGTAGAGAGCAAATACAGGGTCACCTATGATTCCAGCTCCCATATTTTTACTCAAATCCTTGTGCTCAGAGATACGTCGATCTGCCTGAGAAACAAAAGTCATAGAGGCACTTGGCAAGGGCATTCCCCTATGCTTTTTCACACCATATAACTTACCGATGGGCGCATTAGAGTAATCTCCCCAAAATTTTGACTGATTCCTATAACACTTTAAATCGTTCGAACCAACACTACAGGAACTAACATCATCTCTTCCAGTCCAAAAGCCTACAGCACTATCGTAAACCTTAGGAACCCAGAAAGAACACAATGAATTGTCCTTAGTCTGAGCTAGATCAAAAAGATTCAGAGCTGCACTTTCTGTGGCTTTAGAATTTCCAGATAAATCATCAATGCTACAGTTCATAATATCAAAGTAATTGTAAGCAGGATAATTAGGTGAATTATCCTCCCGAATCGCTTCTAAAGTATCCGTCCCTGTTACAGCTAGAGAGAGATCTTCTTTAGAAAAAAGAGCTTTGGTAAAATACAAAGAAGGCTGGGAACTATCAAAGGCGGACCTATTAACTCGGTTCAATGGATTTTCATCTAAGGTATACTCTCGGCTGCTAAAAAAACTGTAGTGTAGGCGATTGATATTTTCTAATACCTGTTGCCCCACCGCATTTCTTTCCTCCGACCTGATGGCTCCAGAACTATCAAAATTGGCTCGATCCAAAACAGCCATACAAATTTCTGTAGCTGTTTTAGATTGTAAATCTGACCATAATTCACTTCGAATGGATAGCCTTCTTCCAGTCAATTGTGCGTAACACCTGCTTAATAGGAGCTTTTCTTGAACATTTACCTCAGCCCGCAATGGCTGAAGTAAAAAAATGACAAAAAAGAACGAAAAACAAACGAAATGCATATTACCGTATCGTAAAAAAAAGAAATAAGATTAAGAGAAAAAAAGACTAAAGTCCGTTTTTTTAAGCTCCGAAATCTTACTTATGAATAAGCACGTGAAAAGTTGTATCAGGATGATACCTCTTTTATTTCTATCAGTATCCTGCGAGATAAGCTCAAATCACGAAGGAGAGTCTGACCTACCAAGTGTAGGCACAGATGAACTTATTATTAATGCAGAGCTAGAGGCCAAAGCCCTTGAGGTACTGTCCAAGCGCTGTTTAAACTGCCATAACAATCTTTCCGCAGCCTTTGGTGTAAACCTTGAGGGCGATACCAAACAACTGATTCAAAGAAACTTTTTAAGCACCAATGGCGCCGAATACTCTTACCTGTATCAGTCTATCATTGGTAGTAATTCGGTATCATTAATGCCACCCAACAATCCACTAAACGCTCAAGAAAAACTAGTAATAGAAGACTGGTTAAACGAAGGCATAAGTGCTCCTGATTCAAATATCCAGAATTATTATTATTCAGATGTTAAAGAAATTTTAGAGAACAAATGCACAAGCTGTCACTCCCCAGGTTCTGGAGTAAGTTTTGCGGAAGACTACTTACCTCTAAGTACTTATGAAGAAGTTTTAGAAATCGTAAGTCCTGGCTCCCCAGATTCCTCTCTCCTATGGGATTCCGTCAGTAGCGGAGGACTAGAAAAAGATAAAATCGATACCAGTGGAACTTATATGATTAATATCTCCGACGAAGAAATGGGAATCATCTACAACTGGATCAACCAAGGCGCAAATTTTGAATAAAAAAAAAGGAGAGCTAAGCTCTCCTTTTATCAATTATGTTGTGTAGTAGTAATTACTCAACGATTTCAGTAACAACACCAGCACCAACTGTACGGCCACCTTCACGGATCGCGAAACGAAGTTCTTTTTCCATTGCGATCGGAGCAATTAGCTCAACAGTCATCTCAGCGTTATCACCAGGCATGATCATTTCAATACCATCTTTAAGAGCAACAACACCAGTTACGTCAGTAGTTCTGAAGTAGAACTGTGGACGGTAACCTGCGAAGAATGGAGTGTGACGTCCGCCTTCTTCTTTAGTAAGGATATATGCTTCCGCTTTGAATTTTTTGTGCGGAGTAATAGTTCCTGGCTTAGCAAGAACTTGACCACGCTCAACGTCTTCTTTCTTAGTACCACGTAGTAGACAACCAACGTTATCACCAGCAACACCTTCGTCAAGAAGCTTACGGAACATTTCAACACCAGTTACAGTAGTTTTAGTAGTGTCTTTGATACCAACGATTTCGATTTCTTCACCTGGCTTGATGATACCACGCTCGATACGACCAGTAACAACTGTACCACGACCAGAGATAGAGAAAACGTCCTCTACAGGCATTAAGAAATCTTTATCAACATCACGCTCAGGTTGTGGGATGTAAGAATCAACTGCATCCATCAATTTCATGATAGCTTGGTCAGCGATTTCAGAGTTTTCACCCTCTAGAGCTTTTAATGCAGAACCAGGAACGATTGGAATATCATCACCAGGGAACTCATATTTAGAAAGAAGCTCACGAACTTCCATTTCAACAAGTTCAAGAAGTTCTTCGTCATCAACCATATCTACTTTGTTTAAGAAAACAACTAGAGCTGGAACACCAACCTGACGAGCAAGTAGGATGTGCTCACGAGTTTGTGGCATAGGACCGTCAGCAGCGTTTACAACTAGAATCGCTCCATCCATCTGTGCCGCACCAGTGATCATGTTCTTCACGTAATCGGCGTGACCTGGACAGTCAACGTGCGCGTAGTGACGTTTTTCAGTTTCATACTCAATGTGTGCAGTTGAGATTGTGATACCACGCTCTCTCTCTTCCGGAGCTTTATCGATTTGATCGAAGTCCGTAGCTTTCTTACCTTGTGCAGTAGAAAGAACTTTAGAGATTGCAGCTGTTAAAGTAGTTTTACCATGGTCAACGTGACCGATTGTTCCAATGTTACAATGAGGTTTAGAACGCTCAAACTTCTCTTTACTCATGAACGAGTCCTCCAAAAAAGGTTGTTATCTATAAAATATTCTTAATAAGAGCACAGGCCCCTTTTAAAAATCAACTATATTTATGGTAATGGCGCCACGTATAACTCAAAAAATGGAGCCAGCGACGGGAATTGAACCCACGACCTCACCCTTACCAAGGGTGTGCTCTACCCCTGAGCTACGCTGGCTTAGCAAAAATTGGAGCGGGCGACGAGATTCGAACCCGCGACCCTCAGCTTGGAAGGCTGATGCTCTACCAACTGAGCTACACCCGCACATAAATGCTTACGCCAAACATCAGCACAATCTCATCCCATTTTTTTTGGTTAAAAAATGGTGGTGGGAGTAGGATTCGAACCTACGTAGGCATACGCCAGCAGATTTACAGTCTGCCTCCTTTAGCCACTCGGACATCCCACCGAGAATGGAGCTGACGATGGGACTTGAACCCGCAACCTGCTGATTACAAATCAGCTGCTCTACCAATTGAGCTACGCCAGCACTTTGATACGACTTTTCGCAAAGTCACAAATACCAATAGGCCAAGTTTGTATGGCTGATCCCAATTATTGTCAAAGCCAAAAGTTAATTTTTTATCTGATGTCTTTTTTTTTAGCAATTATTTATTAAAAACCTGGTCTTTTCCCGGAAATGCCGAAACATTCCAATTGTGCAAGCATTTAAAATCTAAAGTTTTTTCAAAAAGAGCTTCATTCGAGTCTTCGTTTTTTAGGGAAGCAAGCACAGCCAAATACGGATATACTATGGATTTGGTTTTCTTTTCCCAGAAGACTTTTACCAACTCATATTTTCAATTAATTTTTTAGGAATCCCTGCTATTATAGCCACATGAAAAATTGGCAAATCGTTGGAATCCATTCTGTAAAAGAAGCTTTGAAAAACCGTCCTAAAGACGTTCATTTTGTAGCTTTAAAAGAGTCAAACTCGAAACAAGCGGATATTGCTGAGATCGAAGAAGTTTGTAAGAGAAAAAAAATAGAAGTACGCATTTGGAATGAAAAGCGATTCAGCCAATTAGCCGCCGTTCATCAAAACGTTGCCGCTGAATTGAAAGCCATTGCTAGCCCAGAAGTAGAAGAACTGGGCCAAAAGGATCAATCTTTAGTGGTGGTTTTAGACGGTATCGAAGATCCACATAATTTAGGAGCCATCCTTAGGAGCTCGTGGCTACTTGAAGCAGAAGCAATTATAATTCCTAAGGATCGTGCCGCAAAACTTAGTGCCACAGCAATTAAAGTAGCTTGTGGAGGAGCGGAACACGTACCGGTAATTTCCGTGACAAACCTATCAAGCAGCCTACAGAGCCTAAAAGAACAAGGATATTGGATCTACGGACTTGCCGAAGGCGGAGAACAAAACCTTTTTCAATGGGAGCCTGCTGACAAAAGCGTGATTGTAGTTGGGGCCGAAGACAAAGGCATGAGAAAAAGCACACGTGGGCAATGCGATCAGATTGTAGAGATCTGGCAAACAAAAGGAGGCGCTTCATTTAACGCCTCTGTCGCCGCTGCATTAGCGATGAATCGCTACCGTCAATGTTTTCAAAAATAATATTCTGAATTCAGGCCTACAGCTTCATAAGCATTGAATATGTGAGTAGATCTGTGTTGCGAACAGTGACAATTTTTTCTCGTTCACATTGAAATCCCATTTTCTCATAAAAGGCTTTCGCTGTGATCGTGGAATTTATTAATATTTTTTTACAGGATTCATTCTTCAAAAAATCCAAAGATTGCTCAATAATTTTTCTACCATAGCCCCTACCCGCAATTTGCTTAGAAAAATATAGCCCCCGAATTTCGCCTGTTCCGTCAGAACGAACGCACGCATGACAAAACCCCATAATTTCACCATCTACTTCAAGAACCAAATGGTGCTCCCTTAAAACTGAATTCTGCCAAATCCCCTTATCATAATTCACTGCAGACCAAAGCTGAATTTGATCTTCAGAATAGTCTTTAGAACAAAGGTCCCTGATTGAATTCCTATGAACTCGCATAACCGCATCAATATCTTCCAGTTTCGTTTTTCGGATCTTTATATTTCTCATTTGCTTATTACTTCTCTCGAGTTGAGCTTTTAAACGACTAAGAGTTCTCTGACTCCTCTTGTAGTTCTTGCTCTCTTCGATTCAACTCCTCTTCCCTCTCCTGCAGTTCGACTTCCTTTATCCCTTGATTGTAGCCTCGCAAAAATTTTTTTCCAGCCTTTGGTGGACAGGTCGAGCGGTAATATCTATTTTGGAGTCCAAATTGATAGCCATTTTCATAAGTACAAAACTTTCTTAAACCCTGAATAAATCCTTTGTAATAAGATCTCTTGCTAATTTTTACTCCATTTTCGGAACAGGCCATTTGGTAGTCCTGAAATTCATCTTTTGCTCGTCCTTCCAAAGCATCCTTAGAACCTTTTTGTACCCAGTCGATGGATTCACACTCTTCTTTTGTTAGAATCGTACAAGAGCTTAGTATAAAAAGAAATGCCAATAAACGCATAAATCTCATAAGTACTCCAATAAAAATTTATTAATAGACGTGATAAAATATCGAATTTTCTCGTTAAACTTACATAAGATTAAGCTTTTATTTCAAGAACAATTTTTCATACAAAGGCATTTCAAAAGTTCGTGTCTAAGTCCGTCAGCCAAGGAATATAAAAAGATGAGAAATGGATTGAGGCATTGAATTCACAGACATTCACCGGAAAAAATCTATAAGCATGAAACCCAGTTGGCTACACTTGAATGGATTTGAATATGTTTACAGATAATACCTAAAGAGCTTGGAGTTTTTCCATTGTTTTTTCCTGAGCTTCACCTTGGATGCCCAAATCATGGAGAATTGTTTTAAGGTCTTCATCGCTCGGCTGGTGATGCATTTTCGAGTATGTACCTACAGCTAGAGCTACCGCCTCAGGGCTTCCCCCAATCACCATAAACTTGATATTTTTAAACTGAAACACCTTTGCTTGAATTTCGGAAATGCTTTTCGCATTCCATTCTTTTAAATCGAAGTAATCACATTTTAGTTTTTTTCTTTCACACAATTCTTCGGCAGCTTCTTTAAAGTCTACTGACTCACCTTCTGCATTTTCAATGGTCTTTTGCTCTGTAGAAACAATCAATACCTTATCCGATTTAGAATAATTGGTGAAGTGTTGCATTTCAAAATCAGAAACATTTTGGGTCGTATAAGCACTATCTTTGTAGATATAAATTCCCTCGTGAAATTTACTACAAGAAATTGTCAAAAAAACCAAAGCGGCAAGACTAAGCATAGACCTCATGAAAAATCTCCTTTAACCCCTATAGAATTACACGCTTTTAAGGCGATAGGTAGAAGGTACTGGCCTTAAGTCGATACTATTTTTTAAGATCCATTAATTGATCCCTTTAACTGGGGATACGACATAAAAAGCACGATATATCATTCGTAAAATTTAAAGACTGTCCTCCTCTACTCCTAGGTGTAAATACTAACCAGCTTTTTTTAAAAAGGATGCTTAAAATTACTGAACAAATTAGCTCAAAAACCTGTAAAAAAAAGCTAAACCCGAGAGCTTAGCTTTTTACAATTTATCTTTTTTGAATTTAATCAGTGGAAAGCTGTATAGGCAGCACCTTGAACCACTCTAAAATCACTCTCATCAGCGATCACAAGTTTTGGTAACATATCAATCCCCTTGCGCCGCCTTTCTAATAACTCAGGCAAACGCGCTCTGGTCTTCTCCAACCAAAAACGATGGCTTACAGCAAAGCCACCAGCAAAAACAACCATCTCTGGAGCATAAGCCACTACATAGGCCACAAGTGCATGCGCCATCAACTCTGCATATTCATCAAAAGCCTCTAAAATAGCAGGCTCCTTGGCATCCGCTCTTTGTAAAACGTTTGGGCCAGAAATATAGCTCTCCCCTAATTTCACAGAAGTTCTTTTACAAAAGTTCTTTCCGCTAAGATATGCTTCAACACAGCCCCAATTTCCACAGCCACAGGGTGCAGTCTCATCCATGCAGTTGATACTTACATGACTTACCTCTGGATGAAGCCCTCGACCAGCACGACAAAGACGATCATTAGTGATTGCACCAACCCCAATTCCAGTTCCTAAGGTAATGGTCATTGAATTTTCTAAGCCCTTTGCCTCTCCCAACCAGTGACTGGATAAAGCCGCAGCAGCAGCATCATTTTCTAGTTTCACAGGAAGACCGAATGCCTCTTTAAAGGGAGTAATCATATCCACCACACCCCACTCTTCTCCACCATGGGAAAGATTGGTTGGGTCTAAAAGGTTACCACTTTGAGGGTCTAAAGGGCCTGCTGATGCAATTGCAATGGAGATTGGTTCGAAACCACGGCTTACGTGTTTTCCTAGTTCAATCATGAAGTTGGTTAAATCGATTGGTCGTTTAAGCTCAGGAATTAATTTTTTTTCGTACTGGAGGATTTCTCCATCGGAATTTACCATAGCGGCGATACACTTGGTACCGCCGAGGTCAAAACATAAAGCTGTGTTTTTGATCATTATTTATCTCGCTAAGTTACGCATCCAGTAGGCAGTGATGTAGCTCGCATAAGACCAAGTAAGGTCACGGGCAGATAGCATATAGCCAGTTTCGCGATCAAGCTGCTCGTCTAAAGATCCATCTCTTCCTGCATGATAGCGCACTCGTGCGAAAATTGCGTCTGCCTTCGTTTTTAATGCTTGGCGAACCACTTGATAAAACTGAGACCTGCGATCGATGCGAGCCCCTGCCTGAATGCTTTTATTACCACTTAATCCTAATAATGCATTATAAAAATCTCGATTTACTGCATCAATCACCAAATCTTTCGGGTTGTGGCTCATCTGTGCAGCCAAAACATAGTGATGTTCAGCGATGGCTAGACTTGTAAGAAACCACGGGTTTCCACCAAAGTATTGATCCTCTGGGTATCTACCAAAAGATGAAGCCAAGGCCTGCTTACCTGATTTTCTAACATTATTGATCGGGTAAATAGCATCAAACTGTTCTTCTATATTTTCTATAGTAGAAAGCAAGAAGGAGTTCGCATAATTAGATACGTAGCGCCCAGAAGAATGTAGGAAAGCCAAAACAGTGGCAGTATCTAAACCGCTATGCTTGTAATTTAAACCTTCCACTCGATGCATGTTTTCAACAATAAAGGGCTTTCCAGTACTGTAGTGCTCACGAATTCTCTGATTGATTAGCTCCGCTTGCTGACGATAGAAAGTTCCAGCGCCCGTGTCCCCTAAGGCAATCGCAAGGTCAGCACCTTCTAACAAAGAAACCGCTTGAACCATCAATGTATAAAAATGCTGGCCTTTTACTTCTTCCCACAAATCGAAAGACGGTAAGTACCAATTGTGAGCTACATACTCTAGATCTCTTTTAATTACACTTTTTCTTGGATCGTTATTATATAGATGACTACGAACGTATTGGTTTTTTCCCTCAGTAAGAAGAACTTCTGCAAATTTAATTAGAGTTCTTGCACGTAAAGCAGGTCCATCATTTTGCGGTCTTCCCCACGGCCCATCATAAGCACGGCCATCGACAAAATACTTTGGCTCCCCTAAGTCTACAGGACTATATGAGTTTTGATTAATTTTTGTGAACTCGACAAAGTCTAACAGATGGTTCAAAAAATAAGCTTTCGCAGTTTCTTGGGTGTTGTTTTTGTACATCTGTAAAACAACATCCATAACTAAAGCTCCATCGCGTACCCAATGAAACCAGTAATCCGGCTCTCTTCTTGAAGGAGATGCAATTACAGCTCCTTTGCCGGCACCATCAGGAGATACATTTTTCAATAGGTTCACCATCGAAATCTGGTATTGCGAATCTGCCCACTTATCTAAATCGTTTGCAGTTGCTGTAAAACTCATTACAAAAATTGATAAAAACAAAATAATTCTATTCAAAGTCCCCCCCACAAGGTAATAAGTACGAGTAAAATTATAATGTTTACAATCTAATTGGTTACTAACTTAAGTCAAATAAGGATGAACAAATATGACGATGAGCACTATTGATTATGGAATTTTAGCTACCTATTTGGGCTTTGTGTTATGCCTAGGATTATGGTTTGCTCGCAGAGAGGACAACTCTAATGAAGAAGATTATTTCGTCGCTGGTCGCTCGTTAGGTTGGTTTGCAGTTGGAGCTTCCCTTTTCGCCTCAAATATTTCATCAGAACATATCATTGGTTTGGCTACCGACGGTTTTAGAACCGGCTTAGCAGTTGGTAACTACGAATGGGGTGCGTGTATCATCCTATTAATCCTAGGAGCGATCTTTGTTCCTTTTTACCTAGGTGCAAAGATTCAAACCATGCCGGAGTTTTTAGAAAAGCGCTTCGGTAAAGGGGCTAAGTTTTATTTATCCATAGTCACTATTATCGCAAATATTTTAGTGCGCATCTCCGTTGCACTTTTTGCTGCTGGATTAGTTTTAGAAAACCTTTTCGGCGTAAATATGTGGATAGGAATAGTGGTTCTTGCAATCTTCACCGTTATCTACACGATTTATGGCGGTCTAAAAGCGGTTGTGTACACCGATGCACTACAGGCAATAATTCTCCTTCTTGGTACCGCTTTAGTATCTTATATTGCTCTTGATAAAGTGGGTGGATGGGAAAGTTTAAAATTAGCTGTGAACGCTTCAGACTTTGATTTAGTTCGCCCTGCCAGTGATAAAGAGATGCCTTGGGTTGGCCTAGTCTTAGGAGTACCAATTTTGGGAATCTGGTACTGGTGTACGGACCAAGTAATTGTACAAAGGGTCTTGGGTGCTAAATCCATTCATGATGCAAGAATGGGTTGTGTATTTGCCTCTCTTTTAAAAGTCCTACCTGTTTTCTTATTTGTACTTCCTGGCCTATGCGCAAGAGTATTATTTCCAGAAACAGATGCAAAGGATATTTACCCAGTAATGTTTAACAACCTAATGCCAATTGGAGTAAAAGGAATTGTAGCAGCAGCTTTAATAGCAGCATTAATGAGTAGCATTGACTCCACATTAAATTCAACCGGTGCCCTAGTTTCTTTAGACATTTACAAACACTTCAAGCCTAATGCGACTAATGAGCAATTAATCCGTGTTGGCCGAATCGTTACACTTGTTGTTTGTGCCTTCGGGGTAGCATGGGTGAAAGTAGTTATGAACGCAGAAAGCTTGTTCCAGTATTTACAGCAAGTAAATGCTGCCATCGCGCCTCCTATCGCTATGACTTTTCTTGTTGGAGTGTTTTGGAAACGAGCCAACCACGCTGGAGCTTTAAGCTGTTTAATTGGTGGATTGGTGGTTGGTATCTTGTTTTTAACTTTCCCTCCAGCCTCTTTCCTAGTTTCAGCAGGAATTAACTTTGCAATTTCAGGTGTGATTTTGGTCGTTGTTTCTTTAATGACAGCAGCTCCTTCGGAAGAGCAAACAAAAGGTTTGATCTGGTCACAAGTTGCTGGAATCGTAAAAGCTGAAACAACTGCGGGACAGAGAACCGCTTTCAGAGCTATGGGCGGAGCTATCGTGGTATTGATGAGCATACTCTGGTATTCTTTCAGCTAGTTCCATTTAGAGAATTAGCTAGTGAGTGAAAGAAGGCTTGGGGGTTGAAATTTTCTCAATTCAAGCTTTGAATAAATCAAAATCAAAAATGCCTCCGATTAATAGTCGGAGGTATTTTTTGTGAAGTCGTTTTCTATTGATTCTATGCAGATTTCTTTCGAGAGGACTTTTTAAAATCACCTTTAATCACTGTACTAACTTGATTTTCTACACTTTTCAGATTTGAACTTTGTCGCTCAATATCACTTGCAAGCTCTGAAATTTCTTTCGTTGTTGCAGCCTGAGCCAAAGCCGTTTGGCCAAGATTGGCTATCACACTTACAGTTTGCTGAATACCCGCCGTCTGCTCTAGAGTCGCATCAGAAATTTCATCAATTTTTTGGTTCACACGGTCCATTGAGGCATCAATCTTTCTAAAAGCTTCTAAAGTTTCGTCACTCACATCTTTACCACGTCGAATTTGTTGTTCGGTTTTCTTTACTAACTCCTCAACTTGTTGGCGGCTACTGTTTAAAAGAGTTGTAATCTCCATAGCTGAGCCTCCTGATAAAGTGGCTAAACTACCAATTTCTTCAGCAACAACTGAGAAGCCTCGCCCATGTTGACCGGCTCTTGCCGCCTCAATACTGGCATTGAAAGACAAAAGCTGGGTTTTAAAAACGATATCGTTGATCACATTCGTCTTTGCTGAAATGTCTTCAAAGATTGTTTCTAATTTCTCCAGCTCTCTACTAACTTCATTCAAAGCTTCCATTTCGCTAACTAAAACTTCAACCGTCTTTAAGCCATTTGTCGTAAGATTTTTAACACCTTGTGATTCCTGTTTTCCCTCACTCGCGCTAGTTTCTGTTCTCTTAAGCATTGAAGAAAATTCCTCCATCGCCGCTGATGTTTGCTGAGAAATACTACTTAACTTTTGCGCTGAATCATCCACCTTGGCACTCACTTGGGTTAAAACGCCAGAGGCTCGTCCCGCATCGCTTACTGCCAACTCTAAACCTGGCACTAGTTTTAAAAGACGCTTTGTATTTTTTGACATCAAGAAACTCAATGCAATCCCCACTACCAATAGCCCAATCAGTCCCATTAAAATAACTTCAGAAGTAATTTCTTTTAATTTTACATCTGCCCAATTTGAATTGTAACCAATCTCAACAAAACCAAGTAGATTGCCATCTGCATCTACCACTTCTTTCTTTAAAAACTTTGAATTTACTAAACTTTCTTTTTCAGTTGTCAGATCAGAAATGGGTGCACCTTCCGCATCATAAAATGCTAAAAAATCAAAGTGCTCATTTTTTTCTAGCTCTTTAACAAACTTATTTAGGGCCGTTATATCGTAATTCGTAATATAAGACCCAGATGATGTCCTTAAAAAGTTAACAAAGGCCTCTGCTTTCGCTGTTCCTATGCTAGATAAATTCTTATTTACAGAACTTATCACAGAAATACTGGATACCAAAATTAGGGCTAAAAACATTCCCAGACTGATCACCAATAGGCGAACAGACAATGAGAATCGACTTAAACCACTCAACACACGCTTCATAGAGAGACCTCTTTATTATTAATCATTCAATTTATTAACAGGAACTGCTTTATTCCCTTTAATCTTAGTCAAAAATACTTTCTTTAATCCAGAATGGCTCTTTGCACTCCAGCTAATGTTTTCACTGCCAACTTTAAAACTTTGAGAATTTAAAGCTTTCACAAGGCTATCACGATTCAAATCTTTTCCAGCAGCCTTCAAGGCCTGGCTAAAAAATTTCATCCCCAAATAACCTTCTAGTGAATTATAGCTCGGAGACTTACCCGCTTTATTCATTGCCTCGTGATATTCTTTAATCACTGCAATTTCGTCGCTTTCTGGAGA
>JAYZXX010000242.1:0-5509 GCA_036140815.1 Bdellovibrionota bacterium | reverse complement strand
CGCGAGGAATGATTTTTTCCACAATCACTTTATTGACTTTACTTTGTCCTATGGCCTTGTTGCCGGCGCCAAACGCACTTACTCTCCAATAATAGATTCCGGAGTCCAAATCTTTTACTTTGTAATCGGTTTGATTGGTTCTTTGATTAACAATGATCTGTCGAAAGTCAGCTCGATTAGAGATTTCAAAAACGAAAAGCTTTGCATTGTTTTTACTTCTCCAGCGAAACTCAATCTCAGTGCTTTCTGGCGATTGCGTGAAGGTACTGGCATTTTCTGGAAATAGAAGCTGTACTCTCTCATCGTTTAGTAGGCTAATCTTACGAGTGGACGAAAATTCCAAAATTTGCTTTTTTGTTTTCGGGTCAATACTATACCAGCCGACGCGCCAATAGTTTTCACCCCTTTGAATAATTTCTTCGGTGGCTTGATGGGCCCATTTTTGTCTGGTGTCAGGACCCTCTGGAAAATCTGGACGAGTAGAGATTTGGAAAACCTCTCTTTTTAAATCACTGCTAAGTGCAGCCCAGGTAAAAGGGTATTTAATTTGACTAAGAGGGTTTAATACTTCGGTTCTATTTTCAGGGCTACTAAGAATGACTTTTACCTTCAGCGATTCAGCGCGACCTTGCCTGTCGATTTTTGCTGCCTTTTGTGTATCCAAGGCAATTTGTTGCCCACCAGCTCCTTGTAAGCTTGCGGTACCTTTTGTCACTTGAATTTCAGTATCTTGGTCACTTCTTGTTTTAATATTAATTTGTGCTTGTTTTGCCGATAAAACTGAATCTTTAACCTTAATTTGTAGATTCTTGCTGACGGAATTTGTTTTAAATTCCCCCGTTTTGAAATCAATATTAAAAGACTGATCATTTGAGTCTAAAACCACAAGGGAGTTTTCTTCTAGGCTAATACTCGAGTTATCATTTAGTTTAAGCTCTGTAGCAGAATTTAGTCCTGTTCGAATGGAGTCTTGATTGTAGACCGCATCTCCAGGCTTTAAAGGGTCCCATAAAAGAGAATCACCTTTTTTTCTTTTAACATTTTGGTCAACATCAATTACGCTACCAATAACAGTTTGTTCAACTTCATCACCCAGTTCATCATAGTTTGGTTGGTAGTCGAGCCACAATTGATACGAGGCATACACCATCAATGCAAAGACGGGGAGAATGATTAATAATCCTCTAGAGCTCTTGTTCAATGTTTACCTCAAAGTTGTATAATCTCAAAAGCTAGTCTTTAGGCCAGGCTTAAGACTAGTAAATGCTTAGTTTCTTTTCGGTTTTTTTGAATCTGACTTTAGACAAATTCAATCTGAGCCGAAAAGTCTATCGTGAAAAAGCGATTGAATTACAGTTTTGGAATTGCAGCCAAGATGATTTTGGTAGTGTCTCTGATTATTATCGGAGCCATTTCTACTGTTGTGTTTATTGCGACAGATTTGTTTAAGGACGAATCCATTACTCGCGCTCAAGAGAACAACAAAGACTCGGCAAATAATTTAAGTGATCGTGTCTATTCTGCTTTTCAAAATTCCTCGCAAACGATGAAATTGATGGCTCAGTTTGCCACGAACAGCTCTAGCATTGATGAGGCAAGAAGAGCTATACAAAATACCATTGACGGTAATGAGGACTTAGTAAGCTTTTATGCCTATTTGATTGATGAAAAAGGTGCTCCTAAGCTAATCATAAAAAGTTTTTCTGAAACAGCCGTGTCAGAGTTTTCCGTTGATAGAGATAAGCTTTTGAAAGCTCCGGAAAATAAGGTCTTTATCGATCAGTACCAAAAGCCGGATGAGTTTTTGGTTATAAACTCAGCCCCGTACACGGAAAAACCATTTTATACATTGAGTTTTATGAGCAGAAAAGACAAAGAGGAAGCGGTTAAAGCCAATACGAAAGAGCATGTCTACAAAGATCGATGGATTTTCAGGGCAGAGCTACGTCATTCTAGTATTTTGAGAATTTTTCCTAAAAAGAGTTTTGTGAGTAGTTATTTAGTAAGTCCGGAGGGAATTTTACTAGCTCATTCAAAAAAAGAATACCTTCCTTTTATGATGCAGTTGACAGATTTTTCAGATCTACCCATTGTTGATAAAATGCTTAGCTCACAGTCTTCAAATCACCAAATGGAATATTTAGGAGATTATGATGAAGAGTATTTAGGGGCCTATAAGCGAATTGGTGTTGCTGGTTTGGGAGTGGTTTCTGAAATTTCAAAACAACGAGCCTTAGCAACTATTACTCGGGTACAAATTCGATCACTTTGGGTGATGATCATTATCGTTTGTTTGGCATTCTTTGTAAATTATGGTTTTAGTAGTTCTATCACACAACCAATTAAGAGTCTTTTTGCTGCTACAGAACAAATTGTTCAAGGAAATTTTGATGTTCGACTGCAAGCTTCAAGCACTGATGAGATAGGAGCTTTGAGTGAAGCTTTTAGTGATATGGCTAGTGGATTAAAAGAAAGAGATAAAATTAAAACTGCTTTCGGTAAATTTCATAGTAAAGAAGTAGCACAAAAGCTTTTGTCTGGTGAAATTAAGTTAGGTGGAGAGCGAAAACAGGCAACTGTATTTTTTAGTGACATTCGTGGTTTCACTGCAATGAGTGAAAATATGAGTCCAGATGAAGTGGTTGCTATGCTAAATGAATATATGACCGAAATGGTTCGCATAATATTTAAGTGGGAAGGTGTTGTTGATAAATACATCGGTGATGCCATTATGGCGGTTTGGGGAGTTCCTGAAGTAAAGCCTGAGGATAGCTACAATGCGGTTCGAGCCTGTTTAGAGATGCGTGAATTTATGAAAAAATTTAATGACGAAAAATCTTCTCAAGGTAAACCAAAGCTTGGTATTGGAATTGGTTTACATAGTGGAGAAGTTCTGGCTGGAAACATTGGTTCTGAAGAACGTTTAGAGTATACCATCATTGGTGATACCGTAAACCAAGCCTCTAGAATTGAAGGGGCAAACAAAGCAGTTTCTTCCGATATTTTGATTAGTGCAGAAACCTTTGCTCTGGTGAAGGAAAAAGGGATTGTAGCTGGGCCAGCGATTGCGATAAAAGCCAAAGGAAAGTCCAACGATGTTTATGTTCATCAGGTAATAGGTTATAAGGTCGAAGATCAATTGGTAACGGATTTATCTGAAGATGAAATTGAGTTCATAGAAAGTATGAAAAGTGTGGAAATGGAAGATGAAGAGAAGGTAAGCATTAGCTCAATAAAAGAGAGTTCAGGTGCTAGCTCGGACATTCATTTAAATGATTATGCTGAAAAAGCTTTTTCTGGGATGCAGGCTCAAGCCCCTCAGGCATATCCCGTTCCAGAACAAGAAATTCAGGTTCCACCAATGGCTGAGCACACGGTGGTGGTTCCCCAGGTGGCACCACTAGCTAGTAATCCACAGATTCAACAAGAGCCAAAAGACTGGTATTTGGTAGACAATATGGGTTCTCCACTAGGGCCTTATAGTGTTTCAGAAATTGCTTTGAAGGTGGCTCATGGGCAGGTACAACCCAGCACTACCTTGGCTTTTAAAAATGGAGACGCACAAAGCATTTATGTGTCAAAGATTCCTGGGGTGAATCGTCGCAAAGAAATGCCAGAAATTAATATTCCGGTACCTCCTCCTGCGGTTCGTGAAGAGGCTTTGGAAAAACATTGGTATTTAAACATTGGTGATGCTGAGCCGGTAGGTCCTTATAGTGTGGAGCAGGTTCAAGAGATGCTCTTAGGTGGGAACATCACTCGAACTACTTATGTTTGGTCACCAGGTTATGATAAATGGATTTACGCTTATCAAATTCCAGGCTTTGACCGTCGCAGTGCCTAGTCTCTAAATAAAAAAATAGCATCAGCTTTAGGCTAATTTCGTAGTATCTCCTATTAATGTATGCAAACCTGCTAAGGGCTTAAATATAGGGGATTCTGAAAGAAAATAAACATTTCACGTCAAAGTTTTCAGTTTTAGTAGCTTAGGAATTGTACCTAAAGCTTCAGAGTCTAAACACTCGTCAAAGGAAAAAGACTGCGAAGGGGTGTGGGCAAAGGTCTAGTTTTCTATGCGGGAACTAAGTCTTCGACGAGGCTTGCCCGATAAAGAAACATGATGAGTAGGTATATTAAATTTTTCATCTTTAGTTTATTGGTTACAGCGCCTTTTGTGTCGCAGGCACAGGTGTACCCTTTGGCAGCATTGTATGCTTCATATCGTAACTCTCAGTACCAACCGGCATCGACACAATCTATGTTACTACCACAAGCTTATATGTGTGATGGTTTACAAATTAAATCTTACTGTCAAAATGACAATCCTTTTAGCGGTATGCAATTAGGTGCTTATGGTGCAAGTTGGGGAGTGCCGGGAATGGGTGTGACAGTTCCATATTATCAGTATTGGAACAATAATCCTTATTCTCGAAATTCATCCAATCAAACGGGTTGTTTCATGAATTCTTTTGGAACCGCTTCATGGTATATGCCAAGAATTCCTTGTGCCTATGATCGTTATCGAATGCAGTCTTTGAATCGAGGAAAGGTATATCGCACGAGTTCTTCTAGAGGCAGAAGTTCAAGCTCTAGATCACGATCGCGAAGTTCTTCTTCTAGTAGGTCTTCAAGTAGTGGTGTGAACTCAAGCAGTTCTGACTCTGACTATGTACCGTTAAGTTCGGATACAATTGACACTTCCTCTGCCGATGAAGAACTTATTATGGTTCCTTCTCCTAGTTGTTCAGCCTATATTGAGTCTTATCATAAATGTTCGAGTAACTTTCTACTTTATAGAAATACAGCGGAATGTAAAAAAGGAATCCTAGAAAACGCTAAGCTTGAGAATGCTCAGTGTGTGGATGAAATAATTGCTTCGCAAAAGCCAGGAGTCAATACGAAGATAATATCTGATGATGGTGGCATCAAAGATCCCAAGGCGGAAGAGGAGTCTTCTGAAAAAATAAAGCTCCATTGTACAACAATTTCAGTAGAGGTCACTAATTGCCCCACGCCAGAACCAACAGTTCCAGTAACTTTGGATTTATACCCCAAAAAAGAAGCGGAGATGCGTCCTAGTAGTGTGGATGATGCTTCAGTGGTTTTGGGAGCTGCAAAGAAATCAACGCCATCGTGGGATGAGACTAGGTTAGATCCTCAGCAGCCGGTCGCTTCGGTAACTCGCTGCATGAACCCTAAAGAATGGGCGGAGACCGAAGGCGGGAATTGCGCTATTTGTGATGTTTTAAAACAGAGAATACCATTAAAAAATAAAGACCGGTCTACAGTAGATGCGTGCTTACCTGAACCAGCAAGTAAATACTATCACGAAGCTTACAAAGATGAGCAGGCTTGTATCACCAATGAAGCAGATGCGAGACTTCATGCTTGTATCGGGGAGTCTTTAAAAAAATCAGGTGATGTCATGCCTAAAAATAAAATTGCACTATTTAACAATGGCAAATGTGAATTAGGGCAGAAGAGTGATAACTATCCAGGTGGCAAATGT
>JAYZXX010000241.1:0-5979 GCA_036140815.1 Bdellovibrionota bacterium | reverse complement strand
ATAGGACTGTTAAGGAGCTGAAACGGCGAAACTCATCTAGGCTCCTGGGCTTAATCCAGTGAAGTCAAATATATGTACGCATTTCTTTCTATTTATCTATTGCGCAGAGTGGCGGGTCCATATATGTCTGAAGCCTGGACAATATTTTTGGAACTGACCAGGCGGTTCATTCGAAGACCAGTAGTATCGAGTAATAGCCAAGCAAGCAACTAACTAACTATCAAAACACACTAAAAATGCCCCTAAAAAGTCCTTAGAAAGTTAACAGCAAACTGATCCCTTTCAATACTAGGATACAGCAAACCATTTTTATCAGGACTCCCCAAATCCAAGTTTGCAGAAGCATTTGCCCAAAAAATTCCAAGAGTAGCCCCTGCCACAACATCACTCAACCAATGCGCCTCCTGCTGAATTCTTGAAGCAGATATAGCTCCAGCCATTCCAAAAGCTAAAACACCTACTTTGCTGCCGTAAGCATTTTGCAAAGAAGCTGCCGTAGTAAAAGCAGAAGAAGTATGCCCCGACGGAAAAGAAGAAGGAAAAGGTAAATAGGTCAAACGCCCATGCGGACGATCTCTTTGAATAATTGCAGCCGTTGTAAAATGCGTGGTAGAGGTCAAGAACAAAGCCCAAGCGTGTTTAATCCCATTTTCTCGATCCCAAAACATCTGGGCAATGGCAATGCCAATCCCCGCCTTTCCATCACCAGCACTTGAAAAAAAATGGGAGGTGGAATCATCCATATAGCGATTAGGATGGTTCTTATTATGCTCGTAAACGGCATCATCTAAGGCAAAAGCAATCAGAGTAGCAATCCCCCCATAGCTTAATATACTTTTTCCAGTTTCATCTAGCGACTGTTCAACGATGGGTCTTAGCTGTCGACGGTATGTCCTAGAAAAAAAACCTTCTTCCTCAGGCGCCGTCTCTTGAGCAAAAGAATTCGTTAATAAAGATGAATATATACCAAAGATCAAAAATATAATTCTAAACATTAGTTTCTCCCTCTGAAAAAACAAACTTCCCCAGCATCCTTCCTACAAAGTAGCCCAATACAGCTCCAGTGAGCACATCTCCAAAGTAGTGAATCCCACAATAAACTCTTGGTATTACAATAAGGACAGCCAATGCCCACCAGAGCACTTGCCTTTGCCAAGAAAACACACTTACTAGGCCAACAATAAAAAAAGACATACTAGAGTGCCCCGAGGGAAACGCAAAGCCTCCCACATCAATGCAACGATGGCTTAAATCTAAACCTAGCTCAATAAAATCCGGCCTTTTTCTAGCAATGCTTTCTTTCATAAAGTGAATTGAACGATCAAAAACATAGCCCCCAACGAAAACCAAAGGAAAACGTTTGATTGAAGATTTCAGACGTGGATAAACACTGTATAAAAACACCACTAAAAACAAAACTTTGAACAAAGGACTATTTAAAAAATCCGTCCACCAATGAAACGCTTTGGCCAAATTCTCAGAATAGAAATTCTGCTGAACAAAAATTGTAATGCTCTTGTCTAAATGATCCAACATATCTAAAACAGTAAAACTCCATAAGTTAAATGAATATGATAAGCTCGAGAGTTGTCGGTAACCACATCATTGGCTACAACCACAGGAACATCATTTTGAATATTTACAGCTTCACGGTTCTTAAGATAGTGAATACCCCAATTTAATTCAAAGAAATGAAGACTTTTATTTTCAGACTCCCAAACCATTCCAGCTCCCAAGCCAACCACTTCTCCACCAAAATGAATTCGATTGATATCACCAGAATACCCTAACTCACTCAATGCATCTCTATCTACATAGGCCACCGAATGTCCGTAGCCGAGATAGTATCGAGTAAACCAAGTTCCATTAAAAAAGTATGATGGTCCCATCACCTTTCTTACCCCTAAAGTAAGCAAAGTATCCCAGACCAAAATATCACTAAACTCTTTGAAGGCTGCAATCCCACTCCATTCTACAGCCCAATCTTGATTAATTAGATAGATTACATCAGCTTTAAAGCTAGGACCAAGCTCAGTGACGGACTCTTGTGAGTCATTGCGGTAAAAACTCTGATTCACTCCCAAACCCATCAAAATATGGATGTCTTTCAAGAGCTTTTCATGGCCGTCTAAAATATCTTTATTGGGAATTTTCTCGGTGATTATCTTTCCAGTAGGAATCTCTTCTTCGCTATTTGAAGGACCTTTGCCGGTTTCAACTGGAGATTGAATGGATTGTGATTCACTGGCATTCACTGGAGGCTTAGAGTTTGGAGTTTCCGACCTTGAATCTTGCTTAACCTCAAGAACCTCTTTTTGCCCGCTATTTTCATTCGCTTCCATAGAAGCAGTTGTCTGACTTTCAATAGCATGAGATGCAATGCTAATTGCAAACATGCCAAGCCCCAGCGCCATCCTTTGCCTTACATTTTTAAAACGCATAGCTCAACCCCACTGTTTTTTGTTCTCCCACTAAAGTTGCAGAAAAATACATATCTTTGGTACTGGGTAAAATCCTAAAGGGATTAAAGACATAAGAAAAAAAGCGAATCCATTGATAATCACTTTCATAAAGATATTCAGACAAACTTTCCGCATAGAAACCAAGAATGGCCCCATAAACAGGTGTTTGGTAAACATCTTGATGACTTGGAGGCTCTGTCAAAGTTTCAATCGTATATTCAAAAGCCGCCGAAGAAACAAAACTCCACAGAAAGGAATCTCTTTTTGAATAGCCTCTGGAACGATAAAACAAATAGTAATATTGCCCCACAAAGGTATGCTTATAAATATTGTAGTGGTAATCATCCTTATCAAAAGTTGTCTTAAAAATATTACTACCCCAAGAATCAAGTGAGCCGTGCTCTTTGATTGTATCTTTTTGGTCAATATAATAGACGAGCCACTGAACCCCATAAACTGTCCAGAAATTGGCAGATAACTCCCTCGATGGAATATCGTTTTCATTAAACCAATTTCTATCCATAGCCTTCGCCGTGGTAGAAAAGAAAAATAGACAAAGAATTATATGTTTAATCATAGATTCCTAATGGTAATTTTAAAGGGGAAAGCTTCCACCTACGACGAATTTCAGTCAAGCTTTACAAACCCAAATCCCCCCAAGAGTGGCTGCTAGATAGGCAGAATCATAGTATTTTGATAATGAGCACAAAAAGCATGCAACGCTTAGTAGCAAGAAAAGAAATATTCTATAATCTCATTGAAGACTAAATCCGTCATAAAATATAATATCTGTCGATCTAATAATTCACTTCGGGGTTTGGTTTGACTAAATTATCGAGTCTACTATGCATAATCTTCTTTCTAACATTTCCTACTCAGGCAAAAGTTAAAGAGTCACTTCGCTTTGCAAGTGGAGAATTTCCTCCCTATTTATCCAATGATTTGAAGTACAATGGACTCTACGCGAAAATTCTAAATGATATATTTTCCGATACAGATTTCAAAATTGAATTGGACTTTTTTCCCTGGAATCGATCCCTATTTCTTTTAAAAACCGGAGAATATGAAGTTAGTCCAATGTGGATTCAGAACAAAAAAAGAGATGAGGACTTTTACTTTTCGGTACCAATTACATTCAATGAAAAAGTATTGTTTCACCTCAAAGCTTCTGGCTTCCATTGGGATAGCTATGAAGATTTAAAAAAATATAAAATTGCACTCACAAAAAACTATACCTATGGAAATGAAATCGACAAATTGGCCGAGGAAAGATCCGCGAATCTGATCATCGTCCCAGAGGATAGAGTTAAATTTAAGATGCTCATTGAAGGCCGTATCCAAGCTTTTCCGATGGACCTTGAGGCTGGCTATTATTTAGCAAAAAAGTATCTATCAAAAAAAGAGTTCAAACAAATCACCCACCACAAGAAACCCGTCCTTATGGAAGGGATGAAGCTTATGTTCTCTAAAAAAATGGATGAACAAAAACGTAAAAAAGCGATTAAGCTGGTAGAACAAAAAATGATAAGCCTTAAGAAGAATGGTACGATCGATAAATATTTCTGGAAACTTCGCAACGGCTCATTTTTCCAATAATAATGAAAGAGGCTTTATGAGATATTTTTTATTACTTTTTCTGTTTTTTCAACAGCCCATTTACTCTTTAGAATTAAAAGTGAATTCTAGTAAAACCAAAACTTACCAAAATTTTGATTACCAGGTCGAACTTCTTAAATTAGTTCTCACTAAGGCAGGAGAAAAAAATATCTCAATTGAAAATGTCCTGATCAATGACCAAAAACAAATTCAAAAAGCATTGAGTAAAAATCAAATCGACATTGGTTTTTTACCCCTGCAAATGCGAGAAAAGTCTTCTCCCATAAAGTACGTTCCCTACCCGATTCGAATGGGCCTACTTGGCTATAGAGTTTTACTAGTAAATGATTCATTTCAAACATCCCATAAATCTCAACTTGAATTCATGGAATATATTAAAAGCTTAAAGGGCGGCTTCTTAGACAAATGGGAGGATTTGAAAGTATTAAGAAACAATGGCTTAAAGATTAGAACTTTTAAAGATTTTGAAAGTCTTATGAAGGCATTGAAAAGCAATAAAATTCAATACATTTCAAGATCCATTCTGGAAATTAATAGTGAATTTTTAAATTTTAAAAACAAAAACACTAACTTAAGAATTGAAGAGCATTTTTTAATCCATTACCCTTTCGGTGAGTTTTTCTATGTAAATTCCAAAAATAATGAGTTATTTGAAAAACTAGAAAGAGGTTTTGATTTAGCCACTAAAGATGGGTCTTGGAAAAAGTTTCTATTAAAGGCCCATAAAAAAGAAATAAAAGCATTGAAACTTAGTAAACGAGAAACTTTGGAGTTTGAAAACCAAAGTTTAAAACGCTCATTCACTGAAAATTTATCTTATTGGCTCAAACCAGAAGAATTGAAATAATACAGCCAATTTTCAAATACACTAAATATTATTCAACTCTTTAATCAATGGAGTTCATAAGTTCTTCATAATCAAATGTTTCTTGAGAAAAGCTTTGTAATTGCTCCCTATTTAACTGCCTTGTTAGATCTATCAATGTAGTCTTATCTAACAACTCTGCTGGAATTTGTTTCATAAACTCAGCTATCATTTTTAATATATCGTTCAAGGAATAATTACTCATTGTTTTTCCCGCTCCATTAGAATCCAAAATTTGTAGTCGCACTATTTTCTTTTGAGATATTTCAGCTCTAAGGTAGCCGACAAAAACTTCTTCCAGCTGGTATTTATCTTTCAACTCTCCAACGGCGAATTCAGTACTATAGTGTGGCCGATCCATACGATCCCAGGCTGTCACAAATAAGGACTTCTCCTTAGAAACGTAAGCTCGAAAAGGAAAATACATCTCTGACTTTAATTTTAACCTTTGCATATAGCTGTTCATATCAATCATTGGAATCTTATAGTTTTCCAAATAGGAGATTACCTCTGAATATGTAGAGTCTTTAGTAAAGCTTTTAAGTTCGCTTTTTTTCTTTATTCCGTATAGAAAATCATTCCGCTCTTCTACACTCATGGCTTTCTTTACTTGCAGGATAATGGGCGAAGAGAACTGCATATAGCTAGGGGCGTTTTCATCGGGCCCCATTAGTAACCACTCTAGTTTAACCATGGTTGGATTAAAAACGTCTTCATTCTGCATAATTCTATGCACCGATTTGATATTTTCTGCCAGTCGTCGAATCCCTGACATAAATAAACTACTTTTGGGACCGAAGTCATAGACGACATCAATATTCTCAATGCTATGAGAGAATAATTTACTATTTAAAGCAGGATTCGTAGCTCTGCTTTGACCACCTTCAACTATGTCTAATCTAAGATTTGGCTTCTCATAGGGATTAAAGCTTGCGATGCCGTTGTAAATTTCTTCTGAAAACTTTTGATGAATTAAAATACCCATGGAAATATTTTCTTCTCTTAACTTTAAATGCCTTCGAATATTATAAGATC
>JAYZXX010000240.1:0-14575 GCA_036140815.1 Bdellovibrionota bacterium | reverse complement strand
CCGCACTTACATTCGAGAGCAAGAAGCTGAAGATAAGAGACAAGAGCAGATGACAATGAATTACTTCTGAGAACAAGGGGCTGTGCCCCATTGTGATACCTCCAGTTTCACTGGAGGTATTCATTGGGCATCCGTATCAGGAATGTCCTCTTCTTCAACTAACAGATTACTGAGTAAATAAAGACTTAATCTATGCAAGTCCTTTTCATTGGAACTTATTTTCCCAGATTTGATCAACTCTTGTATAAGCGTAGGCTTGTTTTTTGCGCTATAAAAAAGCTTTCTAGGAATAAGGCCATCTCTGTAGAGATTATCGCCCAAACGAAATCTTTGATCCGCACTCAGAGACTTAAGTAGTTCCACATGTTTCTCATCAAGAGCCTTATTAAACTCACCAGCCCTTGCGAAGCTTTCAATGTCTGCCCAGGCTTTGTCAAAATTCGTCTTTGGCGCTTCAATTTGTAGGGAAGATTCTCGATCAAGACTATCCATGGATTCTTTCGAATTAGGAATAGCGATGGCTAGTGAACTTGTGAATAGAATGGAAATAATTAGTAGCTTTCTCATAAGGTAATTTTAACATGAATCAGATCTAAGTTATTGAAATCCTTAATGGAGTGAATTCTTTATAGGACTGTAAAGTATTTGGTCAGCTGCGGTCCCTTTCTAAGTTTTGTCTAAGTACCTAAAAATAGGTTGGATTATATTTGGAGTTTAAAAGGGCCTAGATTTTTTGTTTTATTGTAAAGTATAGGGTTTAAGAAAATCGGGCCCTCAGGGCACCGAATGATTGTGTAGATCGCTTCCAATGCAGTTGCAAGTTCGTAATCATTAAATTTTATAACAGCATATTCCTTACTTACTTGCATCATTTACTTCCTATAAATCAAACTTCACCTGATTTCTTAGTTCTTCAGTTTACTTTGTGAGTGTAGTAGGGGGGCGTTGAACTACATTTTATTATGCAGCATTCTTTCTTGTCTGAATAGCCTCATATTGTTTGCGCAAAAGTCTTTGTGAATTGTATGGCAGTTCAATGATAAATTGAGTGTGTTGAGCGCTTTTGTTGTAGTAGAGCTTACCATTCATAGTTTCCACGGAGGATTTTGCAATGGGAAGCCCTAGGCCCATTCCCTTACCAATTTCTTTGGTGGTAAAAAAAGGATTTAGGATTTTTTGTTCAATGTTTTGTGGGATCCCCATGCCAGAGTCTGTAATATACAGAATGACTCGATCTCCTTTGATTTCGCTAGTGATCGAGATCCATTTTTCAGCTAAATCGTTAGTAGATAAATGTTCTTGAGAGTTAATGATTAAATTATATATGGCCTGAGAAAGTTCAGTGCGTTGTACTTTTAGTAAATGTTCTCTTGAAACTTCTTCGGTTTTTACAATGATCTTGTCTGCTGTCAATTTTTCTTGAGATAAGGTCAATGCATCATCAACTACATCAGAGACTCTAACAATCACCTTCTCATCTTTACTAGCATCTCTGGAGAATTGTCTAAGAGATTTTATAATAGAAGCAATTCGCTCTGTCATTTCTGATATCCTAGCTGAGGCCGAGGCTATTTTTTCTTTATTGATCTCTTCTTTACCAATCAAAGATGAAATTCTATCTGCAAAGCCAATGATAATGGCAAGGGGATTGTTAATTTCATGTGCTATACCAGCGGCCATTTCACCCATATTTGCTAGTCGAGAGCTACGAATGATCTTTGTATTTTGGTCTAATAGGATTTGTTCTTTTGTTTTTTGTTCGGTGATGTCTTGATAGGTTCCAGTGATGAACTCTCCACCTTCTTCCATTTTTTTTCTAGCGCTCACCCTTACATATTTTTCATGTTGTTTAGCTGTTGTAATTTTAAACTCTAAATCAATGGCTTTGTTGTATTCTAAACAGGCCTGGATTTGTTCGGTAAACAAATATCTAGATTCAGGACTGAAATATTTTGTAGCCTCTTCTAAAGAGATGTTTAGGTTGTTAGAAATTTCATGAATGCGAAACATCTCCCTGCCCCAGTGAAGACTGTCATTATCTGGGTAGTATCTCCAATCACCAATCTTTGCAATTTTAGAAATGCTTTCATGGCTCTCTCTGAGATTATCTAAAGTGAACTTTTCTTCACTTTGACAGTATACACAGCCATTATGATTACTCAGAGAAATGTCCATTTCAGCTTCTTGTGATTTTTTAGTAATGAGTCGTAAGCTTAATTGTTGATGCAGTTGATTTTTGGAGAAAGTATCAATGCTTCTAAAGGCTTTGTCAAAACGACTCTGATCTTCTTCGTGGATGTATTGATAGAAGCTCTGAGCGAGCAGATCCTCTTTTTTCAGTTTTAAAGTTTCAATACATGCTTTGTTCGCAAATATAAAACGACCCATATTGTCTAGCACGAAAAACAATTTGGAGCTTTGTTCATTAAAATATTGAAAATCAATTTGGTCGTTTCTGCCCATACAAATTTTGTATCGGTATTTTTGCCTAGTGATCTAAGTGCTTTGAGGAAAATAAAAAAAAGCCAGACCATGGTTGGCCTGGCTCTAGGGCTAATATTTATTTTACTGCATCAATTTAAGAACGTTCAATTTTCCACCGGAAACGCTTTTGTTGTTTAGAGCGCTTATTGGTGTGCTAGAGTTTAAAAGAGCATTTTTGATGTCTAACCAGCTGGCTGATGGGTTTGCACTTAAATACAAAGCTGCCGCTCCTGCAACGTGTGGCGTAGCCATTGAAGTTCCATCCCAGTGGACTGTCATTCCAAACTGGTCAAAAACGGTGTCAGCGTATTTTTGATCTGGAACTGTTGAGTATACTTTTACTCCTGGAGCTCCGATATCCACAGTGTTTTTGCCCCAATTTGAGAAACTTCCCAAGGCATCTTCTACATCCAAGGCGGCCACTGAAAGGATCACTTCATGGTCGTAACTAGCGGGGTAGGCTGGTTTTGAATCAGTGTCGTTATCATATCCCACACCTTGGTGTCCATTCCCGGCTGCTGCAACAAAAAGTACGTTGTTATCTTGTGCGTATTGGATGGCATCTTTCAAAGCCTGAGTGTTTGGATCGTTCGGATCGTCTCCTTCGGAGCCCCAAGAGTTTGACAAGATGTGAGCGCCATTGTCCACTGCATATTTGATTGACTGAACCGCGCCTGCTGTGGTGCCTTGACCTTTTTCGCTTAAAAAGCGCATGGCCATAATTTTAACATTTGGAGCAACCCCAGTAATTCCTTTTCCGTTGTTCCCGCGAGCGGCAACGTTACCAGCACAATGAGTCCCGTGACCAGGGTTTCCACCCTGAAAAATAAGTTGTAAAGGGTCCATGCTCAAATCATATGGTAGATTGTCGTTACTTACGAAATCCCAGCCAACGATGTCATCTACAAACCCGTTTCCGTCATCATCAATGTTATTGTTTGGAATTTCATTTGGATTTCTCCACATATTATAAATTAAATCTTCGTGAGTATAATCAACACCGGTATCAATTACGGCAACGACTACATTGGGATCACCCATTGTGCCACCAACTTGCCATGCTTTTTGCACTTGATTGTCAATCATTCCCCATTGGTGTTGAAGTAGGGGATCGTTACCTGATCCTGGGTTCTTTGGAGAATTTGGAATCGCTGGGTTATCCGCTGGAGCAAAGAAATCAGGCTTGTCTGATAGTAATTGTGCGGCTGCCGCGTTGGCAGCGTCAATGTTCATTGGGTACAGACTTAGAGTTTTATTGCTTTCCACATAAGCCACCTCAGGTGAATTTGCTAGAGCATAAAGTTGCATGCTTGCGGCTTCGGTTTCCGGTACATCGATAAGATACATATTGTCGAGTAGTGGCGTGGCGTCTACATTTTCTATAAATGCAGCTTGGGTTTCGTTGTCGCCTGTGAATTTAATGATGTATTCCTTGGCTAGGGCTTGCTGGCTTAGGCAAAGTAAAGCAGTGCCCAACATAAGTTTGCGGATCATGGTTCCTCCTTGATACTTTCACTGCCATCCGTGACAGTTATTTTTTTGGGATATACTAATTTTAAAACTCAAACGATTTACTAACAAGGCAAAGGCTGTTGGCAGGACCAAGGAAATTTTTATTGTCTAACGAAGATCTACTTATGGAGCTGGACTTAAGTCAAAGGCATAAGCTGGTTTAGTATAGTGAAAAAATAAAAGACGAGACTAGAGCTCGCCTTCATAAAACTCAATGTTTTAATTTTGAAATTTAGTTTTCTACTACTTCTGGTTCTTCGTAAAAATAGCAGCTAGAGTAAAGCTCTTTTGAAATTTCATCGTTTGAACTTCTGTAAGCTTCAACTATGGCAGTAAAGTAATCATTGAATTTTCGTATTACAAAAACAGCGCCAAGGCCTTCGACTCTTTTGTCTACTATTAAATCTGCACCGTATTGCTTGACTTCATCTTTTGTGATTTTTTCCATGTGGGATTTCATTCTGGGTGTAATGCGATCAAAATAATCTAAGGATGAGCCTTGGAATATATTTACTATATTGTAAGTCTTCGGTGAAAATACGGGGCCAAGATTCTTGTCTTCTGTGAATGTACCAGAAAGAAGAAGAGTTCCTCTGACTTCTCCGTTGGCCATGAAACATCTTCCGATGAAGTAAGAAGGCAGCTCTTCGAACAGAGCCCTTTCGCTTTGTTCGAACATTTTTAAGGTTTCAGCGTAGTAATCAGTTTTGGCTTTAGCCTTAGATGACTTCTCTGTCATGTCTTGGTCGAGATGAAAAACTGCGAAGTCTTTCGCGGCATAAAGAGTATTTAGATTTAAAATTGTAAGTGCAAACAAACTAATAAGTAGTTTTGTCATAGTTCCCCCTCTGTTTGCTCCTTGGTACCCAGGCTTGAGTTTGGTGTAAACAAAAATGCATTTAGTCATAGTATGAATGTACTCTGAGTATTGATTCGAACAGTAGTTTTTATGTTCTACTAGTCTTGCTTTTTCGCTGGGCAAAGTAGTAAGGCTTACTCATGAATCTAAATCTTTTTTTGAAATTTCCCAGAATGGCGAGAGCTTACTGAAACCCATTTTCAACGGCGATGAGACTGTGCCTAAGCATTCCTCAGAATCTCCGTTAAAATCAAAATGCCCGTTTAATTTCCATACCTTATATAGTCCAGCTGTTGCTAACGCGTTCAGTTATTACATTTCTAAATGAAAAGAAAATGATACAACCAAAGAGTTAAAAAATCGCATAAGTTTTTTGCTTAAGAGGGAAGTCTGAGAAATGCCTGATTTTCGAAGCCGAAATCATTCTTTTTTCGTTCGATCTTTTTCAAAGCGATGAATTTTACCTTTAAAATCCTCTAGGGAGAATTAAAGAATGACAGAACAAAAGGTAGACGCTTTCGATCTACAAGATATGTTAAATTCAAACGTGATGACCACAAAAGTGGAGGACTGGATCAATTGGGGAAAGAAAAACTCCCTATGGCCACTTCCATACGGAACCGCCTGTTGTGGAATTGAGTTAATGTCTGTTATGGGACCCAAATATGATTTAGCCCGTTTTGGCGCAGAGGTGGTTCGCTTTTCTCCTCGCCAGGCAGATTTATTAATCGTAGCCGGGACAATCACTGAAAAAATGGCTCCTGTTTTGGTTCATATTTATGAGCAAATGCTTGAGCCGAAGTATGTAATCTCTATGGGTGCTTGTGCAAGTTCGGGAGGATTTTATCGTTCTTACCACGTCCTTCAAGGCATTAGTAAAGTGATTCCAGTAGATGTTTTCGTACCAGGTTGCCCGCCAACACCAGAAGCGGTTTTGGATGGTGTAATGCTTCTACAAAAAATGATTGAAAAGAACGTACCAAGACCTTGGAAAGACAATTGGAAAGGGCCTGAGCTGTGAGCCGTATCGAAGAAGTAAAACAAAATTTGAGTGAGAAGTTTCCAGTGGGGGACTTCAAGTTTTATTATGAAAACGACAATGATGTGGTAGTCATTCCTAAGGCCAATATTCTTGAGGTTATACGGTACTATCGTGAAAATTCATTTTATGATTTTTTAATGGATTTAACTGCGGTAGATTATTCAAAATATCCAGATGCTCAAGAAGGTCGTTACGCCGTAGTTTATCATTTGTTCAGTTCGAAAACTTTAAACCGACTACGTATAAAAGTGTTTTTACAGGAAGACGATGCCAAATTGCCAAGTCTTACCTCTGTGTGGCGTAGTGCTAATTGGTTTGAGCGAGAAGCCTATGATATGTACGGGATCATTTTTGAGGGGCATCCAAACTTAACAAAAATTTTAACTCACCATCATTTTAAAGGGCATCCTCTTCGCAAAGACTATGATGCAAATAACCAACAACATTGTTCGGATGTTTTGCCTGTGCACTTTGAGGATGGAAGTCGTTTTAGTCCAGTTCCAGGTAAAGATTTAGTGCCTTTAAACATTGGGCCATCGCATCCGGCCACCCATGGTACTTTGCGAGTAATGGCTGCTCTAGATGGGGAGAAGGTAGAGAAGGCGGGGGTTGAATTAGGTTTTTTACATCGCTGCTTTGAGAAGATGGCTGAAACCCATCCCTACAATCAGGTGATTCCATACACTGATCGTTTGAACTATTGCTCGGCTCCAATGAATAATATCGGTTACTGTAAAGCGGTAGAGAAAATGCTTGGGGTAGAAATTCCATTAAAAGCTCAGGCAATTCGTATTATTTTAGCTGAGTTATCTCGCGTGATTGATCACATTGTTTGTATTGGTGCCAATGCGGTAGATTTAGGGGCTTTGTCTGGTTTCTTTTACCTGTTTAAACTTCGTGAACAAGTTTACACCTTATTTGAGAAACTTTGTGGTGCACGACTTACGGTTTCCATGACTCGTGTTGGTGGCATGGCTCAAGATCCTCCTGCTGGCTGGTACAAAGATGTTTTAGAAACTTGTAAATCTCTTCGTAAAGGGATTGATGAAGTAGACCGCTTACTAACGGAAAATAAAATTTGGATGCAGCGAACCCAAGGAGTAGGAAGTATTTCTGCGGAAGATGCTATTATGTGGGGTTATACAGGACCTTGTTTAAGAGCGGCTGGCGTGGGTCTAGATTTAAGAAAGGCAGAACCGTATTACGGTTATGAAAGTTTAGACTTCGAAGTGCCTGTGGGAACAACTGGAGATGTTTACGATCGTTATTTGGTTCGCTTGGAAGAAATGAAACAATCAGTGAAAATCGTTGAGCAGGTGGCTAAAAACATTCCAGCTGGAGACTATACGATTCGTGATAAATCTATCGTCTTGCCTGAGAAGAAAGATGTATATGGCAATATCGAAGGTTTAATGAATCACTTTATGTTGATCATGAAGGGGATTAAACCTCCAAAGGGTGAGATTTACGATTACACAGAAGCGGCCAATGGTGAACTAGGATTTTTCCTCGTAAGTGATGGAGAAATGAAACCATATCGCTTGCGTGTGCGTCCTCCTTGTTTCCCTATTTATCAAAGTTTCCCAGAACAAATTACCGGTGGTTTAGTTGCTGATGTGATTTCTGTTTTAGGGAGTATGAATTTAATTGCTGGTGAGTTAGATCGCTAGATCGAGGATACAATGTTTCAATTAGCAAATGAGCGAGTAGAAAAAATTAAATCAGAAATGAAAAGGTATGAGACTAAGCAATCTGCTATCATTCCAGCTTTGTACCAAGTGCAAGAGCAATATGGTTGGGTGTCAAAAGAGGCTATAGACTTTTTGTCTGAGCTTATGGAAATTCCTGTTGCAGAAATTCGCGAAGTTTTTACTTTCTATACGATGTTCAACCAAAAGCCTACAGGTAAATTTCACTTGCAGGTTTGTACTAACATTAGTTGTTCTATGGCAGGTGGTCGTGAACTTACAGATTACATTTGTAAAAAGCTAAATGTAAAAGCTGGCGAGACATCAGCAGATGGTAAGTTTAGCGTGTCGAAAGTAGAGTGTTTAGGTTCGTGTGATACAGCACCGGTGATGCAGAATAATTTTGAATATCATGAAAATTTAAATGAAGCCAAAATAGATCAAATCATTGAGTCTTTGCAAAAGCTAAACTAGGTGTGAGATGGAAGCAAAAATAATTTCAGAACATTATACTAAAGACGAATTTATCGGAATCGATGGCTACAAAAAACACGGTGGCTATGAGCAAATCGCCAATGCCTTTAAAATGCAGCCAAAAGAAATCATTGAGATGGTGAAGGCAGCAGGTCTTCGAGGCCGTGGTGGTGCTGGTTTTCCTACGGGTATGAAATGGAGCTTTTTGCCTGACAATGGTGAAGAGAGATATCTTCTTTGTAACGCAGATGAAGGGGAGCCCGGGACTTTCAAAGATCGTAAAATGATGGAAAGAGCACCACACCAATTGATTGAGGGAATGATCATTTCTGGTTACGCAGTAAACAGTCATAAAGGCTATATATATGTTCGTGGTGAGTATCGACACATTATTGAGCTTTTAGAAAAAGCCATAAAAGAAGCCTACGATGCTGGATACCTAGGTAAAAATATCCAAGGTTCTGGTTTTGATTTTGATCTAGATGTTTATTCAGGAGCTGGTGCTTATATTTGCGGAGAAGAGACAGGTATGATTTCTTCTCTAGAAGGTTATAAAGGCCAACCAAAACTGAAGCCTCCTTTTCCAGCGGTTCAAGGTTATTTGAAAAAACCAACCATTGTAAACAATGTAGAAACTTTGGCTTCTGTGAAATACATACTTCGTGATGGGGTAGAGGCTTATAGAAAATATGGAACAGAAAAATCTACTGGAACAAAGTTATTTTCAGTGAGTGGTGATGTTCAAAGGCCAGGTACCTACGAGGTTCCTTTGGGCTATCCTTTGAAGCAATTGATTGAAGAAGAATGTGGAGGTTTAAAGCCAGGAAGGAAGCTAAAGGCTGTAATTCCAGGTGGAAGCTCTGCTCCAATTTTAAATGCGGAAGAAGCTTATAAAGTAAATATGGATTATGAATCCTTACAATCCGTTGGCAGTATGCTTGGTTCAGGTGCTGTGATTGTGATTGATGATACTCGCTGCATGGTGGATCTATTAGATGTAACTTTGCATTTCTATCATCATGAAAGTTGCGGTCAATGTACTCCTTGTCGTGAGGGTACAGGTTGGATTAACAAGATTGCTAATAAAATTGTAAAGGGAGAAGGCCGAGTTCAAGACATCGATTTGTTGGAGACTGTGGCTAAAAATATGATGGGGAAAACCATTTGTGCATTATCGGATGCGGCTGCTATGCCTACCATTAGTTTTGTACAAAAATTTAGAGATGAATTTGAATTTTATGTTCGCGAAGGTCGCTCAAAAGTAAAAGGACAAACCTATGCTCAAGTGCACGGTTAATGGAAAAGAGATTGAAGTAGCAGAAGGCACAATGGTCATTGAAGCCTTTAAGCAGGCGGGAGAAGACATTGCTCATTACTGCTGGCATCCTGGTTTAAGTGTTGCTGGAGTTTGCCGTCTTTGTATGATTGAAGTTGAAGGGGCACCACGTTTGATGATTGCCTGTAATACACAAGTTACAGAAGGAATGGTGGTCAGTAACAATTCAGCGAAAGTGCAAGAAGCTGTAAAATGGGGATTAGATTTTCACTTAATCAATCATCCCTTAGACTGTCCTATTTGTGACCAAGCTGGTGAATGTGGTTTACAAGATCAATATATGAAATTTGGCCAATATGATCCAGAGATGGCCGAGCGCAAAGTAAAGAAGCGCAAAGTAGTAGATCTAGGTCGTAAAATAGTTTTAGATACCGAACGCTGTATTTTATGTTCTCGTTGTGTTCGTTTCACAGACGAAGTCACTAAAACCAGTGAGTTGGGAATTTTCAATCGTGGCGATCGTTCTGAAATTGGTACCCATGAAGACAAACCATTGGATAATGATTACGCGGTGAATGTAGTTGATATTTGTCCGGTAGGTGCATTAACCAGTAAAGACTTTCGTTTTAAGCAAAGGGTTTGGTATTTAGATAACGACTCTACGGTTTGTAATGGCTGTTCTACTGGTTGTAACGTAAATGTATATTACAACGAAAAAGGCTACTTTCGAGTAAAGCCAGAGCACAACAAAGATATAAACGATTATTGGATGTGTGATAAGGGTAGAAATATTTTTAAGCATGTAAATAAAGAGAGTCGTTTATTAAAAGCGATGAAAAAAACGGAAGCTGGTACACAAATGATGGCTCCAGGTGCGGCGGCAAAGGATGTTGCTAGCTTAGTTAAAAATTATTCAAGTGAGCAAGTAGCATTTGTTTTTACAGGGCAGTACACCAATGAAGAATACGATGATGCCATGATGTATGTGGATAAAATCGGCACGAAGAATGTATTTCATTGGGTGAATAATCCAGAGAGCTTCGATGACTTTGACGGAATTCTGCTGCGCGGAGATAAAAACCCGAACACAGCTGGTTTGATCAAAGCTTTAGAGGCTAAATCCTTCAACGCGACTTGGGAGCAGCTAGAAGCGGATTTGAACTCAGGAAAAATCAAGTTGCTAGTATTGGCGGGCCCTGAGTTACAAGAATATTTTCCTGACATTCAAGAAAAGATTCAGTTGTTCTCAAAGGCTGAGAAATTAGTAGTGTTAAGTAGTAATCCAAACCCTGCTTATAGGGATGTTGATTATTTAATCCCAATGAAAACTTTTGTTGAGAAAAAAGGTAGTTTTACCAATTTCGCAGGGACTGTGCAAAAGATCCAGAAAATGCGTTTAGTTGTATCTCAGGCTTTGAGCTTAAATGAGGCGATGCAGTTAATGGCAGGGGATGAGTTGCAAGTAGGGGCTAATTTATGAGTATTGTTAAAAGACCAGATATTAAATCCAGTTGGTATGTAACCAGTATCGTAAAAGGTATGGCACTTACTTTCCGTAATATGATTTACAATCTCTTTCATAAAGATGAAATGCCAACGGTAAATTATCCAGAAGAGAAATATGAATATGGGCCTAGATTTAAAGGCTCTCATATTTTAACAGTGAAAAAGGATGGAAGCATTCGTTGTACTGCTTGTATGTTGTGTGCAACCAATTGCCCTGCGGACTGTATAAGCATTACTGCTGCTGAACATGACAATCCTGAGGTAGAGAAGTTTCCAATTTCTTACGAAATTGATACCTTAAGATGTGTTTATTGTGGGTTCTGTGAAGAAGCATGTCCTGTAGATGCGGTTAGAATGGGGCCTGAGTGGCAGCAACCAGGTTTAAATGGATCAAGCTTTGTGCATGATATCCAGCATCTTACCCGTCGACCAAACCTAAAAGGTGGTTATACTTCTATCTTAGATGAGGAAGAAAGACACAATTCTGGTATCTAGAGATTAAAGTCCTGTACCTTTGAAAAACCCCTGTGTATTCTTATACATGGGGGTATTTTTTTGGTATATCCGTGGATTGAACAAACAGGTTGTTGTGAGTTGGTTTTAAAAAGCCTAAGTTCTTCGGTAGTAAACTGGGAGCAAGTTGGTGTTGTGCGCAAAGCAGAACGCCCTGAAGAGGCAAATTTATTAGTCATAGGTGGATGGATCAATCCAGAGCAGGCACAAAATTTAAAAGACGTTTATGATCGAATGTTAAAAGAGAAGCTGGTCATTGCGGTGGGCTCTTGTGCTCTTTCAGCGGCTGCTTTTGCAAACGATGAAAACTGTGTTGCTGCAAAAGACATTTTACCTGTGCATTATTTTGTTCCAGGTTGTCCTCCTCGTTGGGATGATATTTTAAAAGGAATTTCAGCCATTTCTAAAATTGGAATGCAGAACAAAACAGTAAGGGATATTTTAAATGACTCTGGAAACGACCACGTATTTTAAAAGTCTATGTGACCAAATGGATATCACTAGCTTCCCTTCCAGTTTAGGGCCTAATCTTCTGAAATTGGAAGAGGTAGATTTCTGGATTTTCGCAAATAGTAAAAAAGATTTTTTAGGGGCACCGATTAATTTGTTTGAAGTGGGAAACAGTATCGTTGTGCATTTTTATGTAAAAAAAGAAAAAGAGGACCTTCAATTAGAGGTAATTCCAAAACATAAAGTTTCCTTTTTGCAACTTTTGGAGGATTTAAGAAAAAATGCTAGTCTCTGAAATTGCTAAAAAAAATAAAATTGGTCTTTATAAGCAAGTGGACAATCGCAATCCCTTCTCTGGAGTGGTTTGGGCGGCAATGCTTGGAAACTCTGAATCGTCTCACTTCGAAAAGGTCTTTGCTGAAACCATAGAAGAAAACTCAGGCTACCAACTTACTAGAAGGTCGATGGCTTTACGGGATTTAGTCTGTGATCTAAGTACCTTAGTTTGGGATCTAAATTATTGTGCAGAGTTATGTGCACTATTTAAAGACGAGAGTCTTTATCATCAATTTAGTTATTTCCGTTTTATGGTGGATGATATTTTCGAAAGTTGGAGTGGCGGGCGAGAGCTACCTCGATTGATCTGTTTAGGTGGAGTTCGAAAAGATCTTAAACTGGGCGATCAAAAGTATTTAAAAACCAATTTAAAAATTATAAAAGAAGAATTAGAAAGGTCCCTAGAATATTTATTGTGTGACCGTCTATTGTTTGAAAATTTAGATGATATTGGCCGTGATTTTCCAGAATCTTTAGAAAAAGACTTGTTATGGTGGCCTGAATTGTTTTCTGAGAATAGTAGCTATGAAAGCCTCATTGGAATTCAAGATAAAAACTATTTTAAAAAATCCATGTCTGAGTTTCCAGTACTACAAAAAGACTATTTCGATGCCTTCTCTTTGTTTCGTTATCGAGTGTTGAGAATCATCCATAGCATTGAAAGTGTTCAGAAAAATGTTTTGCAATTGCCTGAAGGGGACTATCGTGTGGTAGTTGAGCATTTGCACATCCCAGGGAATCATTTTTTGAGCCAAAAAACTTCATCTCCTTCAGGAAGAGTTTACTCTTACTATTGTAGTGGTAAGTATCGGGTGAGCAGTTTTTCACGACATTTTGTGCAGCAAATTTCAGAGAGTGTTTTTAAAAAAGACTTAAGACAAGAGGCTTGGGCAAAGCTTCTTGGCGTTGATTTTGTTCAGGGGGTAAATTGTGAAAGTACTTATTGATCTTTGGCAGTTTTATCTTGGAAAACTTCAGTACTTGATTCAAAAAAAACCAGTTCATAGGGACTTTCTAGGAAGATCAAAAGTGATTTCTGGAAAACTTAGGCAGTCACTATACAATCGTTATTCTGATTGTACTGCTTGTGGCAATTGCCAAAGCGTTTGTCCAATGAATTCCATCGACATTATTTCCAAGCCCCTAAATCCCGACGCAGAAGTACGCTACTCTAGTTCTGGACATTTGGTTGAAAAAGATCTCATCGCATTTTATGTGGACTATTCAAGCTGTGTTTTGTGTGGCGATTGTGTGGATTCTTGTCCTAGCTCTAGTATTCAATTTTCTGCAAACCCACTAGAAGGAAGTGCCCATCTTGATGATTTAAAACAAGACTTAATTTTTAGAGCTAGAAAAAATATCAAACTAGGAGGCCAACTTGCTTCTAAATTTGATTAAGCTTGATCATGGAAAAGAGGATGTAATTCAAAGATGGAAGGCAAAGTATGATCTTCCTCAAAAATCAAGAGTCAGTCTTTACCCAGGTTTTTCAGAAGGCTTAACGGAGGCTGTAAAAGGAATGCAAAATCTTTTTCCTCATAAAAAGAAGGTTTTGCTGATTGGTGGTGGACATCCAATCATGGAATCAAGCGCTCACTATCTAAGTAGTGAAGCCTTTGAGGTGATTCGATTGTCTTGGAAAGACTTCAAATCCAAAGAAGAAGAAGTCATCAAAGAGGATTTTATTTTTGCCCTTTACTGCGAGGATCACTATCTAACTGGTGAACTATCACCCATAGATGGTTTACAAGAAAAATTAGAGAAAGCAAGAAAGTACAGTATTTCATTGAGTTTTCGAAGTCATTTGCATGAACTCCATAGCTACAAGGAGAAAAGGTCCTTTCAAATTCGTCTACTTGGGGTCAGTAATCATTCTGTTTTAGGGGTGTATGGCACACGGCTAAGGAAGCTTGCTCCACTTTATTTAGGGGATGCGTATGTCCTAGAGCAAAGTGTTTTGGAGGTAGCTAGTTTTGATAAAAACTTAGAGCAAACAAATATGGCTGAATTTAGTGAGGATTCTTTTTTAAAATCTGATTCTATCAAGGCTTTCTTCACAAAGGAAAGCTCTCGCCTTTGTGATCGCTATGTTTTGCGCTTAGAAAACATGGATGCTTTTGCAATTAAAGAGTATTTGATTGAAAAAGATCCTAGTTTGAAAGCCTCTATTTTAACCGGAAGCTTGCATGAGTGGGGAGGCTTAAGGCCTTTAAATTGGGTTGGGGTAGATTTTCCAACTTATGAGCTTTTAGTTTTATCAGCCAAAGATTTTCATGATAAAGAGAAGCTTGTGCAAGAAGCTTATCAAGCGGTGAAATGCCTTATGAGTCCTACGGACAATTTATAAGAATTCAAAGCTTTTATCTAAAATCGTCTAATTGAAAACTCTGTATTGACATTAGCAGTTCTCATGATTTTCTTTAATAAGAATAGAA
>JAYZXX010000239.1:0-6085 GCA_036140815.1 Bdellovibrionota bacterium | reverse complement strand
TTCCCATTTTGGATCTAGCTTCTCTAATTCTTGATCTACTCTTGGACCTTTCATAAAATAAATTTCACCACCGGTTTGAAGACAGTGAAAACAATTTTCAAGAGTGTTGTTAATCTCTTCAACGGCTCGGGTAATAATCCCGCGAACAGGGTAGACAAAAGAATCATTGATGTTCTTACCGAACATGCCAAGCTTCTCTAAGCCGATTTCATCTCGGACTCTTTTTAAAAACTCAACCCGTTTCCAGACTCCCTCTGCTAAATACATTTGTTCTTTTTCAAAAAAGATCTTCAAAGGAATTCCAGGAAGGCCAGGGCCTGTCCCTACGTCCATTAGGGGAAATTGAAAATTGTAGTGTTTGGTGATAATCAAACAGTCGATAAATTGCTTAATGGCAATGTCTCTAAAGTTTAATATCCGAGTGAAATTTTGACGATTTTGTTCTTCCATCAAGAGTCGATAGTATTTAGCTAGCTTCATTCTTTGTTCATGGCTAATGAAATCCATTTCGTGATTTTTGAAAATATCAAAGAGACGATCGTTCGCTTCCTGTACGCTATATATTTTTTCCGCTTTCAAATGTCCGCGGCTTTTCGTTTGTTTCGTGCCTTGACCTTTGGATTTGTAGGGGGAGAAATTTTTCTTATTTTTTTGAGCCATTACAATAGTCTTTCAAAGGTTTTGAAATGTACTTTTGCCACTTCTTTTACTTTTTCTAAACCAAATTCATCTCTAAAATTTAGTGCGCACTTGTTTACTAGATCTCCAGCACCTTTTGGGAAATTAACTCCGAACTTAGTAGAGAGATCATTTAAAAGTTCAATAAAATGGTATCGAGCGATAATGCTTGCGCAAGCAACGGCTAAGTCTTGCTCTGCCTTTGGTGCCTGCATTAATTTTTTTTCATTGAGCCCACGTTTTCGAACAATATTTTCTAGTAAAGATTTATCGTTAGAGAATTGATCCGAAAGGTACATATCCACTCGTTCATCATAAAGTTGTTCGATGCAGTCTACATGTAAATTTCCTAATAAAATATTTAAATTCTGAACTTCAGAATAACGTTCATTGTATTCGATGGGCATTAATGCTTCTGAATGGTGTTTTAGTTTTCCCATCAATTGCGGAGCCATTTCCATGATTCGTTGGTCACTTAGTTTTTTACTGTCAACCACACCTAAGCTCTTTAATTGTTCTTCTAGTTTTTTGTGGACCACAACCGCTGAAACCACTAAAGGGCCAAAAAAGTCTCCTTTGCCACTTTCATCAACGCCAATCCATACTTCGTGATTGTGTTCTAAGCTTTGGGGTGGTTTGTCACTTTTATTTTCTGCTGGTTTGGCAGGGCTTAGTCCTAAAAAAAATTGTAATTCTTGTTTTAATCTAGAGTCTTTTCCCTGAACCAAAAATTTACCCGTATTATAAACCCCGACAGAAATTTTCTCACTTTGCCTTTCTAGCTTGAGTTGTGTTCCGTATTGGATGTTTTTCTGTTCGATGATTCGCACAAAATTTTTTTGGCACCATTTCTTAATCTTATCTAGCATAAACTCCATTCTAACAGCGCTTAGGGGAATTGGTATTCAAAATTTGGTTTGCTTGCTTACAAAATGCCTAAAAAGTATTATTTTTATGGTATTTTTTTAAGCGAATGCCTTTTGAACTCTTGTATTTCAGAGCCTGCATAGGCTAAATTGTGGGACGAATTAACGGATCATGGGGAGTTTATTTATGGAAGCACTTTTTAACCCAAGCGAAGAACATAAAATGTTACGTCAAATGCTTGCTGAGTTTGTGAAAAACGAAGTAGAAAAGCAGGCTGAAGAATATGACCACAAAGAAGAATTTAATTTAGATTTATTTCGTCAACTCGGTGAATTGGGCCTGTTGGGAATTACTGCTGATGATAATCATGGGGGGGCAGGCTTAGATGCAACCGCGGCGGTAATCGCACATGAAGAGCTTTCTTATAGCGACCCTGGTTTTGCTCTGGCATATCTTGCTCATAGTATGTTGTGTGTTAATAACATTTCTGTGAATGGCAGTGAGGAGCAAAAGGCTGAGTTTTTACCGAAGCTATCTTCTGGAGAGTGGGTAGGGGCTATGGCAATGAGTGAGCCTCATGTAGGAACGGATGTTCTTGGAATGAAAACCACCGCTGAAAAAGTGGGAGACCACTACGTTCTAAACGGTCGTAAAATGTGGATTACAAATGGAACCATTGATGAGAATCGTACTCCTTGTGATGTTGTTTGGGTTTACGCTGTAACTGGTGAAAAAAATGGTCGTCCACAGTTAAGTACTTTCTTGGTAAAGAAGGATTTTGAGGGTTTTAGTGTTGGCCAAAAAATTCAAGGAAAGCTTGGAATGAGAGGCTCAAACACGGCTGAATTGGTTTTCGAAAACTGTAAAGTTCCAGAGAAGTATTTGGTGGGGGAAGAAGGTCACAGCATGATTCATATGATGCGTAATCTTGAGCTTGAAAGATTAACTCTGGCCGCTCAAAGTGTTGGCATCGCCAGGCGTTGTATTGACGTTATGGTTAAATATGCCAAGGAACGAGAAGCATTTGGAAAAAGTTTAGACACTTTTGGCCAAATTCAAAAATACATCGCTGATAGCTATGCTGAATACATGGCCTCAAAAACCTATGTCTATGCTACTGCTCAAAATATGGCTCTTGATAAAGAGGGAAATCGTATAGACTCTGATGGCGTGAAGTTAGTTGCTACCACTATGGCTAAGAATGTTGCCGATCGAGCGATCCAAGTATTGGGCGGTTATGGTTATGTTGCTGAATATGTTGTTGAGCGTTTATGGCGTGATGCAAAGCTTTTAGAAATTGGTGGCGGTACCATCGAAGCTCATCAAAAAAACATTACTAAAGATTTAAGTAGAAGCGGCACACCTGTTCTTTAGTACTGATTGCAATGTGCAAAATTAGTGATTTTATTTAAGCATGCCGCGTTAAATCTAATATATTGTTTTAATTTGATCTCTGACGCTTAGCGCATGTCTAAATGTACTAAAAAACTCTGTTTTTTTTTAAAGGTGCCACAATGAGATACCGATCTAAGTTCGTGGCAAAAAACCCAGAGAAAAAGAACATTTCAAAGTTTTATTCCAAACGTAAATACGTAAAGGATGAAATTATATTTCGCCAGGGTGATGATGGTGATTCTGCTTTTATTATTGAAAACGGACGAGTAGAAATTTTTGTTGGCGATGATGATGCTCACACTCCTGTAGCAGTACTAGGAGTGGGCGAGATTTTCGGGGAAATGGCAATCATTGACTCTAGTACCAGAGCAGCAAGCGCAAAAGCCATAGAAGATGTTCAATTGACGGTAGTATCTCAAGATCAATTGGCGGAAAGAATAAATCTGGCCGATCCAATTGTTAGACTTTTGATTTCTATGTTACTGCAGCGAAGTAGAGAGAACTTTGCCCTTCATACAAGAAATGTTAAATCTAAAAATACGGTAGCAATTCCTGCTGTTGTAGCGGAAAATACTTCAGCGTCAAAGTTACGCCTAGTCGGCAATGAAAATTTTGACCCACCTTCTGAATTTGGATTTGGTGGTGAGAGTAAAGAGCAGGCTAGGGAAGATGCTTTGAAAAAAATTAAAATGGAATCAGAGCTGCAAAGTGCTCTGGAGAATGATGACTTCCAGTTGTTTTACCAGCCAGTAATAGATTTCAGAACTAAGAAAATTGCTGGATTTGAGGCTTTAATTCGTTGGGAACACGCTGAAATGGGAATGGTGCGTCCTGATATATTTATGGGGATTGCAGAAGAAAGTTCATTAATCATTCCTATTGGTCAGTGGGTGATGCAACAAGCTTGTAGAGACTCTAATAAAATTAGAGAAAGCATTCGCGATTGGTCGAATATTAAGAAAAACTTTTTTGTAAGTGTGAATGTGTCTGGACGCCAATTGAACGATCCAGAGTTTTTTGAAGTTTTAGAAGAAGCTAGTCTTGAAAACCATGTCATTCCATCTACCTTTAAATTGGAAATTACAGAGAGAGTTTTAGTGGGTGGACAGATGGTTGAAAATTGGATTACAGAATGCCATAGACGTGGTTTTACAGTTGCTTTAGATGATTTCGGTACGGGTTACTCGAGCTTAAGTTATCTAAGTCAATTTCACGTGGACAATTTAAAAATTGATCGCAGCTTTGTGCGTAAAATTCATGATGACAAAAAGACTCGTGTGATTGTAAAGGCAATCATAGAACTTGCAAAAGGTCTTGGAATTCCTTTAATTGCCGAGGGAATTGAAACAGAAAAAGATGCTCAAGTTCTTAAAAAATGGGGCTGTCACTACGCCCAAGGTTATCTGTATGCTAGACCAATGCCTTTATCCGATATAGTTGAATTCTTAAGGTCCATCTACCAAAAAGCAGGTTAATCTATATCTTTCGACGAATTAATTTTTTATTACTGTACTTAGGTGCATTCATTCAAATCAAAACTCGAAAAAAGCTTTCTTAATTAAATTTCCTCTTATCAATCCGTTAAAATTCAGTTGAAACAAATCACTATGTGGAGAACAATATTAGTGTTTTAAAACATAAGGGGATCATATGAGTATTTCTGAAGGAAATAAAAGAAGAGTGGCCATTTTGGCTGGAAAAAGAATTCCATTTCAAAGGTCTTTTGGTGCTTACCGTGGAATTAGTGCTACGGAATTGATGCAACTATCATTGGACGCTTTGGTAAAAGAAAATAATCTTACAGGGAAAGAACTGGGAGAGGTTGCTTTAGGTGCTGTAACTAAGAGAGCTGCTGAGTGGAACCTTGCTCGTAATGTGGTTGTGAACTCACCTCTGCATAATAACACACCTGGTATCACATTGTCTCGTGCCTGTGGTACTTCTCTAGATGCTGCCATAGAAATTGCTAATAAAATCTCCATGGGGCAAATTGAAGCCGGTATCGCCGGTGGGACGGATACGAACTCTGATCCTCCCATTGAGTTTCAAAGTTCTTTTGCGCAAAAGCTTCTTGGTATACAAGCAGCGAAAACGGCAGGCCAAAGAATCGGTGCTATGCTGAAAATTAGTTTGTCTGATTTAAAACCGAATGTTCCAGCTGTGGTTGAGCCGGCAACCGGAATGTCCATGGGCCAATCTTGTGAGGTGATGGTCAAAGATTGGAATGTAACTCGCGAAGAACAAGACGAGTTAGCTTATCGCTCTCACCAAAATGCAGCCAAAGCCTATGAAGAAGGTTTTTATAAGGATCAGGTTGTAGAGTTTCAGGGGAAAGATCGTGATGGACTTTTGCGTGCTGATACAAGCATGGAAAAACTCGCCAAGCTTCGCCCGGCCTTTGACCGTTCAGAAAATGGAACTTTAACCGCTGGAAATTCTACAGCCTTAACTGATGGTTCATCTTGTGTGCTTTTAGCTTCCGAAGAATGGGCAAAAGAAAATGGATTTGAACCGATCGCTTATCTTGAGTTTGTGCAAAATGCTGCTGTTGATTTTGTGAAGGCCGAAGGCTTGTTGATGGCTCCAGCATATGCGGTTTCAAAGATGTTGAAACGTGCAAATCTGAGTTTGCAGGATTTTGATTTTTATGAAATTCACGAGGCATTTGCTGGTCAGGTGATGTGTACTTTAAAGTCTTGGGAGTCTGAAGAATTTTGTAAGAGAAGACTTGGTTTGGATAAGGCTTTAGGTAGCATTGATCGCTCTAAATTAAATGTGAAAGGTTCAAGCCTAGCTCTCGGACACCCATTTGCTGCCACAGGGACTCGTATTCTTCATACTGCGGCGAAATTGTTGAATGAAAAGGGGAGTGGTCGTGTGTTACTTTCTATCTGTACTGCAGGTGGGATGGGGACTACGGCGATTGTTTCTAAGTAGTTTTTTTGTTTTTAGTGAGGGCTCTTTCATTGGTTTGGGAGAGTCTTTTTTTTGCCTTCGGCTTGGTTTTGTCGTTTCTTTGTTTCTGCTGGGGCATTGTTTTTTTTGGGGGGTAACTCCTCGGTTTGGTTCTTTGAATGAACCGGTCTTCTGAGAAATGTATTTTTTCAGAGGCGCTACTCCGGTCGCAGCCTTCGCTGCTCCCTGC
>JAYZXX010000238.1:0-2825 GCA_036140815.1 Bdellovibrionota bacterium | reverse complement strand
ACGATCCAAACAAAGTAAAACTTAGTTATATTAATCCATGGTCAGATGAGCAGGTTGGAGTAGTGGGGATTAATAACTCAAAATTAAATCAACTCAATCAATGTAATTCTTATCGAGCTGTAGAATTGGGTATTCGAGAAGCAGGGGCTACAAAGTAAAATCAGCTCACTTATTGATTAACAATATCCTTTTTAAAGTCATTTACACCAAGTTTATAAAGGAACTCGTTTTCCAAATCCTCAGTAACAGGACTATTTGAATATAAAAGCATCGCTGCCGCTAAGCCTTGACCATACTCTTCGATGGAATCTTTTGAAAATGTCTTTGTTTTTTGCTTGTCTAAGAACTTCTTTAAATCTTTTACGGATGCTTTATGTCCAGCTTCTGCGGCCTGAAACGAGAGAGCCTCTAAAAGCCTTTGTTCCACCTCTTCTGGAAGGCCATCTTTTACTCTAACTTTGAGTCCACCTTGCTGTTCTTTAATAAGTGTTTCAATAAGAATGGATTTTAGAGTAGACATGCTAGGGTCAAACTTTAATAGTTCGAAGCTATCAATTAGATAAGAATAGGCCGGGTAGGCTTGACCCTCTACACTATTTTTCAAAGCTAAGTTTTCTGTAATATCAGCCTCTGCAAAACAGTTTCGTTCCGCAGTTTCCTTATCAATCCCTGAGAAGGTTCCGCCTTCTAAATCAGACAAACAAGCGGCAGAACAAGCAGTTGCTCGTTCAATTCCAGTTCCATGTTGAAGCTCAGGCTCGAGAAGATGAACAAATTCATGAAATATCAGCTCTGTAAGCTTTGTCTCTGAAGCTTGTTGCGTGGCGTTTCCGATGACGATCGAGTTGTTGAAATCTGGTTCCTCACTTGAGCTAATTGCCTTGCCCTGATAAGAACCGGCCCAAGTCCCTTGTGTTCGAAGCTCTTTTTGATCAGGTTGACACTGAACTTTTAGTGGGCTTTCTCGATTTTGAAGGAGTAGTGCGGTTGAACTTTTTAGTATCTGAGCCTCTTGAGCAAATTTAGGATCATTCAACTTTTCATTAAAACAAGTAAGTAGCTTCTTTATTGTTGCTTGAGTTGTGTATACAATTTTCTTTAAGTCAACTTTTTTCTGACAATTATCAGCGACAAAAAGCTGAGGACCGTTTTGGTAAGTCTTAAAAATATTAACGTATCCATAATCATGTCCGGTAATTTTCTCTTCGGCTACAATTTTATTTTTACATTCAAAGCTAAATCGAGAAATTCGAGTGCACTCTTCCTCTGGAATCATTTCATAAGAATGGCAATTGCCCTCTGAGCAGTCTACAAATTTACCCTCAGAATCGGAGAAGCGGGTTTTGGGATATTCCATGCTATATTGTCTTTTCGAAATATTATTTTTATAAGTTTTTAGTAGCGTATTATCTGACTTTTGCAGGTAGGTATATTTGATTTCAAAGCTACCATCATAATCATCATCTAAAATGGCACTACATTTTTTGTCCTGACATTTTTTAATATAGTCCACTTTTCCATCAAAGTTTCTGTCCCGTTTTAGTAATACAGTTTTATAATTTCTAACATTTCTAAAAAGGTCTGGCTTAGAATCCTGATTGCTATCTATTTTTTCTATGTAATTAGGGCCGTTGTCTTTAATTTCACGAATTGGATCAAGAACAACATTGTCAATATAACTTGCCACTTCTCGAATGGAAGCGGGTGCCCTAGAGTCTTTTCTCGGACTTTTACTTGTTGAACAGGAAAGTAAACAAGATATAACACTTAAAAAGAGAAAATAGTTTTTTAGGGACTTCATCTATCTAATATTAACTGATTTGCGGAATATAAGGATCTGGCCTAGATGATAACTAGACCTTTGCCTACCATGCTATTCCAAAGTGTTTTAGCGAAAAAGTTTTAAAGAGATTCGTTTTTCTTCGGAGACCCTGATTTTATCGCAGTTTTCGATCTTATGGACGGTTTTTGTTATAGTCTATAGATGATTATAAATTCAAACGTAAATTCATAGCGATCCTAGTATAGACATATTCATGAATTTCCAAATCAATTTCAGGATGAAGATTTAAATTATTCTGTATTTGGTTAATTTGGCCATGGATCAACTTTACTACTTCAGGATCAGTCTCTACGCTTAATTGGTCTCGGTAGTTTTTGTAGTCTTTTATGGCTTGTGAATATTGTTTAAAAGTACTATTCGCATTTCCCATAAATACAGATAAGTCTAAATTTTCGTTGAAAAGTTTTTGCACAAGGACGCGAGTTCTTTCAAGATATTTATTCGTATATAATTTCCTTACGAGTATATCTAGGCTATCTTGTAGTTTAATGTAACTCTCTAAATCTCTGAAGGCTGTGTTGGGAGCTTTACTTTGAACGTGAATAATACCAACTTCTATTTCCTTGCCATTTGCTAACTCTATTAAAAATAAATGATGCCTGTAAAGTAGGCCTCTATAAAAAAGCCATTCATGGCTTTCTGAGTTTAAGTATTTTTCCCATTCCCTATTGAATTTGGCTCCGAATAACTCAGCTTCATTCCAGCCTTCAATTGTTAAGTTTTCTAAGCGCATGAAGCCTTTGACGAAATCTTTATCCGCACTGGTAAAATAGATTTTATTTTTGGACCTTAGAGCATGCATCATTAGCTCTTTGGCAATAATTTGGTCTGCTTTTCCATCCTGTTTACGTTTAATACCAAAATTAACCTTTTTTAGTAGTTCCTCAAGTTCTTGTTCTTTAGGTTCTTTTTTTGTTGTCGGTATCAAAATGTTGAATGTTCTGAGAAACATTTCAAGTTCATTTTCTTGCTTAAATAATTC
>JAYZXX010000237.1:0-19173 GCA_036140815.1 Bdellovibrionota bacterium | reverse complement strand
AGCGATTGTAGTTTACCGGCACTTTTAAAAGCTTTCTTTCTTCAGCACCATAGGATTTTAAGCCATCGATGGACTCATAGCTTTTTTCAAGGAGATCTTTAATGTCTTCTACTTTATTACTAGCCTCTGTAGCAGCAATGTGTTTATCAAAAGGACGTACCATTGGACGTACAAATGGGTCAGCCACTAAGAATGCGGTGAAATGCCACAGTTTCCCAGCTGGAGTAGACCCTAGTAATCGAGTGGCGGCCCAACCGATGTCAGAAAGAAGTTTTCTCGATCCAGTTGAAGCTACCATGGCGGCCTTTGCTGTGACTTTTTGAGCCTGGCTTTTTGCTACTTTCTCAGCGTTGAAGGCCTTTACAGACTCCATTCTTACTCTTGCCTTTTCTTTAAAGTTTAGAGCGCCTCTTGATGCTTTCACGGCACCTTTAGAAACCAAACCCGCTACAAAGGAGGAGCCTAATAAAGCAGTAACTTGACCAATTTGTTTTTGCCAGAACTTACCACTGGTGAACTCATGTATTAGAACTTGTTGAGAATAATCAGCAATTTGATTCCATTGATCGGCTTCTTCTTTCGAGCTAGCATTAAAAGCTTTTACTTTCCCGTTCCACCAAGAAGCGTAGGCTGGGTGGTTTAATACTTCACCTGTCCAGTGTGAGGCGATGGAACCAATACCCATTCCGATATAGCCACGCATCCATTGTTTTAGCATATTTTTTCCTGTAGCTTTTTTTATCATATAATTAAGCTTAGGCGCTACAGCTTGAAACTTTTGGTTCGCTAAAATAAAGGCCCAAAAACCAACATGGCCTTTCCAATCCATAAAGTGGTGAACAGCATCCTCAAGCCAAAGAGGGTTACTAGTTTCGTCGAAACCTAATTGCATTACTGTTGCCGCTAGCATTGCTAGAGTAAAATAAAAAGTTTCAACAGGTAACAAGCGCATGGACTTCCAAAGAGGGGCATCCCACATAGTCTTTTTAAGGGCAAAATCTAAACCTACAGTATGTTTTGAATCACCTTTCATGTGAGCCATCATATGTCTAGTTTTTTGTGCGAAATTTAAAATGTCAGTTCTACGGCTCTCTAATAAATTTCTAAATTCCTTTTCATATTTTTTATCATAAACTTTAGGGTCGATTTGAACTCGCGTACCTTCGATCTCCATACCTTGAGCTAATACCGCTTTGGCAGATTGCAGGTACATATTTATGTATTGCTCTGCTAAAGAAAGGGTAGAGTAATGTTGGCCATATCCTTTATGATCGACCCAATTGTTAAATTGCTTTAAAAAGTTTGAGCGAATTTGTGTATGGATGTAGTCGTGAGAAATTAATTGGTAAGTAGGACTTCCAAATTCCACTTCTAGGCGCTCTCGATTAACTTTTCTTCGCATTTGACGAGATAGTTTATCATCAATTTGTGTAGCGACAAAGTGTGCTCGTCCTTTGTAATAGTCGCTAGACGAAGTTTTGGAGTCTTTTGCTTTTACGATTGTGGTGTTATTTTCTTTATCAATCACTCTTTCAATTTCTTGGCCACTATTCGCATCTACGAATTTTTCTACGCCAGCCTTTTCATCTTTAACTTCTTGCTCACTTTTACGAACAAGTTCACGGAAAGCTGCGATGGCTTTTTGTTTTGCTGCTGAGATTTGTTCGCGAGTGGCCTTTGCGCCGTTTACGATAGAGTCTCTAGTTTGGCCACGAGTTAATACGTCAGCTGTTGTAACAGCTCCGTTTACAATTGCTTTACCAGCACCTTTGGCTCCTTCTACGAAGTCTTTTCCGCCATTAGCAACGAACTCTTCCACAGGGCCCATTGTGTATTCACGTTCTTTACGTTCCCACTCGGCTTGCTCTTTTTCCTTTTCAATTTGAGCCCACTGTTTGTCTTGTTCTTTTTTAGATTTAATAATACTACGTTGACGTGCTCTAGCTTTTGCTTTTTGTTCACGTCGCTCTCTGCGGCTGGCACCACTATTGAAATTTGGATTATGCTTACTTTCAGAATAGCTCTCCGTTTTAGGTGTAGGTCCTTTGTTTTGACCAGACTCTTGACGGTAGCGATTATCTGCTTGATTCTGTTTTGCCTGAGATCTAGCAATGCGTTCAGCTCTTCGTTGCTCACGGCGACTTATCTTTTTGCCATCATCGTTTTGTGCAAAAAGGAAGGGGCCAACTACTATTAATTGGATAACTAATAAAGGGTAAACCAAAATGTCTCTAAAAAATCGGATCATAAAAAACTCCTCAGGCCTTTATAAGGCAAGAAGGGTGCCAAGATGTCTCGATTTGAAAAAGTAAGCTTTATTCTTTATTTTCAAGGACTTAGCGCTCATAGGTTTTAATGTTTTTGCATACAAATTAAGTATAAAAATGACTGATTTTAGGCTAAGTTATTGTTGTTTACTTAAAGCGCTGTAAAATCAATAATTTAGCCTATTTTTCTCTGTATGATTGAGCTTAGACAGTGGTGACCAAAAGCGCGCGATAAAAAAACATATTTAGTTTATATCTGTTTGTGAACTTTACGGGCTATGTATTAAATACAGTTTTGTTTGAATTTAGTTCAGTGATTTCATAGGTTTAGCTTGCAGTTTTTTGACCGGTTTTAATAACTCTACTTTCTTAGAGTTCGGTTAATCTTGATATTTGTAATCAAGATTTTCTTTTTTGGTCTCTCATTTGGAAGGGTCGGAACTTTACCAATTGTCTGTACCACATCCATACCCTCAGTTACTTTTCCAAAAATACTGTAGGACTCGTCAAGGAACTTGGCTGGGACAAGTGTTATAAAAAATTGTCCACCGTCTGATCTTCCATCTCTTTTAGCCATGGCCAACATTCCGGGAGCGTCGAAGCTTCGCAGTAGACTGGGTTCTACAGGAAGAGTGTAACCTGGGCCACTTGTACCGTTCCCCAAAGGACAACCCATTTGGATTATAAAGTTAGGAGAGATTCTGTGAATTTTTAGGCCATCATAATAGGGGCGAACTACTTTCTCTTGGCCCTCAACGCCCACATCAACAAACTCCTTTTTTCCTTCCGCAAGGTCAATGAAGTTATCAACTGTAATGGGGGCTTGGGCCGGAAATAGCTGAACCTTGATATTTCCATAGTTGGTTAGTATTTCGGCTTCAAGCTTTTTAAATTTTTTGAATTTAGTTAAAAGTCTTTCTTTTAGATCTTCGTCACTGCTTTTAGTCGATTTTTGTTGGACCTGGGCCGTTACGAAACTTAACTGTGTAAAGAAAAAAAATAGAAAGAAAAAACTTAGTTTGCTGTACATACGTTTATTCTAATCTAGTGAAAATTTATAAGCAAGTTTCCAGCTATTACTAAAGTAGAGCAGGGCAAGACTTTGTTTGAAATAGAAAGCCTATCTTGCGATTTCTGCCAGAAGCTTACAATTATCATTTAAGACCTTGGTAATGTTATCAATACAGAACTCTGAATTAAGGTGCTTGGCAATTTTACCTACTAGATCAAAGTCATCTTTACTAGAGATGACGCTAGAACTTCTGTTTTTCATTAACTGAAGAAATTGTTCTAGGCTTCTAAGTAGGAAATAGTTTTGAGAAAGCTCAACCCATTTATTGTTATGCATTTTAGCTGTCTCGAAAAAATCTTCACTGCTTTGTCCTGTATCAAAAATTTTATGTTTTAGAATATATTCTTGAACTTGCAATTCGCAATCAACAAGGCCACCGGGATTATATTTAATATCTAGTTGGCGAGATCTTTGAGTTTTCAATAGTTTTTTTCTGATTTCTGATAACTCTGTTTCCTCTTGGGAATTAATGGATCTACGAATTAATATTTCTCTAATATGATCAGTAGAGTGATTTGCGAAGGAGGCTTTTAAATAAGCCTGCCTCTCCCATGCTTCAGCTCGATTTTGTAGGTAATCGAGTAGGTTTTCTTCGGTAACTAGCATTGGTCCAGCCTTACCGGATGGTCTTAGGCGCATATCAATTTCATATAAGTTTCCAGCGCGGTAGGTAGACTGTATGAGGTTAAGAAACTTTCTGGCCTTTTTATGGAGAACACCATTTTCATCTTCTTTGTCTGCAATGAATATAAAATCTAGATCTGAGTGAAGACCAAGTTCTGTGCCACCCCATTTGCCAAGTCTTAAAATACGAAGGTCTTGATCAAGCTTAACCGCTTTAAGTAATCCGGAAGTAATAAAGTCGGCACTGAAGCTCAGCTTTTGGAATAATTTATTTAAATCCTTATCTTTTAAAAAGTCAGTGCTATACAAGATTTGGCTTAGCTGTTTGTGGTCGGCCAAAAACTCTAGGTAGCTTTCTAGGTCCTCTGGCGGAGAGGCTTGTGCACGATAGATAATACTATCTATTAACTCGGGCCGTTGAGTAATTTTATGACTTAAGAAAGGCGAGTAGCTAAAAAGGTAGCTTATCTCTTGAATGGTTTCTGGGTGTACTTGGAAGAAACGAAAGAAACTATTTTTAGCACGAATGCTTTTGAAGAAATCCGTCAAATGTTGAAGAGACATTTCTTTGTCAAAGGAGTGCATTCCAATTTCTTTGATGAAGCTACCAATGACTTGCTTTCTTAAGTCTTCTCGTTCACTTGACCTAGAGCTAAGCACGGTGTAGCTCATTAGCTTTCGCCAGTTCTCCCAATTTTTCTCACCAATAAAGCCATGAGTTTGCAAAAATTGTTTTTGTTCTTCCACTTTATCGCTAAAGACAATATTAAAACTTTCTTTTGGTTCGATAAATTCACTTACAATCTGATTACAGCGCTCAATGTCTTTGTGAAAATTTTCAAAACTTCCAAAGCATAATGGAATTAGTGAGTCTTTTAAGTTGCAATGGTGTATTTGCGAATCATTTTTAGCTTGAATTAGATTTTCTAGCCTTCTCAGGCGCCAGTAATGTTCGATTAAAAACTCTTGATCTTCTATTGAAATCAAGTTTGCTACGGTCATATTTTTCAATAAATCATCAGTTGCATTGGAAATAATTTGAGGATTTCTTCCGCCATGAATTAAGCATAAACAATGACTGAAAAGCTCAATGTCTCTAATGCCTCCTGGGGAAAGTTTCACATTATAATCCCCATTTTTTAATTTTTTTGAGATTTCAAAATGGATTCGTCCTCTAAGCCGCGAAAATTCATCAAAAACGTGATAATCAATGTGTTTTCGAAAGCAAAAATATTTTTTTAATTGCTCTATCTTTTGATCAACCTTTTGGTCTTTGCCATAAATTTTTTGTAGGCGAATTAATGCTAGTCGCTCCCAGGTTTCTCCATGATTGTGGTAGTAGTTTTCGATTTGATCAAAGCTTTGAACGAGGGGGGAGCTTTTTCCTCCGGGGCGAATATCAAGATCCACTCGCATAATAAAACCAAATTGATCTCTTTCCTCAAAATAGTTGATCCACTTTCTAAGTTGAGTCGGGCTAGTAGTTTGTGGGTCCCCAATCAGTATTAAGTCTACGTCGGAGCTTAAATTTAGTTCTTCTGCGCCAAGTTTTCCTAGGGCAAAAACCTCCAATTCAGGTAGTTGTTTTGACAATTCGTGACAGAGAGATTCTTTGATAAAATCACTCCATCTTTTTAGCAAAGGCTTTTGAGCTTTTGAATTGTAATAGGAGTGCCCAACCACCCTTAGCCACTCTTCATGACGCTGTTTTTTTACAGGATCTAGATTTGGTGAATTGGTTTTTAGTAGCTGTAAATAAGAACGAACTGCAGGAAAATGTCCTTGCAGTTCGTTGAGTTGGTCTTGGGAAAATTCTTTCTCTAAAAATTCCACTCTACTCCATCATATAAGACCATTTTGGTTTAAAATAATTGTCATTATCAAAAGTTAATCGACGCTCGTTCTTACCATCGGGACTAATCATATAAAGTTGTTTTTTTCCAGAACGATCACTTACAAAAACAATATGTCTACCGTCAGGAGAAAAAGAAGGGTCTTCGTTGTTTGACCATTTGCCATTAGTTTTTTTCGCTTTGGTTAGGCGAGTTAAATTTATTCCATCTTTACTTACTAAAAACAGATCAAAGTGGCCATTGTCAAAACCGGCAAACACTAAGTTTTCACCGTCAGGTGACCAACTAGGAGTAGAGTTGTATTTTCCAGCTTTGGTGATACGCTTTACGTTTTTACCATTGATATCCATGATGTAAATCATTGGGTTTCCATGTCGATCCGAACTGAAGGCAATGCTTTTTCCATCTGGAGAGATAGCGGGTTCTACATTTAATGCACCAAGTGGTCCATTGGTAATATTTCGCAACTTTTGACCGTCTTTGTCGGTCCGATAAATATCTGCATTGCCACCTTTAGTGATCGTTAGAAAAATATTGTCCCCATCCGGAGTGTAGGTAGCTCCAGAGTTAACACCTTTTCTCCAGCTAATTAGAAAAGATTTTTTTGTGTCTAACTCATAGCTAAAAAGATCAGGGTTACGTTGTTTTGTCTTTGGATGGTAGGCATAAGATGTGTAAAGAACACTTTTCCCATCTGGGGCCCAAGCAGGGGAGATCGAAATAGTTCTTTGTCTGGTGATTCTGGTTACATTTTTAACATTATAATCACTCACATAAATTTCTTTCCATTTGGTACAGTTTGGAGATTTCTTGGGACAAACAGCGTCTCTATCTGAACTAAATACCAATTTTGTTTTAAAGATTCCCTTTTTACCTGTTAGACGAAAAATGATGTCGTTGGCCATTGTGTGAGCGATTTCATTTTCGCTACCCACATCACCTGTGTATTTTCGAGCAACCAAGGTTTCGCCCTTGGGTACGTGGTAGAGATAGGCTTCAACTTCTATTTTATTTGCCTTGATATTATAGGCTGCTCTATACAGAAATTCTGTTCCAATGCTTCGCCAATTTGAAAATAAGAAGCCATTGGGAGCAGAGGGCTTCGGCCTAAGTGCGGTTGTTGCAGGATCTTCCAGAAAAGCTTTTCTATCTACAAAGTCAAAAAAATAGCTAACATCTAAATCGTTTTGCAATGTTTTATAAAGCTCACTACCGACCCTTACATAATTTGGACTACTTACTGTTGAGCCAGAAAATTGAAAGGCGGGCAGAGCAAACATACTCTTTTTAACGCTGGCGTTACCCACTTTGATATAAATTTTTTCAGCCAATGCAAGCTGGGGAACTAGCAATAATAACATAAAAAGTATTTTCATTCGAAACTCCTTTATTCTGGAAAACCTAAACGGAAGCCCTCGTTAGCCAAGATGTCTTTAAATTTATCACTTGGTCTTGGAAAAGGTGAGGCTCGCTCAATGGTTGCAACTACTTGATCATCATAACTCTTATTGCCTGATGCCTTTGTAATTTTCTTTGAAATTACATAGCCTTCAGGAGATATACGGACACTGATTTCAGCTCTCAAGTCTAAATTCGCCATCCAAGCCGGAATGGACCAAAATGATTTAATATGACTTTCTAATCGAGCTAAATAATCATCGTACTGAAGTTTTTGAATCCCAGAGAGTTGGCTACCTTTTGAAAGCTGGTTACCTTTATAAACTTGCTTTGCCGCTTCTTGTTCTTTCTGTTCTTGTTCTTCTTCGATCTTTTGCAATGCCCTCATTCTTTTCAGAGCATCTTCTCTTGTCTTTTTTTGTTTTTGTAAATTAATTGCCTTTTTCTTAGCGATGGCTTTTAAATCTGGTTTTGGCTCAGGTTTTGGTGCCGGTTTTTGTTTAGGTGTTTCTTTTTTTGGTTCAGGTGCCTTTGCTTTAGGCTTTGGAACAACCGGTAATTTATCTTGTATGGAAACAATATCGACTAGAATGGCCCCATCTAATGAAATTGGCTCACTAGGAAAGAAGACAGCTTGAATGCTAAACAGTAATAAGATGGCAATGTGTAAAATCACTGATTTTACAAAAAATCCACCTAAGTTGTTTTGCTCATTCGTTTCTTTCATAATTAATTTTTCGGCTGTGTAATCAAAGCAATTTTCGTTAAGCCAGCTGCTCTGACTTCGGCCATGGTTTCTGCTACAATTCCGTATTCAACTTTTTTATCTGCCTGAATAAATACTTCTTTGCTTTTTCTGGATTGAAAAATGGCTTTCAGTTTTGTGCTCAAGGAATTCATTGGGATCTTGGTTTTTTCAATGAAAATTTCACCTTTAACATTCACGCTCATTATAAATGGATCTTCAGGGGTGGATACACCAGAACTATTTGTTTCTGGAACGTCTACCTCGATTCCCTGTTTCATCATAGGTGCTGTCACCATAAAGATAATCAAAAGCACTAGCATCACATCCACTAAGGGAGTTACGTTAATTTCGCTAATGCTCATTCTAGATTTTCCGGAGCCTCCGCTCATACCCATAATCTGCTCCTAGTTTTTGAACCAGTTTCTTTTCATTACATTAGTAAAATCAGAAGCATAGGAGTTAAGATCTAGTTCGATTTTTTTGATTTGATTGATAAAGTGGTTATACACAATTACCGCAGGGATCGCTGCTGCTAGTCCAATTGCTGTTGCGATCAATGCTTCTGAGATTCCAGGTGCTACCACCGCCAAACTGGCTGCTCCCGTTAGGCCGATTTTTTGGAAAGCACTCATGATACCCCAAACGGTTCCAAACAAACCAATAAAAGGACCGGTACTTCCTGTAGTTGCTAGCCATGTAAGGTTTTTTTCTAATTTTGAAATTTCTTGATCGGCCGTAGTTCTTAAAACTCTTTCAATATTATCAATTCCAGATAACTTTGAAGGTGCCTCGCTGTGCTCATCGCTTAACTCTGCCAGGCTTTGTAGTTCTTCGTAACCATTTTTAAATAGTTTAGCGACGCTACTATCGCTGTAAGTTGGCATCTCTCTATAAACATCTTCTAAGGACTTTGCTTTCCAGAAAAATTTTAAGAAAGCTTTGTTTCCTTCTAACTGCGAGTTCACTTGTTTTCTTTTTTGAAAGAAAATGCTCCAGCTTAAAATGGAAAGAAAAATTAAAATCAAAAGTGTAAGTTGAACAACGGGTGATGCCGCTAAAATGGCGTCAAATGCGTTGTGGTTTAAACTTACTTGCGGACTTTCTGCGGCGTGGGCTATTTGTATACCAATCATGACTTAAGCCTACTCAGGCATTTAGAAAATGTAAAGAAAATCTGGTAAAAAAACAATGGGCTACAAACTTGCAAGTCGTGGAAATCATTTGGGATATCCTATACTGGGGCTTTAAATAGCAAGTTGAAGAAGTAGGATCCGCTATATGGTTGTAAAAAGTGTTTTCTTGGTAGCGATAAAGCATAAAAATAGTCTAAAACATTTTTTGCAGTGTCAGGTCTTTTTGTATTTTAGCTGCCTGGTCCAATAAGTCTTTGGCTAACATTAAATATTAATTAGGTAAGTTATAGGCATTTGATTGCACAACGATTCCAGTGGTGATGGGGTAACAGGAGGGATCGTGACGATGTTTATAAGGAATGTAAACGGCAATTTGATCCGAACCTGTGCCCCACACATTGTCACCTCCAGCAGAAGCAATATTGTCTACCCCGCAACTGGTTTCTCCTTCATTCTCATCCATGATGAAAAACCTTCCCCATGCATCCTTTTGAACGCCACTCATTCCAGCTTTACTGTACCTTGAATGGGCTGTCGCATTAGGTGACCATGTAATTGGGTCTTGCCCGATGACCGCAAAGGCACATCGGCTGCAAAAACTACCTGTTAAACCGCCAAGATGAGTGTCTTCAACCTCTCTTAAAGAGATAATTCCATTTCTGATTTGTATGAGTTGACCAATAGTCAACTTCACTCTAGTTCTATGAACTGCTAAGCTATAGTTGGGAATTGCCATTCCAGCAAGTACGCCAATGATGGCCACTGTGACCATTAGTTCTATCAGGCTAAAGCCGCTTTGGCCCATAGGTGCACATCGGGTCTTTTTGATTTTGAAAAAGTGAGAAGTGCGAGGCAATATGGATTTCATTAATTTCATTAATTTCATTATTATATATCTAGTTTAATTGTAAAAGACTTTAGCATGCCTAGCCTAGCCTTTTATCGCAAGGTAAAGCTTGGTTTTACAGGGGATGTAGCTGGAGCTATGAAAAAGAGATTCCTTCTTTGAATTTCTTCGTAAAACTTTTTACTGAGTTTATTGATCATTTTTTGAGGTACATAGTAATATTCCGACGGCATTGGCGCTAGACTCTCTAGATAGATACTACTCATCATATGTGCCTTTGTAAGTTCATCCATACTGGCACAGGTGCTCCAATGAGGCTTTTGTTCGCGCAAGTTTCTTAATAAATTACCAAATTCGCTGCAGATCACAAAAGAGCTGTAGTAGTTGTTCTCTGCTAAGATCGGAATTAGTTTAATGTTTATGTTTGGTCTATCTGCATTTACTTGCAAAAGGCCTTTGGCGTTTGGATACTTCACAATAAAATCCCTTAGACCCAATACCTCGGGGACCGCAGTCTTTAATTCATCGCTAGACTTTATTTCTTCGTTACCCAGGTGTTGATATTGATTTATGTTCTCTTGATAAACAAAAAGTTGTTCATCGCTGGTGAAGTATGTGGGCAAGTTTAAAAAACACTTTTTAGTAGCACATAGACTGTTGAGTTTTTCCAGTTCTGAGGGGTAATTATCAGCGTCTAGCTTGGGGCTGTAAATTTTTGCGTCTTTTTCCGTGAAGATCACACTCCTTTTTTGAGCATATTGAATGGTGTAGCCATAAAAGCGAAAGCCAAAATGGATAAGAAAGCTGCTAACGAAAATGCTCAAAATTAAAATAAGACTTTGCATCTTTGGGTTCCTTCCAGGATTTTTCTAATCTGTAACCCAAAATTAAGAAAAGGGCAAAGTATCAGCTAGTTTTGTAACTGGAAGTGGGGGTTGAGTGAAAGCCTAAATAAGCTTTGCTTTCTTTTTAATGTGAAGCTTTGAAGCTGCCCCATTTGGTTGGGTGTAAAGCTAACTAAACTATTAAAATGTTTCAACTTTCTAGATTTTCCGAGCTTAGATTATTGTAATAGCTATTTGTAGCCAATGGATTCAATTATTTGATTCCTACTTACCCGTAACTAAAAGGGGGCAGCTTATGAAGCCTAGAAGGGGGGCTTCCAGTATCTTTTGAGTTGAATTTGAGTAGACCAGGCCCATAGAGCTTTATCAAAAAAGCCCTTTTGTTAAGCTTTTTGGTATTTGGCTAGAATATTTTTCTGCTCTAAAAAGAAACAATTGCTTAATCCCCTAAAATCAACTACATCCTTTCTATCTAGCGATAGCTATCTGATATCCTTAAAAAAAATCAAAACTATGATATAATCTACAGTAAATAAGTATAAAAAAGGCGTATTTATTGACCCTCAAGCTGTTTTCATATAGTTTTCACCTAGATTTGACCTTATGAACGCCTAATTGTTAATCGAAGCCAAAGAGGATTTGGGAATGTTTAAGATTAATAAAAAAACCGAATATGCATTGATTGCACTTCGCTATATGGAATCGAAAGATTCCGAAGGTCTTACTACTGCGAAAGAGATTAATGAAAAGTTTGGCACCCCTTTTGATGCAACTAGCAGGGTGTTGCAGATTCTTGCCAGTAAATCTTGGTTAAAATCCATCCAAGGGGCCCACGGTGGTTACCGCTTAGAGAGACAGTTGAGTGAAATGTCCATGCGTGAACTCTGTGAAATCATTGAAGGTCCACAGGCGGTGGTGAAATGTCTTTCGGATAAGTCAGCTACTTGTGATTTGGAATCAACCTGTAGCATGAAATCGCCTTTATTAAATTTAAATAAAAAATTGATCGAGTTTTTAGACTCTTTATCAGTGACTGAGCTTTTCTATGAGAATGGAATTTCTCTAGGCTTAGATCAAAAAACAAAAAACTCGAAAGAGTTGATTGCACAAGGAAAGTAGGAAATGAGTAAAGTATCCTCCTCCACAGAAGAAATTGTTAATAGCGAATACAAATACGGATTTTATACCGAGGTTGAAACGGATGAAGTTCCCTTCGGTTTAAATGAAGATATCATTCGATTAATTTCAGCGAAAAAGAAAGAGCCGGAATGGTTGTTAGATTATCGATTAAAGGCATTCGCTTATTGGCAAAACATGACAGAGCCTGATTGGGCTGATCTAGATTACCCACCAATTGATTTACAAAAAATAAAATATTATTCAGCTCCTAAATCTGTGAGTGAAGCAGATAAGCCGAAATCATTGGATGAGCTTGATCCAGAGCTATTGGCCACGTTTGAAAAACTCGGTATTCCATTGATGGAACAAAAAAGAATTTCTGGGGTTGCTGTGGATGCGGTTTTTGATTCGGTGTCTTTAGGAACTACCAACAAAGAAACTCTAGACGAAGTTGGAGTGGTTTTTTGTTCCATTTCTGAGGCTGTGAAAGATCACCCAGAATTGGTAAAAAAATACTTAGGAAGTGTTGTTCCTTACCAAGACAACTATTTCGCGGCATTGAATGCAGCTGTTTTTACCGATGGTAGTTTTTGTTATATTCCTAAAGGGGTTACATGTCCTTTGGATCTATCCACTTATTTTCGAATCAACGCACAGGATTCTGGTCAATTTGAGAGAACTTTGCTTGTTGCCGATGAAGGAAGTTTTGTAAATTACTTAGAAGGTTGTACAGCTCCTCAACGTGATGAAAATCAGTTACATGCTGCCGTTGTAGAATTGGTTGCAATGGATGATGCTGAGATTAATTACTCAACAGTACAAAACTGGTACGCGGGCGATGAAAATGGTGATGGCGGGATTTATAACTTTGTAACGAAAAGAGGAAAGTGTCAGGGGAAAAATTCTAAAATTTCTTGGACACAGGTAGAATCCGGTAGCGCCATCACTTGGAAATATCCAAGCTGCATCTTGCAAGGAGAAAACTCTCAAGGAGCTTTCTATTCTGTGGCTTTAACAAAAGATAAAATGCAAGCCGATACAGGAACGAAAATGATTCATATCGGTAAAAACACAAAATCAACAATCATATCTAAGGGAATTTCTGCGGGTGAAAGCAAAAACGCTTACCGTGGTTTGGTAAAGGTAATGCCATCGGCTCATGGTGCGAGAAATTATTCTCAATGTGACTCCATGTTGGTTGGTGATAAATGTGCGGCAAATACTTACCCATACATTGAGGTAAAAAATAAAACGGCTACGGTAGAGCACGAGGCCTCCACTTCTAGAATTAGTGAAGATCAATTGTTCTACTTGCAAAGTCGAGGAATAGATCCTGAGACTAGTATCTCTATGATTGTAAATGGCTTCTGTAAGGAAGTGTTTAAAAAGCTTCCACTAGAGTTTTCTGTAGAAGCTGTAAAATTGATTGAAATGAAATTAGAAAACTCTGTTGGATAATTAGAGAGGCATATTAAATGTTAGAAATAAAAGACCTACACGCAAGCATTGAAGGAAAAGAAATTTTAAAAGGCATTAACTTGTCAGTGAAACCTGGTGAAGTACACGCTATTATGGGGCCAAACGGTTCAGGAAAAAGTACTTTGTCTAAGGTTTTGGCCGGGCACCCATCTTATGAAGTGGACTCTGGTTCTGTGAGCTATGAAGTTAACTTTAAGAATGAAGATTTACTAGAGTTAGATGCCCATGAACGAGCGCAAAAAGGAATTTTCCTGGCTTTTCAATATCCCATTGAGCTACCAGGCGTAAGTAATTTTGAGTTTTTAAAAACATCTTTTAATGAGATTTGTAAATCCCAAGGTGTTGACGAACTTGATGATGAAGCTTTCGATAAATTTGTTCGAGAAAAAATGAAAATCGTCGAGATGAGAGATGAATTTTTACACCGACCTGTAAACCAAGGTTTTTCAGGTGGAGAGAAGAAGCGCAATGAAATTCTCCAAATGGCCGTTTTGAACCCACATCTTTCTATTTTAGACGAAACGGATTCAGGATTAGATATAGATGCTTTAAGAGTGATTTCTGAGGGCGTAAATAAGTTAAAGAAATCCAGTAATGCCATAATTTTAATTACCCATTACCAGCGTTTATTGGATTACATTAAACCAGATTACGTTCACGTACTAAGTGGTGGGCAAATCATTCGTACTGGAGACAGTGGTTTGGCGAAAGAACTGGAAGACAAAGGTTACGACTGGATCGTTTCATAGGATTAAATATGAAAACTGAAGAATTTTTAGAACAGATTAAATCGTACATTCCCGCCGATCAAATGGGAAGTTTTCTGAGCCAATCAGAGACCTTACCAATGCCAAGCAGAAAGTTAGAATCATGGAAGTACTTTCCCACCAAGTTTTTGAGCTTTGAAAAACAGGAAAAGAGCAAGAGCTTTGATCTAGCAAAAGAAGTGAGCCGTTTGCAGGCTTCAGGAATGGAAGTTTTGGTTACAAAAAACGGCCAAATACAAAAGGATTTAAGTACTGACAAAGTGCAGTCTACAAACTTGAAAGCTTCCGATTTTAGTTTGGAAAATTTGGAAACAAAATTGGACGCTTTAAGTATTTATTCAGAAGGACAAAAAGTCGCTGTAGAAATGCAGGATTCAAAATCTCTGCAAATTATCCATTTCATCGATTCTGATAAATCTTTCTTTAATTTTAAACTAAGTATAGAAGAAGCTACTGAAGTGGAGCTTTATGAAAACTTCGTAGCTGCCGCCAACGTGCAGGCGCATTTTGTGAGTGAAGTTGAACTGGCAAAAGATGCTAAGTTAAAATACTATTCTCAATCGGAGTTATCCAGTAGTTCACAAGTTTATACACACTCAATAGTGAACCTTAAAGAAGCTGCCCTTTTTAAGTCGGTTGTTTCTGATACTGACCCTGGAAAATTTAGACGAAAAGTAAAAGTAAACCTTGATGGTGAAGCGGCTCACGCTGACATGAAGGCCTTTTATTTGTTAAATGAAGAGGCGATTGTAAACCATAAAATTGATGTAAACCACAATGTGCCAAACGCTACTAGTGAGCAATTGTACAAAGGTATTTTGGATGGTGAGTCCAAAGCAATTTTTGATGGTTTAGTTTACGTGGCAAAGCAAGCTATGGGTACAGACAGTCAGCAGCTAAATAAAAGCATGCTTTTTGCTGATTCCGCAGAGGTGATCACACGCCCGCAATTAGAAATCTATGCTGATGATGTTGCCTGTGCTCACGGGGCTACATTGGGTGGATTTAATCGCGATGAAGTATTTTACTTTCAATCCCGTGCGATCCCTGAAGATGTAGCTTTAAGAATGTTAGCCGTTGGTTATGCTGAAGAGATTTTTCAAGAAGTGGAGAATAAAGAGATTCACAAAGACTTTTTGGATCAATTTTTAGATCGTTTTACTCAGTATAAGGTGGATATTCATGAGCTTTAATGTGGAGGAGGTCAGAAAAGACTTTCCAATTTTTCAACGCGAAATCAATGGGCACAGCTTAGTGTACCTAGATAATGCGGCCACTACTTTAAAACCCAAGCAAGTGGTGGATGTTATTTCTGAGCATTATTTGATGGGTACTTCCAATGTACACCGTGGAATACACACCCTTTCTGCTCAAGCAACGGATGCTTATGAAGAGGCTAGAAAAACCTTAGCGAAATATATAAATGCTCCTAGTGAAAAAAACATTGTTTTTACCACTGGTACCACAGCTTCAATAAATTTGGTGGCGCAATCTTATGCAACTAATTTTTTAGAAGTTGGCGATGAGATTGTGATTACAGAGCTTGAACATCATTCTAATATTGTCCCATGGCAGATGGCTTGTGAAAAAAATGGCGCTATTTTAAAAGTGGTTCCTATCTTAGAAGATGGATCGGTAGACTTTGAAGCTTTTCAAGATATCGTTACTTCTAAGACAAAGCTTATCAGTATGAATTATGTATCCAATTCCATCGGTGTGATTAACCCTGTTGAGGAAGTGATTTCTCTTGGCAAATCTGTTGGTGCCAAAATATGTATTGATGCAGCACAGGCTGCCGCTCATATGCTTCTAGATGTGCAGGCATTAGACTGTGACTTCTTAGCTCTTAGCTCTCACAAAATGTGTGGGCCTACTGGAATGGGGCTTTTGTACGGAAAAGAAGAACTTTTAGAAATGATGCCACCTTTGAACGGTGGTGGAGATATGATCAAAGAAGTTCGTTTTGAAAAGTCTACTTGGAATGATGTCCCATTTAAATTTGAGGCGGGCACACCCCATATTGCAGGAGTCATTGGATTTGCTGCAGCGGCGAAGTACATACAAAGTTTAGGCTTTGAAGAAATACAGAAGCAGGAAGAACATTTGTATGAATTAGCCAAAAAGGAACTAGAAGAAATCGATGGCTTGGTATTTTTTGGAACTAGCAAGAAGAAGGTAGCACTATTTGCTTTTGGATTTCCTGGAGTTCACCCTTCTGATTTAGGTACAATCATGGATCAATATGGTGTTGCAGTTAGAACTGGACATCATTGCACTCAACCATTGATGGAATTATTTAAAGTGCCAGGAACAACAAGAGCTTCCTTTGCCTTTTACAACAATGATGATGATGTATATCGTCTGAAAGCAGCTATATTAAAAGCGAAAGAATTTTTACTGTAGGTAATTTATGGATATTAAAATATTAACACAAGACACACCCAATCCGAATGCTAAGAAATACATCATGAACCGCCCGGTGAAAAGGGAGGGCAAGATCACCTATCAGAATCAGGATGAGTGTTTTAATAACCTATTAGCTCATGATCTTTTTGGTGTGGCTCACGTAGAGGCCCTTCATTTTTTCGATAATGTAATCACAGTTACTCAAGACGGAGAAGGGGATTGGGAGCATGTAGATTGGCTTGTAAGAGCAATCATTGAAACTAGATTGCCAATTCATAATGCTGACTTTAAAGAAAAGCCAGATGTGATAGAGAAGCCAAAGCCCGTTGATCCGGAGCTGGCAAAAATAGATGATATATTAGATACAACAATTCGCCCTGGCTTGCAGATGGATGGTGGCGATGTTGAGTTGGTATCTTTAGACGCTCATGTCCTTAGTATTCGTTACGAGGGAGCCTGTGGTTCTTGTCCAAGCTCTACGATGGGAACTCTTCATGCTATTCAAAGCATATTAAGAGAAAACTATAATCCGTCAATTATGGTAAATGTAATTTAAAAATGAATCTTTACATTGGGGTCTTTGGGAATGTTCTTTTCTTTAGACTTCAACGAGATGTTTCCTGAGTTTTGCGCATCTAAGTAGTCATCTAAGGCTTCTCGGAGTTTTAAAGATTGAACTGCTCCTAATTTATTCCCAGAAATCAAAGAATGAACCTCTACAAAACTAGAGGGCGATATGGCTGGATTTCCTAATACAGTCACCGAAAAGCTTTTAGTTTCTCCCGCTGACATAGCCTGTAAAGTGCTGCTAAGGTCACCTTCAGTTATGCTGTATCCTTCTGGAAGTTTCCAGCTAACATTCACTATATCAGTGTCAATGCGTGGGCTGAATTCTAATCGCACTTTCATTTCTGCCATTTTATCTTCTGGGCGATAGTTCATAACAGATACATTCACATCAGTTTTAAATGTTCCGTTTGGCTTCCCAGACAAGTTTGATATTTTTTTACTAGTATTTTTTTTCTTACGATCAGATTTATGTTCGTAATATAAGTTTTTATTTACGGGCTTTTTGTAACTAGCAGGTGATCGTTGGTCGAAATAGCTTCGGCCATTCACAAAAAGAACAGGTAGAGCAAAAAGAAATGCTAAGACTGGAAGGTGCCCTGTTAGTTTTTTTTGTTTACTTACGGACATGAAGTTCCTCCTGGAATTTCTAGAGTGTATGAATTTGAAAACTTACCGTTTGTGGTATCGGATAAAACATTGATCATATAGTCTCCGGCAGCCAGATTGTTTAAAGTGATTGTTTCTGTGCCTCCACCGGCATTGCTTCCAACCGAGTAGGCCTGCATCGAGCTTTCGGTGCCGAAGGTGTAATCATCTTTGTAAAGGTATAGATCCAAATCTCCAGTGCCCGTGAATCTAAGAGTTATACTGCCAGAGGTGGCAGAGTTAAGCTTGAGGTGATAGAAATCGTTTGAGGCTTCCATGTTCGAATTGGAATAGGTACCGTTTTCCGTTTTATTGTTGGAGTTTTCTGGGGTGATTGTTACAGAGGAGCAGATTGAATCAGATAGAGTGGTGGAGTAGTCATTACGATTTGCATTGATAAAACTTGTATGTTCAGCATCAAATAAACCTGACACGTCTGTACTGCCCAGGGAATTCTGTAGTTCAAAAAATAAACCGGCATTAATGAAAGCGTAAGAACTATTTTTCACACCATTCGAACCAGAAAACACAGCCCAAAGTTCTTGGAAACTTCCTTCAACACCATCATTGTCATCATCCGCCGAATTGGTATCGATAGAATCCCATAGGGTCCTCAATAAAGCCATTTCTCGAAAGTTTCCTTCTCCTGCATTTGGAGAATAACTCCCGCTAGATGGATCTAAACTTCCTGATCCAGTACTATTGTTCTCTACATCATATTTAAAGTAGAATCCCGTCGTGCCAGAGATGTTTCCGTATGTATCAATATATTCACCCTTATCGCGTACGGCTGAGGCGAAGAAGGAAGCCCATGCTTCACTCCAAGCTAAACGAGGGTCAATAATGCTGTCTCCGTCGTGTGAGCCCCCAGGTGAGTCGGAGCGTGAGTAACTGGATTCGATAAAATGTCCATATTCGTGTAGAATAATCACATCATCAAAATGGTCGGTATCAGAGGTGTCAACATCCGAGTCGATGCCACCGAGAATGTATAGTCGATTGGTTCCTGATACAAAAAAGCTTAAACCAGAGGTGGCGTTTGTATAATAGTATTTATAGGGGTTACAACCTGGGGTCCAAAAGACCTGAACTTGGGGGGCAACATCAAAATCGCTGCAACCAGCACTTGAGAAAGCCGTGGAACAACTAGAGGCTTGTGTTCTTAGATAATCGTTGGCTTCATAAATTTGGTCTAAAATGTTAAAAGCTCCTCCCTCTAGGTCGTCTTTATAAGAAGCATAAATTGAACCCACTGCCTGGTCTGAGCTTGGAGTAACCGTTGTAGCTATTGAATAGTAAGTCATTTCACTATGATTATTAAGGATGGAGGCTTTATAAGTTGAGTTATTAGCCCTTGAATGAATTGAAATGGTATAGGTCTCTGAACTTCGCGGCAAACT
>JAYZXX010000236.1:0-10777 GCA_036140815.1 Bdellovibrionota bacterium | reverse complement strand
TGAGATACCTTTCAGATAAAGACTTTCATGAAATCGCCAAAAAATTAAAAACTTCTGAATCCAATTCTAGAAAGTTGGTTTCTCGTGGCTTAAAAAAACTAAGACTGAAATACTCGGGAGGAAGATAATATGAAAAAAAATGATTTTTCTCAATTCATTAAGGATACCTCTCAATCCACTCCACAACATTTGTCTGAGTCGATTCTTAATCATGTAAAAAGTGATCTGGAACAAGAACATAAAATTGTTTTCTTTAAACTTTTCAGCATTCAAGCTTTCGTTGGTATTTTTAGTTTGTTATTCTGCCCTCAGTTTGATTTAAGCCTAACGAACAACTATGAGCTGTTTCACTACTTCCATTATAATTTTGGTGAACAAATTTGTATGATCATTTGTGGATGCATCTTCTTAGGCTCTGGAGCATTGGTCGCCAGTTTTCTATTAAATCAATATGAGATGAAACAAATTGCCAAATCTAAATTTCTATATTCGTTTTGTATGACTTCCCTAGCCATTGCAGCTTTATCTATTCTAGGCTCTCCTAGTTTTAGTATTCTCCTACTCTTTTGGCTCTTGGGTGTAACTGGATCACAAATTTTGATTCTATTCGCAAGTGAAAAATTGCTTTTTCGTAGATTATAGTAGACTTCTATTTTGTTCGATTGAATTAGGCATTAATAGTTTTATCTAAATCCGCTCATGGATCGAAATCATCCATTGAATTTGAAATAATTAAAATAATTTAGTAGACAAAGTACACTAACAACTACCACATCTCGGAATTCTGACCTGTGGACAAGTACAACACCTAGTATCTTCATTGTATTCCGCCTTACCAGCTTCACCGACTCTATCCTCATAACATGTAGCTTTCACTTCTTTGCAAATTCTTTCGAACTCGATGCAGCTACCACGAGCCTTTGTACAAGTTATATTAGGATACTTATCGCATTTTGGTCCTGTTTTTACATTCACACAAGAGTTTCCTTGGAGTGCACAACCTATTTCACAACCATCACCCCCTCCTTGACCAGCACATTGATAGGAATAAGCCTTACAAGCACCAAGAGTATAAGCAGTTATACTTCCTTCTATAGGAACTGGTATTTGACATATTTTTTTTTCACAAGCCTCTTTTGAAAGTGTGTCACCACTACAACTAACCTGCTTTGCACCGATTCCCCCTGTTATGCATGGTAGTTGTACTCCTTCGAGACGAAAGCAAGCAGGATCGATGGTTTGTGAAACTACAAACTCTGGAAATATAGAAAACAGTGTAATAACAAAAGAAGCAAGAATTCTCAAAATTAATCTCCTACTTTAAAACTACCATTTAAGCTTCCCATTAAACGAAAGCCTTGTGAAGTCGGCACAGCCTTACCTGGACTAATTTTAAAAAACTCACCGTATAAGTACTGTACTTCATTTTCCTCGCCCTCTTCTAGCTCTTCAGAAACAATGTAGTAAACAAAGATTACATTTTCACCTTCCTCATGATTTAGATAAGCCTTGGAAAGAGAAAAAATATCGGAATTATTTGTAGCCTTTGTAGCTACCAGTGGAACTTGCTCTAAAGAAAACGACCATGACTCTTGTGGTAGCTCACAATCAGAAAATGGAACAGGAGATTTTTCTACCGCATACTTCATTAAAAGTTCATGTGACAAATCCTCATCAAAACTAACAGGGTCACTACCTTGCAAGACTTCAGTATAATTTCTCCAGTTATCATTATCACTATTTCGATAATTATCATTGTTAGATACAGGGTCTGTGGACTTAATAATTTCAATAAAGTCTGGCAGTAAATCCTTATCTGAATCCAATCCATCGGTTAAGTTTAACTTATCCACATCACACTGGGTTAAGCCCAGAGCATTTACTCCCTTGCAGTCGTGTATTTGCTCCAATCCACTACAAATTCCATTATTACATATTCCATCAAGAACAATGTATTTACTGCGAGCTTTTTGTGGATCGTAGCCTAACATCAACTCCTCTTCATCAACGATTCCATCCATATCTGAATCTGGTAACAAGCGATCTCCAACTGCTTTGGCAGTTAAATTAATTGCTCCAAATCGTTTCACCTTATATGTGCGATTACTTCCTGAATTGGCCAAAGAACAAAAGTTAAGTTCGCTTACATCGCTGGTATTTTTAACGATACTACCACCAGCGCCAGCCATAGCTCCTAAAACCTGCAAAGCTCGATTTCGGCTATCAACATCATTTCCATCATCAACAGCTAAACTTCCGTATAAAACAGGTTGAAAAATAAAAGAAAAGGCCTTTTGCTGAACCTGTACTTTTAAATCCCCTATTTTAGCTCTCAAGTTTTCTTTTAAAACAGCTGTATCCACATTATCCGTTGGATCACCATCGGTTAAAAAATAAGTTTGATACATTACTCCTGAATAAGAGTCGTCTGTAGGAAGATCGCCAGAGACCACATTAACCACGCAATCTACAGCCCGTGTATAACTTGTTCCATTTAAAGAACTAGATACATTTTGCCCCTTTTCTCTTTGCGCACGAGCCTCGTCATGCTTATCTCTATAAAGCTGCAAATGAGTTAATGCAGTGGCTGGATCGACAAAGCGTGAAGCTACACAAATATTTTGCGACTCGGCACCAATGATTTCCCGTGCAAAACCTAAAACAGCAATCTCTAAATTAGCACCATTAAAACAAGACTTTTCATCATCCAAAGTAGTCAACAAGTCCTCAACCAAATCTAATCTCGTTCCTTCCAAATCATTTTGAAAATCAATGTTCGAGCTAGACATATCAATCATAAAAACTAACTTCACATCCACTTTTTTAAACTCAGTTGTTTTTGAACAAAACTCTCCAGCAAATTTACTATTTAGAGTTACGGATGGTTCAACAATGGCTAGTTTTACATCAGCACAATTTTGGTAAGAAAATACCAAAACCAAACCAATCAAAAAAGTAATTAAAAACTTTTTCCAATTCATGTTACTGCTCCACCTGTTCTATTAAGTCTAAAACCTCAAAGTCAGAAAGATTCAATTGAATAGTGTTTGGATTCTTTGAATTCATAATAACTCGTTTCATAAACCAGTTTACCTGATCTGGTTTCTGAACTTGTCGGGTCTTCAATACAAATAAAATTTCATTGGTATTTTCAGAATGACTTTGCCCCATTAGATAATGTAGAGGATTGTATTCACTAGGGTCCTTTATATTTCGTGAAAAATAGAAATTTTGATCAAAGCTTGGTATATCAGCCAAAGGTAAGTTTTTGACATCTATCACTAAATTAGGAGCATAGTAGGTCGTTCCATATTCACCCGTAAACTTTGTCTGCCCATTTTGATCAATTCGTAAATCGATTCGATTATTTTCAATCACTGATTCAACAGCAATCATTGGATGTACTCCTCTACGAAAATGATCCATAGCACTGAGATCATCTGAAGACAACATATCGTAAGCATCATCCTTTCTCGGATTTAAGCCTCGAATAATTTCATGACCATCCAAAACACCATCGTTATCCGTGTCAGCACTTTTCTCATTGGTATTTAAAAGGAGCTCTTCACACTGATTTAAACCATCTCCATCATAATCAAAATATGGAAAACAAGAGAGAGTAATAGCCTCATCACAACGGTACTTTTGAGCTATTACATCTAGACAAATACCATTTGTTCTTTGCTTAGATGGATCATACCCTAAAGCAATTTCTAAATCGTCACTAATTCCATCTGAGTCACTGTCCAGAGCCAATCTTTTAAAAGAGTTCACTGATAAATTCAAATTGATGGCATAAAAGTTCTCGATACTAAAGTGAATGTCTTGATCTCCAGGAATATTAAAGGTGAATGGAATTCCTCCGCCTGTATACTCTATATAATTATCTTCAGGAAAGTCGGCTTTTAGACCATCAAATAAACTCCAATATTTGTTACCAGGTTCCCATGAAAACACTTGCTGTTTCTCAGGATAAAGACTAACAAAATGAGTTTCAATATTGGCATCGAAATAGTAATTTTTTAAATTTTTGATTTCCTGAATCGTATTTTTAATTAGGTCATAATCATTTTGAGCAGGGTCGCCCCAGTTCTCTACCATAGCATCATGTAAGTAGATGTTACAAACATGATACATACATCCATACACAGTTTGACTCCCCACCTTGTATTCGCACTTAAAACCAGAGGGAGCTGTTCTGGCACAGCTTGGGTCTGAATAGTTCTCGTTTTTCGTACAGTCCTTACAACCCAATATCTCTCTAGCCTTATCAAACAAAGACTCTTTGGGTTTAAAAATCCCATCACTGATATAAATAAAATGAAAGTCGGTTTCACCCAAGCTCCCCATTTCATTTAGCTTATCCATTTCAACTTTAATTAGGCTCTTGGAATATTCCAACACAGGCATTGGAACAGTAGTCCCTAAAAATTGTGGCGTACTGGCCATATCGGCCATCATTGCCTGTTTGTCTGTATTATGCTCTTCTAGCAATTTATCATTCATAAATAGTGCTTCACTTGCATTAGAGAACTTCATATTGGAATCATAGGCAATAGAAACATTCGGTCGCTGCTTAATCCCCCCTGAAAAAGGAAGAACAGCGTACTCCACATCTATCCGATCGCCAAAAGACTCTAAATATTCAATCCACTCTTTTATCAATGTAAATCGAGTACCATCTACATCGATTCCAGCTTTAAATTGACAATCTTGAGTGTTCCCTCGTCTTTGTAGGTCAGGCAAAGTTTCCTGCCAATCTAACTCTTGAATACATCTCTCTCGAATCATTGATGTAGATTGATCCACAAAAAAAACAATTCGCATTTTTCCTGGAATATTTTGAGGCTCAGGAAGACTACCGTTAATCCCCAAAGCAGAATTGGAGGGGAGGCCCACTTGAGATTCAATTAGTTCTAACTTCACATCAGCACAATTTTGAAAGGAAATCAAAATGACGCCAAAGCAAAGCGCGAAAAAATAAGATTTATACTTGCTCAAGAACTGTTTCATTTACGTATACTTATCGACAAACTTTCGTCTCAACTTTAGACAAGTTTTTAAAAAACTAAGGGCATAAGTACACGAAATTACATACAATTTAACTATGTTAAGAAAAACATTTGAGACATTCTTTTTGATACTGGGAATAGGCCTAATCAGCCAAAACGCTTTAGGTAAAAAGCTTGAGCTCGAAGACATTCAAATCAAGGGACAATTGCATAACGACAATCGTTTGAAATTCTACCAAAGAAACCGAGCAAAACTAGAGAACCGTGTTCGAATTCGAACCAGCTTTCGTGACAAATTAAAAGGTCGTTACCCACTTTTAGACGAAGCGGAGCAATTGGATAAAATGCTAAAAGACTAGTTTTCTTGGATCGGTTGTACTGCAAAATTGATATTCACCCATCCAGTTTCAATCAAAGTATTCATAACTCTTTTTATGTACACTACGGCTAAATCTTGATCTGCTTGAAGATTAATTCTGCCTTGAAATTCTCTTCCAGGATAGATGGTCTCTTCTATGGAACGAATTCTTTGCAAAGAAGCCTTTAACATAGGTAAATTGTAGTCTTTCTCTTCTATGCTCAGAGGGTTCTCCCCCACTCTTTCGGCATCTAAACTAACAATATCTTTGGCAACAGAAACTACAGGAAAGCCCTGCAATGGATTTGTATTTTTTGCTTCAGGAAGCTTAATATCTTTATTTACAAAAAACACCTCTCCTGTTGCTGAAAAATTCAAAATTAAAAAAATCACCAATACTGAAAACATATCAATCATAGATGCCAAGGGAAGAACCGCATTTGTATTTTTCTTTTGTCCGTCATAAAGACGAGCCCTTGTTCCTTCAAGGTCGTACTGAGGCTTCAAATGATAGCCTGGCGTTTCTATGACTCGATCGATATTTCCTCTTAAATTTGACATTACTGAGTGCTCACTCCTACATCCTGAAATCCAACCCCGACCAATAGATCAAAAACCTCAATCAAATGTCGATAAGGAATTCGATTGTCGGTATACAGTAAAACATCTGATTTCTCTGGATACCTATTTTTAACTTTTTTCATATAATTTGAAAGCTGATCTTTATTAATTTCACTATCTAGAATGGGAAAGTAATTTGCTTGGCTGTTTAAAGACACCTGCACTTTATCCTCTAAGACACTAACACTTAAATCTATTTTCTCTTTTTCAGGTTCACTGGGTGGGCTTGGATTGTTTGATGCAGTGGAATTTGCCGAATTCGTTGATAAGACTTCAATTTGGTTCCAAACAGCCGTCAATAAAAGAAGTACGACGAGCATCGCAAAAAGCCCGATGAATGGGGTTAAATTTAACTCCTCATTGGTCTCCTTGGCCATCCCTACTATTCCTTGATTTTTTCTTTGTTCGACAAAATGAAATTCAAAGTTGCAACACTCGATTCATGAACATCGTCAATAATGTCTTGAGACAAGGATGTTAAATATCCAAATGCCCCTAAAAGAGGTATTGCTACAACCAATCCAAATGCCGTCGTATTCATCGCTGCGGAGATCGACTTGGAAAGTAACTCCGCCTTTTCCGCGGGGGACACACCGGCAACAGCAGCAAATGCCCCAATCAAGCCTTCCACTGTGCCAAGCAACCCAAGTAAAGTAGCAATATTAGATAGAGTTGCCAAAAGACCGATTCTTTTTTCCATTGCTGGAATTTCTCTTAGGGCAACTGAATCCATTGCCGTCTGAACTTCTTCAGGAGTTCCATTGTTCGAAACCGTAATCAAACCTTCTTTAATAATTTTAGTCAAAGGAGCATTTTCTTTACTTACTATCGCAATGGCTCTTGCTATATCTCCCTTTAAAATACTAGATTTAATAAATTTCAAAAGATCATATTTTTTTACCGTATTGCTTCCGCGAATAAATAAGAAACGTTCAACAGTACGGGCTAGTCAAATTGCAGAAAAAAAAAGAATCGGCCACATAAAGAAGCCACCTTCAAGAAATCGTGTTGCTAAATTTTCCATTGAAACTCCTTCTATTAATTATCAACTAAGTCCTTGATAATAACAATCAAACCTAGGTCTAGTATCGCCCAAACGGAAAACCTATGCTTGGGCTGGTGCTTTCTCCATTGCTCGCCTTTGGAAAACGCATGCCTCGAATAACCCCCATCACACAAGATGTTAGCTTAGACCCGTCTCCTTTTAAATCAGCCTTTTTTACTCGAACCCTACCGACCTTGCCAGTAGGTGAAATCAACCATTCAAATTCTACTCTTCCTACTAAACTAGAACTAGTAACCAATGCTTTCTCATAGCATGCTTGAATCTCACTCAAATGCTTGTTAACAACAGCCATAACTTCTTTAGTACTAAGGCCTTCGGTCTTAGAAAAACTTCCCACATCCGGCCGCCCCACTTGCCCTAATTGAGCTTGTCCACCGGCAGATCCTTTTAAACCTTGTACACCATAGGAACTCCCATCTCCAACACCAGCTCCTTTGGTACTCACTCTAGTGTTTGAACCGGAATTACTCAATTTACCATTGCTCGTTGTAAGCTTTGATAAGGCATTAGATTTTTTAATTAGCCCACTAGGACCACCTGCTTTTTTATTAATATTGATAGATGCAATATCAACCGCTGGAGCTGCTGATGGAGACTTCAATAGGGCACCTAAAGCACCCATTTGTTTCATGTTTTTATCTTGAACTTTTGAGGAATCCTTAGCCACTTGTAATTTCTTGCTCGGAGCCACCGTTTTTGATTTTAGTTTTAAAGGGTATTTATTAATTTTTTTCTCAGGTTTTTTCAAAACTACTTTTTTAGTCGGTTTTAGTCGCGGTTTTCTTTCCACCACTTTCTTTTGAATCGGTTTCGGTTCAGGCTTCTTAGACTCTGGCTTTGGCTTTGGTGCCTCAGGTTTTGACTCGGGTTTTGGCTCAGGCTTCGGCTTCACTGGCACTGTTTTTTTCACCAAAAGTTTCGCATATCTTTTGGGGACATTTTCCAACCTTGGAACTTCTACTTCTGCGGGAGCAAACAACAAGGCTAAAAACAAAAGAAGCACATGTAGAAAACCGCTGGACAAGAAAATTTCCCAAACCTTCAAATCACTTCCAAAGCGCATTGGTTTTGCCAAATCTACAGTGGTAGGAATTAATTTTAAATACAAAAATGTAAATTCATCTATTTTAATGGCAACGGATTCACCGACCTCAATGCGCACCAAGCTCTTATTCACTGAATTGTTATAGGTAACTGCTCCCCAGGATTTTCCAGCCGCTAAAAGCTTACATTCTAAACTGGAGGGTACATTTAACTTCAAACCCTGAGGTGTAAGTTTAGCCATTTCTCTATACTTTGATAAATGGGGAATAGCCATCCCTGCTTGCTGATCCGGCCCCACCACCAAAGTATCTAACATCTTTAATTGTTTAGATTCTAGTAGCTTCCCTTTCCAAAAAAGATTTGCTTCGAGTGCCTTTGGCCTATTCGCCAAACTTGGATCCACGAAGGCATTCTCCAATAGAAGTGGTGATTGGGAAAACTTTGCTATAGAAGCACTTTTACGTTGTAACTGCATTCCGTCTACAACGATTGAAGGCTCATTCTTTTCACCTGCTTCTGACGATTTTTTTAATACAAAATCAATCTCAGGTTTTGTCACCTCGCGAATCATTGTTTTCTCATCAATATCAACGAGAGTCACTTCGTCTTCCGGCAACTCCTCTTCTTTATTAGAACCTAATGCGATTACCGACTCTTCCGTGGGAGGATTAGAGGGCTCAGCCATTTTTTCTTCAGGCTGTGTATCAGAAATGATAAATCCAATTTTACACTTTAAATTCTCCCCAAGTGAGAAGACCTCTGAATCTATCACTACAAATTCATCTATAAGAGTATTTTGAAAAGAAATGATCGCATTGCCATTCACTTCTTTTACCACAATATTTTCCCCGATAGATTCGATCACTAGCTTTTTATTTTTAAAAAATTCATCTCGTAAACGAAGATTACAAGTTTGATCACTCCCAATACTAAAAGGCAAACGTAGGGATTCTAAGTTCACAATCGGACGATTTTTGTATAGAGCAATTAAAAAAATCTTTTTATTCACTTACAACCACCCTGGTAAGAAACTTCGAACCGAACTGGAAACCACTTGTTTCTTCGGAGCAAAGCCAAAGTATTTTTTAATCTGATATTCAATGGCTTTTAGTTCAGAATTATAGGCGTCGATTTTAACAGCTCGACTTAATTGTAGGCCGGCCTCTCTGAAATCTCCAATGTGAAGAAGTACATAGATGTAAGCGGATGCGATTTTTGTATTCTCTGGAAACATTTCTGTTGCCCGATTGGCTGTGGCAAGTGCTGCTCCAAAGTTTTTATCTATGATTTGAGCTTCGATGATGTCACGATAAATCTGAGGATCCCTTGGACGATCAAACAAAGCCTTTCGCAAATTTTCAATGTTTGCATTTTCATTTTCCTTAAACCTAGGCACCAATCCAGGAATTTTCACAGCCTGTGATTTCTCTTTGCAATAGACTAGAAACTTAGAGAATAGGTTCGCTTGCTTTGCAACATCAAGACATTTATTAAAGTAACTATTGCTTTGTTCAATATAGCTGCTCACTTGTTTTTGAATTTCATTTTTATAAAACTCTTTTTGGTCTTTATTTAGGCCTTTTGGTATTTTTGCCTCTTTTAAAAAGGTACCAAAACCTTTATAAAGCTCCCCCAATCCTGATAAAGCAGCCAAAGTCATCTCAGGATCTCCGGTGGCAATTACGGAACTAAAGGACTGAGTCAAAGCTTGCAATCCCGCGGTTTTTTGTCCCACCACAGCTTGATCATTAGTCTTTCTACTAAATCGAATCTTTTGATATCTATCTAAACCCAGCAGAGCTTGTAAATAGATCGCTTTGACTAAAATATCTTTATTTCCAGAACCCTTAATTCTGGTCATACGAGATTTTAAAACTTGCTCAGCCTTGGCACTTTGTTTCAATTCTCTATAAGCCATTGCCAAGTAGTAAGTACGTAAAGGTTCGGAAACCTTTTGAGAAGAAGACAATAATGCTTGCCAATCCCTTGCTAGAAGATCCATTTCAGCAATTTCTTTCAAGTTACCAATCTTGTTATATACTCTTTTTGCCCCTGCATAATCTCTTATAATGGAGCGTATTTCGGCCGCCTGATTTAAAAATAACTCACTCTCTTTATCTTTAGGATACTGGGTACCGTAATATTCTAAATACTTGGAAGCTCGATCAAAATCTGCCGTTAACAATGCCGTTTGAACCATATCACCAGCCACTTGCTTGGCGTATTTAGAGATAGAGTGATTTTTCAATAATATACTTCCAGGGGTATACATCTCCGAACTTCTTTGTGAACGATACAAGATAAAAGCTTCGTACAAAGCCTTATCCCCAAGATCTGTTCCCTTAAATTTTGAGGCTAGCTTTAACATGTTTTTCGCATAACCCTCTTGGGATAGACTTGAAGACTGCTTTCTTACGGAAATCAATTTTGCTTGGCTAACAATCTCTTTTACATTGTCCCGTAAACTTGGATTACCCACTCGCTTACTCTTTAAAAACCATTCACCATCTTTAATCAAAGACTTGTAGTCTTCCCTTTGATTATGAGCATCCAATATTTGATTTACAGCTAAACTAAGTTTGGTATCACTTGGATAAGCTTGTATAAAACGTTTAAAATATTTAACTGAATCATTAAAGTTTCTTTCATTATAATAACTTTGCCCGATATTAAATA
>JAYZXX010000235.1:0-7952 GCA_036140815.1 Bdellovibrionota bacterium | reverse complement strand
ATTGAAGGAATTTTGGTAGATAAAGAAGTTTCTATGGCGGACTTAAAAGGAATTTTGTCTTACTTTGCAAAAGAGTTTTTTGGTTCAAATGTGAAGATTCGTCTTCGTCCTAGTTTCTTTCCTTTTACGGAGCCAAGCGCTGAGGTGGATTGTTCTTGTGCGGTTTGTGATGCGAAAGGCTGTCGTATGTGTGGTCACACTGGATGGATTGAAGTAGCGGGCTGTGGATTGGTTCACCCTAATGTATTTAAAGAAGCTGGCTTAGATGCGGAGAAATGGCAAGGTTTGGCTTTTGGTATGGGAATCGAAAGACTTGCTGTAGTAAAATACGGGGTTAGCGACATCCGATTGTTTAATGAAAATGATATGGACTTCTTAGGTCAGTTTTAAGAGGAGCAAGAACAATGCAAATTTCCCTAAAGTGGATTAATGATTACGTAAATATTGAAAATTATTTTTCAAAACCACAAGAGCTTGCCGACCTTTTGACGAACACAGGTTTAGAAGTAGAAGAAGTAAGTGATCTTGGTAGAAGATATGCGTCCATTGTCATTGGACAGATTTTAAAATTGGATAAACATCCTGATGCAGATCGTTTAACGGTGTGTCAGGTTGAAACTGGTTCAGGTAGTGTTCAGCAAATTGTTTGTGGAGCAAAAAATCACAAGCAAGGTGACAAAGTTATGGTAGCTCTTCCTGGAGCTGTACTTCCTGGAGATTTTGCTATTAAGCAGTCTGTGATTCGTGGGGTGGAAAGCTCCGGAATGTTATGCTCAGAAAAAGAACTAGGGCTTAGCGAAGAGTCTTCTGGAATTATGATTTTGCCGGAAGATGCTCCGGTAGGTGAGAAGTTTGCGCTTTATAAAGGTTTAGATGATATTTTATTTGAATTAAAAGTAACTCCAAACCGTGCAGATTGTTTGAGTCATTTTGGATTAGCCAGAGAAATTTCTAATCTTCTGTCTCTAGATCTCAAATATCCAGAAAATGAATTGAGTGTTGAGGCTGGGAAGTCTACCAAAGAACAAATTTCTTTAGAGGTAAAAGATTCTGAAAATTGCCCACGCTATGCTGGACGATATATTGAAGGCGTAAAAGTAGCTCCTAGTCCGGCTTGGCTTCGTACAAGAGTTGAGGCCATTGGTTTAAATTCAATCAATAATGTTGTGGATGTAACCAACTATGTGATGATGGAGATGGGGCAACCGCTTCATGCTTTTGATCAAAGAGAAATTAAGGGAAATTCTATTTTGGTAGATAAAGCCCAGGCGGGTGAGAAGTTTACTTCTTTAGATGGCACAGAGTTTACTTTGGATGGATCTGAGTTAATGATTCGTGATCAAGAACGACCAGTGGCTTTAGCTGGAGTTGTTGGTGGTAAAAATTCTGGAGTGCAAGATGATACCAGCAATTTGTTTATTGAGTGCGCTTATTTTAAGCCTGAAAGCGTTCGAAAGACTTCTAGAAAATTAGGCATTGAAACCGATTCCGCTTACCGTTTTAGTCGTGGTGTTGATCCATCAGGGATTTCCTTTGTTTTAGATCGTTGTTGTCACCTTATTCAAAAAGTTGCTGGTGGTAAATTGTATGGTGATATTCATGATTTTTATCCCAAGGGCCTAGAGGCGAGGAGCTTTCTAGTTTCTGGTGACTATATCGCGCAACGACTGGGAATGCCTGTCGATGAAGAGAGCTTTGAAAAGGCTTTAACTCAGTTAAAACTTAAACCAGTAAAAGAAGGAAGTTCATTCCGAGTAACGGCTCCTTTGTACCGCGTGGACATTGAAAGAAAAGAAGACATTGTTGAAGAATATGCTCGACTTCATTCTTATGATGCAATCCCTGAGAAAATGCCTGAACTAGCTCTGGAGCCCACTCCGCATGAAAAAGACTATGAGTTACAAAGAAAAGTGCGAGATTTCTTGGTTGGCCAAAATTTTACAGAGGCACTAAATTATAACTTTGAAAACCAAGATAAGGCAGCTAGTTTTCTTGGGGATTTAGATAAGCTAAAGGCTTACGGTATTAGGGCGAATCCAGAGCCGGTGAAAATCTTAAATCCATTAAATGAAGACTTTGCGGTGATGCGTACGTCATTGTTGCCTGGTTTGATGAAAAATGTTGAGCACAATTTCAGATACGGTCGCCAGCTTGGTCAGTTATTTGAAATTGGCTATGCTTTTGGTAGAGACTCTCAATTTGGACAAGACCCTAGATTAGGTTTTGCGGCTTGGGGAGAGAGTCTGGATTTGTGGACGAAAAAGGAGAAGGTTCCTTTAGTTCTGCAAATGAAAGAAAGTATTGAATCCTTGTTGAAAGAATTAAGGGCAAAGTCTTGGTCGTGGAAGCAAGATGCGAAGACGCCAGACTTTCTACATCCTGGTCGCAGTGCCGCACTTTTCTTCGAAGGAAAAATAGTCGGCTTTGTTGGTGAACTTCATCCTAAGAAAAAAGAGTCTTTGAAGACTAAAGAGCCAATCGTATTTGCTGAGCTTCAACTAGATGCCTTGCTAAGAGGGCAACCGAAATCTTTCCGGGTTGGTGGAGTGAGTCGAATGCAGATGGTGGAAAGGGATTTGGCTTTTGTATGTGATGAGGCGGTGAGAGCTGATAGCATCATTGAGTTAATTAAAAAGTCTTCAGCAAAACTTTTAAAGGATGTTTATGTCTACGATCAGTTCTCTGGTGGTTCTTTAAAAGAAGGTCAAAAGTCTCTAACCTTCAGAATGTATTTTCAAGATGAAAACGAGACTCTTGAAGAAAAACAGCTTACGGCTCTTCAAGAGAAGATCATTCAAACGGTTAGTTCAAAACTTGGCGTGAGCGTTCGCTAGAGTCTAGTAAAATTAGAATAGTATTTTTAGTAACTGAGGATCAAGGTCCTCAGTTTTTTTTAATCACAAATTACTATGGCATCGGTCATGAGTTGTACTTTGCTGCTCCCTAACTCGTTTCTTTTTAGCTCGTAGGCGAGTGCTTTGCAGTTTCCTCGGTTGTCTATGAACTCAACTTTTACAGCATTATCGTGCATATGAATTTTTGAAATACTGTAAAGACTTAAAGAGCTATCTGCTTTTAAGTTTTCCATAAGTTTCGAGATTGTATTAAGACTCGTCTGCATTGGAGTTTGAAAGGCATTGGCGGCGCTTGTTAGGCCTAAAATAACTGCTACTAAATATTTATTCATAAGAGACTCCTGTTTGGATATAAAAGCATTTATATGCCAAATGAAGAAGGCATTCTAAGGAAATAATAAATTGAAAAAAGTTGGTTGTGTGTAATGAAAAGACTTACAAAAATTGTGTTTTTTAATTAGGGATGTGGGAAAAGGCTTTGTTTCACTAGTTTTCTTTTAATCATATTCCAAATTTAGGCTTTACTCGGGTGAAATTTTAAATTGTCTTGAGATTTTAAGAATTTACCCATCTTCCCTCGGCAAAAGACTAGAAAATAGAATGAATTGCCAAAAAACTAGCCTAAATAAGCAGTTTTTATTGAGGGCTATATAAAAAACTTGAAAGTTTTCAGGTACTTGCTAGGCTTTACTTAGAGAAACTTTGCAGGTAGCAGCATGGAAGGACAATAGCTATGGCGGGAAAAAACCTTAGTAATTCGACAGTAACCAAAGCAGATATCGTAGAGAAAGTATATGAGCGCATTGGATTTTCCAAGAAGGAAGCTAGTGAACTTGTTGAGCTTTGTTTTGGCACTTTAAAGGACACTCTAAAGCGTGGCGATAAGGTAAAAATATCAGGTTTTGGTAACTTTCTAGTAAGAGAAAAAGAGCCAAGAAAAGGTCGTAACCCGCAAACTGGTCAGCAAATTGAAATTTCGGCAAGACGCGTTTTAACTTTTCGTCCAAGCCAAGTTTTAAAGGCCATGCTTAATGGTGAAGATATCACTGGATTAAAAGACGAAGATTAAGAATATTAAATCTCTGATCCAAATTAACAACAAAGACTTTTCAAAAAAGTGACGAGAGACTATGAATTCTTCAAAACAGCTTCTTAAAGAAGCGGAACGACTATCAAAAATAGGCGCTAGCGGCGGAATAAATTCTGCCGATCCGAAAGATATCCCTGATTTTTTTCGTCAAGATGCCTTCATTCAAAAATGGAATAGCATTCCTAATAAATTAGCTTTTAAGATTGGTGAAGTGGCTGAACTGGTTGGTGTAAAGCAATATGTTTTAAGGTATTGGGAAACTGAGTTTGAAGAGCTACGTCCAAGTAAAGGTCAAAATAACCAAAGAATGTACACTCGAAAAAATATCGAGTTGGCTTTAATGATTCAGCACTTGCTTCACGTAGAGAGATTTTCTATCGAGGGTGCTCGTAAATTTATGCGAAAACGTAAAGAGGACCTACGATTTAATAAGATGTTAAAGGGTTCTAAAAAAGCTATTGAAGATTGTCGAGTAATTGGACAAGAGATTCAGAGTGAAATCCATCAAATGAAGCTGCGTCTGGATGCCTATTTTCGTAGAGAAGTGTGAGATCTTTTAGTTTTTACCAAATTCAAAAAATAGTAAATTCAATTGACGGGTGGCTAAATCCACCCGTTGTTTCTTTGTTGTACCGTTTAGCAAAACGTCTGCCTGATAATCCTATGATTGTAGAAATTGGTTCTTGGAAGGGAAAGTCTACGGTTTTATTGCAATTAAGTCGACCTGATGCAAGGGTTTTTGCTATTGATCCTTTTACTGGGAGTCATGAGCATGAGGAAGAATTTGGCGAAGTAGATACTTATGAGGATTTTATTAAAAATATTAATACTTTTTGCGATTCTTCTCAAATTTCGGTGATTCGAAACCTGTCTGCGAATGCCGTGAATGAGCTACCAGATGGTATTGATATGCTTTGGATTGATGGATCCCATGATTACAGAGATGTGAAGTCGGATTTTGAATTGTACTACCCTAAATTAAAAGAAGGGGCTTGGGTGGCAATGCATGATTACAAATGGCAGGGCGTAAAGCAATTTACCTGGGAGTTGTTGAAATCTGATTTTGATATTTCCAGTCTTCGCAGGGTTGAGGACACTCATTACTTTAGAAAGAAGAAATCTAACTTCATTTCTAGAAAACGAAATCTGGTTCGCTTGCAATTCTATGAAAGCCTACAATTTTTAAAAAGAAATCGTCGCAAGTTTAAAAAGAAAATAAAAGCTAAATTTAAAAATTAAACGCTAGTCTCATTAATCCAACTATCCGGGTTAGCAAAAAGCTCTTGCCAGATTCCTTCTATAAATAATTCTTCGTTTTCAAAGAGTTCTTTTTGCGTAAATGAGATTTCACTCATCTTTTTATAGGATTCTAATCTCGCCTCTAATTCTTCTTTAGAAAATCTTGGTTTTGGCTTTGAGCTTGGCAGTAGTCCTTGCCCCATGAGTAAGCTGTCATAGCTGTAGCTATTGAAAACCAAACTTTCTAAAGCGGTATAGCCATGATTATTACCAAAGTGAGTGTAAGACAAAGGGGCTTTTTGATGGTAAAGAGAGATTATGCTTACCGCCCTATCTAAAGAAACCTTTTCTCGAACTTCTTGCCAAAATTTTGTATCAAACTTTTCATTAAATTTATAGTGAACGGCTAGAAAGGCCTTGAAAGAATCCCAGTTTTCGGAAATTTCTTTATTAATCGCATCCCTTGATATTTGATCTTTATTATTTTTAGGAAACAGTCGACAAAGAATCATCATACTCTGAATCAGAGTTTGTATTGCGGTAGACTCCAGAGGCTCGATAAATGCGTAGCTGTTGCCAATGGCCATCATATTGTTTACCAAAGCTCTTTTATGGCGACCAGTTTTAAAAGGAATTACTTTAAAGCTTTGGTCAGAGCTTGGATTAAATTTTTGTTTTATTTCTTCAATGGCATCTTCTTCACTAATGTATTTTGAGGAAAACACATAGCCAAGATGATCCTCTTCTCTAAGAGGAATCCTCCAGCACCAACCACTGTTCATTGTAATTGCTTCGGTGAAGGGGGCGGGGGCCATATTGTTGTCTAGATTAAAAGTGATTGCTTTATCGCAGAACAAGCTATCGCTGTAGCTAATAAAATCTTCTTTTAGTTCACTACCAAGTAGTTTAGAGCGAAAGCCGGAACAATCTATAAAGAAGTCTGCATTTCGTTTTTCCATTGAGTTTGTGATAAGGCTTAATATATTGCCTTCACTATCTCGCTCAATACTAGTGACTTCTTCGTCAATGATTTCTATGTCGTTTTCTATGATTTTCTTTTTTAAATAAGTAATTAAACTTCTGTTTTCAAGGTGGTAGGCAAAGGGAACAGAGTTTAAGAGGGAGTAAAAGCCTCCGTCTCCTGTACTGATCACAGGGAATTTTTTGTCATACATTAACTGGGCAGGCCAGTTAAAACTGCCGGTGTGATTTTTGTAATGTAAGTTTTCAAACAAGTGGCCTGCGAAAAAATTAAAATGAAAAGCTTTTTGGTTCTTTCTTCCCCAGTCAAATTGAATTCCCAATTTAAAAGTAGGTTTTACCTCTTGGAAAAACTCTACAGGATCTATTCCTAAAAAATGGTGCAAGAAAGGGATGATTTCTGTGGTAGTGGATTCACCAACGCCAATAACGGGAATTTTTGATGATTCAACAATTTTAATCTCTAGGTAGGGGTGAGTCTTTTTTAATGCAAGGGCACTTAAGTAGCCAGCTGTACCGCCACCAAGTATTAGTACTGATTTATAGTCCGTTCTTGCAAAGTTCTCGGTACCTAAGAAACTTAGGTCAAAACACTCGTCTATTAGTTGGTTTAAATCCATAAATGCTCTTTGTTTTCTAGCCTTTCACAGTTTTATTTTTCTTTTAGACTATGACCTAAAAGGACAATTTTGGCCAGTTGTATTGTAATTTTGATCTGTAAACAGAGTTTACACACCTTATTGTTTTTTTATTCGTTTTGCTTAAATCACAAAGCTAAAAAAAAAGCATGCTAGATTGCTGTGGATTAAAAACAAAAAGGAGTTCAGTGTGAATTTGAAAAGCCTCGTAATAGCCCCAGTGCTACTAAGTATGATTGCATGTAGCAAAGATAAAGTGACAAATAGTCCAAATAGCCAAGATAAAGTGGCCCTTGAGTTAAGTGCGGTGAAAGCTGAAAATTTAGAAAACCAATTGGATAGCCTACAAAGAATTATTTTCTCTGGAAATATGGAGACTACGGAAGTGGTATACAAAGCCTTGCAAAAGCTAGAAGTATCCTACCCGGATGATTCACGTATAAAGTTTTATTTGAAGTTAATAAAGCCAATGCTTTTAGCAAAAGGAATTCATAGAAAAATGGATCATCTGGTTTATATGGCTGAAGGAGATGCGGGCTTGTGGGACCATATTAATGATCTCAGAAAACGATCTGATGCAAGGTTTTTAAGAAATGCAAAAAAAGAAGAGGTGTTTAAAACTGAGAAGCAAGCGCAAGAACTAGTGGATAAAATTGCCGATTCGTACGGTGATTTATTTCAATTTGCAAAGAAAATTGAAAGTTCAAGTGTAGAACTTCTTATGCCTCAATCTAAATGTGATAATGAATATTATACAGTAGCTTATTGGAAGTACGATGATGAGTTAGAATATGGACGTGATTATTTTGTTCGAGGCTTTAAAAAAGGCTATGGATATAAAAAAAGCTCCGAGTCTTCAGATAAGGGTGAATGGTTTTATAGTGACACTAAGGAATCAATACTATCAAAGATTAGTAGATATGAAGCTAAATTGACTGAGATAGAGGGTGAAATTGAAAATGCAGAAGAAGGGGTAGAATTAGATCGTCTAGAAGACAATTTGAAATACTATAAAAAGGAACTCGCCAATGCACAAGCTATGTTAAATCGTGAAGAAGGCGAGTACTTAACTGATCGAGTTTATCAGAGTGGCGTATGTGTTAGTTCGTCTTATAAATATAAAATGGAAAAGCTAGATTGGAAATACAT
>JAYZXX010000234.1:0-7454 GCA_036140815.1 Bdellovibrionota bacterium | reverse complement strand
GTAATGTCCATTACAAAGGTAAAAGGCACTCCATCTTCACCAATATCCTCACAACTGTAGCTACCTGCTAGTTTTGGACAAGCCATAGATAAACAAGATATTCCCATAAAAATTAAAAGATATTTTTTCATTGAATCCCCCCGAAAAAATAAGTTGTAAATAAAATTTATGATATACGCTAACGATCATGGGGATTGAATACAAAGACTTTTTACAAAAGTATGCACAGCAAAAATTAAAAGAATATATAGAGAAAGTTAAAGTACTTCAAAAAGGAATGCGAAATAATGCAGGCTATAATGTACCATCTAGAATTTACAGAATTTAGTAAAAAAAAGGAGCCAGAAGGCCCCATATCCAGACTTAAAGTTTTTGACAAGTGTAAGACATGCTTTCATCGCTTATAAGTTCACCACCTTGCGATACTTCAATAGTGTAATCATTTACCAATTCTGAGCCCATTAAATAGGTTTTTACAAGCATCAGCAAATCTAAACCATTTTCGCTACCTGAAAATTCCATAACGAGCTTTTCAGCTTCACAAGTAACTTTAGCTTCCATAGCTCCATCAACGATTGTCTTACCATCTGCTACTAGTTGGCTAGGCTCCTGTCCCTCTTCTACTACTGTATAAACAGTGTACCCATCAACAATTGACTGACTTATCTCGCTTTTCGATTTTACTAAATTACCATTATCGTCTTCTACTTCACAAAGGTAGCTTCCAGTAAGATTGGGACAAGCCATAGACAAACAAGACAAACTCATTAAAATTAATAAATATTTTTTCATAAAAAGGACTCCCAAGGCGAAAATTAATCGCCCAACAACAAAGTTAAAATGTAAACTTTGAGCGAAACTAAACAACTTCAATTAAGATTGCAAACTAATTTGCTGTGAAGCTGGGAGCCCTTTTCTTTTTACAATTTCGAAACTCCAAGCTAGTCTAAAAATTGAATCACCTAGACTATTAATGACTGCTCCTAAATAAAACTTTTTATTCGTTAATGAGATCTTAGCTAATCCTAAAAGCCCAGTAATTAGTTTTTAGAATTTACGATTCTCCAGTCCAAGGCCTAAGACAACTGTCCTCCTTTTAAGCTCAGCACTATTCTTAAATATTGCCTCATTTCAATCATTTTCTTCTAACTAGCTAAAATTAAAAGGCTTAAATTATTGTAATACTTACCCCCTAAAACTGCTGTGCATTGGTACGGAGCTTGCTTAAGTTTTTCTTGGAACAAACAAAGGAGACTCAATGAAAAAAATTATGGGATTATTAGCAAGTACAATTGTGCTAGGTGCATGTTCGGGTGGGAGCGCAAATAAGCCACTGAACTTAAAACTGAATTATTTGAATTTTAGTGATCAAACGCAGTCACAAATAACAGAAGACTTTTATAACCAGAAACAAAAAACGATGACAAATTCAGCCTATCTATCCTCATTTGTATCGAACGATGAAGGCTCAAATACATCTGGAGATACAGAGCTTGAAGCGATTGATTTAGAAGCTTATCCCCAAATTGGGTATATAGAGTTTCAAAGAAAATATCAGGATCAGATTAAGGACCCTAGCTTAGTTTTAGGGAAATCTAATATCTATTTTGAAAGTTCTTATGTGGAAACTTCCGAAGATTATGTTTGTCAATTCTCACGACAAATCTTAAGTCAGCCAATATATGTGGACGAGACTTATTCCAATATTTTTGCACTTGTCATCGAAGAGGAATTACTAGAAGGAGATGAAGACATTTGTGAAACCTACTCCGAAATTGGGCAGACATCTGTAGAATTGAGTCGAGTGAAAGACATTTTGCAATCGAATCAGACAACAGATCAAAGTCTTAGCCAAAGCCTTATTTTTCAGATTACTGAAGATTCATTCGTTTTTGTTGGTAGTGCCGACAATAATACTGCTCAGGTATACTTCCATATAGGAGATGAGGGGATCGAAATTAAAGAGGCTATTATTACAGATTCAGAAGGCAACTTAATTGAACGTGTCGATGGATCCATCCTTGGAAGTCTTCAATTTGATGCTTCTACTTTTAATGGCCACGAAACTGTTTTTTATAAATCTACATATCAAGCTTCCGACGACTATTTCTCTCTCGATCAATTTAGTGAAAAGCTTTTTGATTTTAATAAAGTGAGTAGTGGCGAAATTAACTATAATACTTACTAAACATTTAAAAGTGATAGAAAAAAGCCTAAAGAATTTTCCTTAGGCTTTTTCTCGTTTATAAGAAACTTTGTGGATTAATCAAATTTCCTTCATGATGAAATTCGATATGCAAATGAGGGCCTGTGGAACGTCCTGTACTTCCTACCTCTGCAATGTTTTGACCGGCGACTACTTTGTCACCCACTTTTACCAATTGATCTTTCAAATGAAAGTAGCGTGTTTCTAATTCATTACCATGGTCAATCACAAGTGCCTTACCGTAAGCGGGAGTGTTTTTATAAAGATCAGTAACTTCCTTTACCATCCCCGGCAAAGGACTTCGGATTAAAGTCCCTTCTCTGGTGGCAAGATCTAAACCTTTGTGAAAATGTTGTTTTTGGAAAGGACCTTTCCTATTGCCGAATACGGAAGTAACTCTTGCTTTAGGCAATGGATGCATCACCAACATATCATTAGGTAGGTTCATAACAATGATCCCCGCTATTACTTTTGCTAGGTATTCATTATCACCCACCTGATGGTCAAATGGATCTTTTGAACCATTGCTGTTCAAAGAATCGATCAAACGTTTTTCCCCTGAATTGTAAGCAATTAAAGCTAGATTCCAATCTTTCTCTAAGTCGGTAACACTCAGCAGTCTTTTGTAATAATCCATTGCCGCTTGAGTGGCTTTTTCTAAGTCCAATCTTTCATCATGGCGATCGTTCACCACAAGGCCATAGCGTTTTGCCGTTGAAGGAATAAACTGCCAAATGCCTTTCGCTTTTTGCGTTGAAGTAAAGCCATTAAAGAAGTTACTTTCAATAAAAGCCACACCAACTAAGTCCTTGGGCATATCGTTGGCTTTGATAACACGATCTAAGCGTTCTTGAATCTTAGCGTAGCGGGCTTTACCTGCAATCAAAGTATCTCTTCCTCCTGGGGTGGCTATATAATGATTCACCCATTTTAGTACCTGCGGATTGACAGGAAGTGGAATGTCTGATTTCATTTCACTTACCATGCTTTTCAGTTCGTTTAATTTTAGTTTTCGAATTTGGAAATTGTCGTTGGTAGCGTGGATGACTCCCATGCATGTGATTAGGCTGAGCGCCAACACAGTCCCTAATCGCAGGAGTCCTCCTCGCTGTTTTTTCATTGTTGTAATCACTTCGATTCTCCTTGTTAAATTTGCATCTAAGGCCATGGCCAATGAAACCTTATAATGCGTTTGTTGCATCCTTGCCGTACGAACAAGTAGTTTTGCATATGCACTCCTCTGTAAATATTGGTTTTTCAAAACCAATTCATCACAGCGAATTTCTGTAACTAGATCCCACTCTCTTTTCCACAAATGAAAGAATGGATTAAAAGTAAAAAACACCCCTAGTATTTGCCAAAACCAGTTCAGCACTAGATCTCCTTGACGAATGTGCGTGGCCTCATGCCTAAGAGCCAACTTTAAATCTGATTCTTTTGATAAAAATTCAGTAGGAATCAAAATATGATTCTTCAAAAATCGATAACTCATTGGACTATGGATCTTGGGGTTTACAAAAATCTTGGTTCTCAAGGATTTACGAAATAAAAGATTATGCTTCTCTAGTCTAACTATACTTAAAATATTTTTAAACAGTTGATATATTCCAAAAAGACTACAAAGGGCAAAAAGCACTAGCTTTAATTCATTCAAATCAAAAACCAAAGCTTCACTAGTAATTTCTGTTTTAGCTACTATTGGTTTGAGGGAAGTTTTAATACTAGAACCAGCGAAAGCTTCTGTATCTTCTGAAAACTTCTTTACCTCCATGAAAACAGCTTTTTCTTTAGGAAAAAAATCCGACAAAACAGGAAAGCTGAAAGAAAGTATAAGGGCGAGCAAGAAAGCCTTCACCAAACTAGCATGCTGTTCTTTTGCTACAATTTTTTTTGAAAAATGAAGACAGAGGTACAGAAAAATTAAAAGTGTATTTGCGATCAACCAGAAGTGAATCATAGCTTCTCCTCGATCATCTTTTTTAAACTTTCCATTTCGTCTTCAGAAAGTTGGTCGTTATCAATTAAACACTTCACCAAAGACAAGCCCGAACCTGAAAACAAATTGCTTAACAAGCTCCCCGTCTCTTTCACTTCATAACTTTCTTTCGCCACCAATGGTGTATAGATATGAGTTTTTGACTCTTTTCGGCTTTTTAAAAAGTCTTTCTTTTCAAGAATTCGTAAAATGGTTGAGACGCTAGTATAGGCAAGCTCACGATCTTCTGGAAGAGCTGCCATAACATCGCGCACACTTCCTTCCCCTAAATCCCAAAGTAGATTCATCAATTCAAGTTCTGTTTTCGTTAATAGTGTCTTATCTTCTGTATTTTTCTTCATGGAAAAAGACTAACTAAATCCTTAGTTGATTTCAAACTAAAAACTTAGTTGATTGCGTATTTAGAATTGGTTTTATATCATTCCTCAATATTATTAATAACTTATGCAACCAGACCAAGGCTTATGTTTATAGCAAAGCCAACATACTCAAGAATTACTTTAGGTATTCAGCACTATAAAACAAATTATCCAGTTACTATTCTGCATGAACTTCAGAAGAGTTTATTGAGATTCTTCTTTCTAATAACTTTTCAGAAAATGATTCCCTAACATCTGGAGTTTAAAAATTTTGCGACTCGTAGCTTTTTTTTCACAATTAAATTGGCTAGCAGCCTGTCTTGTGACGTTTAAACCGGTCCCCTTCTTGCGGATGGCATTAGAATAAGCCCTGGATTTTTCTTTATGTATTGATTGCAGGTGTGAACAATATTCGGACCAATAAGATAATAAAACTATTTTCAAACTCTCATATAGTCCTATCCGCAATTAAGGGGGTCAGTTTATTTGCAAGTAAAAATTATGAATCGGGGAAATGAAACTTAGCCCCCTCCCCTAATTTTTATTTAATTTTGCCCAACAAGGATTTTTTGCTTTTCTTCTTCTTTCGCATTTGCTTCTCTAGGTACAGATTCCCACCACTTTTCAAGGTTGTTTGAATCATTCAACTGGATCATTTGCCCAATCTTGGGTGCGATCAATTGAAATTCCTCCGCCTGAGCACGGAGAAAACTTTCTTCTATAGGTTCATACCAAGCATGCATGGATAGCTCGAACATACCCCAATGAACAGGAATCATTCTCTTTGCTCGTAAATCTTTGGTTGCCTGGATGGTTTCCTCTGGCAACAAATGAACGGCACGCCATTTTTTATTATATTGACCGTTTTCAACAAAAGCTAAATCAAAAGGACCATACTTATCCCCTATTTCTTTAAAGTGTACATCATAGCCTGAGTCACCGCTAAAATAAACACTATGCTCATCGTTGCGAATCACCCAAGAAGCCCAAAGGCTATGATTTCTATCAAACAAGCCTCGCCCGGAAAAATGCTGCGCCGGAGTGGCGATAAACTCTATACCATCCACTTTATGGGACTGCCACCAATCCTTTTCAGTGATTCTTTCCTCTTCAATACCCCATGATTGAATATGAGAACCAACCCCTAAAGGCGTTATAAATTGCGTATTTTTTTCTTTAAAGTACTTTATACTTTCCATATCAAGGTGATCATAGTGGTCATGAGAAATTACGATATAGTCAATTTCTGGTAACTCATTTAGTTTTAAAACTGGCTTTTGAAAGCGTTTTACTGAAAAAGGAATAGGTGAAGCCGCTCCTGAAAAAACTGGATCCACTAAAACAATTTTGCCTTTCATATTTAGAAGAAATGTTGAGTGTCCTAGCCAAATGCTTTTTAAATCGGAAGACTCTTTTATAAATTCCCCAAGCTCTGGTTTCACTTCTGGAAGCTTTGCAAGCGGAACGCGATCTGGTTGACCGCCAAAGAAAAAATCCCACATGGTTTTAAAATCCATGGCATCCTTTTCCATTTCAGAGATGAGTTTTGGTCTTCGATTTTGAAAGACCTCATTTTCAGAATCATAGTTTTGTGAGTTCTTAAAACTCAACTTTTTCTCATCCGAAGAGTCTGATCCAAAACTACTACAAGCTACAGCTAAAAAGCTTGAAAGCAGGCTAACAAAAACACTTAACAAACTTCGTTTCATAAAGTTTCTCCTTTAGAGAATGTCTTGAAAATTCAACTTTCTTAAACTACACTACCTAGTGTAACTTAAGAAAGTTGATCCAGCAACTAAATTACACTAACAAGTTTACTTTTAAGCTAAGGTATTGAAATGACTAAAATTAAGAGAGACACTTCTAGAAAAAAGAACTCCATTCTGGATGCCGCACAGCAAGCATTCATGGAATATGGGTATGAAAATACCAGCATGGATCAAATCTCTGAGCTGGCCGAAGCTTCAAAAAGAACGGTCTACAATCATTTTCCAAGTAAGGATGATTTATTTCAGGCGGTGCTTGAACGTTTTTTCAAAGAAGCCTCCGACTTAAAAAATATCCCCTACGATAACAATCAAAGCTTAAGTTCACAGCTAGAAAAGTTCGTTGATGCAAAAATCATCGTGAGCAAAAACAAAGAATGGCTTGGCCTAATGAGGGTTGCCATGAGTGTTTTCATTTTAAACCCACAAGTGGCTGAAGAGATGATGGATCGAATTCATAAGATGGATAACTATCTAGGAATATGGCTAGAGAAAGCCAAAAATGATAACAGACTAAACTTTTCTCAGGCGGAGGAAGTTTCAGAAATTTTCTACGCAGGAGTTAGCGGTTTGTTTTTTTGGCCTGTAATTTTAGGTGCGAAGATTCCTGAGAAAAAAGTGAAAAGTTTGAAAAAAACTTATATTGATAATTTTTTAAAGGTTTATCAAAACTAACAACTTCAGCCCTCGCATAGGTCAAAAAAACAATAAAAAAACCCTCTAAATGAGGGCTTATATTTTCGCTAAATTAAACACTTAACTACAGCTTTTCAACTTAGTTATTCTTCGCTCCATTAGAAATCCAAGCCTGTAGGACCTCATACCATCCAGTATCAATACTATCATTTGCATCATCTGGGTTCTCATTTAACGGCATTTGTTGTAGGCCTAACTCTTTCCACAGAACAATTCTTCGATAGAAATCACTATTGTTATGATCTCCAGGTACTACAACCTCAGAAGAAATTAGATGCTTGTAATTAGTGATATCGTAACCTTTTGCACGAATCACAGAGTTATGACAGCCAATGCACCGGATATTTTCATCGTTACTAATAAAGATATTTCTGTATAGCCCCTCATAAGTATAAAGACCATCATACAAATCTTGCTCTCTGGAGCTCAAA
>JAYZXX010000233.1:0-4612 GCA_036140815.1 Bdellovibrionota bacterium | reverse complement strand
AAAGTCATTTCTTCCCGAAAGATTTTCTTTTTCTCTCGAAAATAGGCATCTTGATCCCTTTGGGATGCTCGCATTTGTGATTCGAATTCATTTCTTTTGTCGCGGCTGTTGGCAAAGTATTCTTTCCTTTGTTCATCTTGCTTATCGAAAAAGTCTTTTCTTTGATCTGAGGTAACTTTGTTTTTTAAGAATCTTTCTCTTTGGTCCTTGAGAGATTCTAAGAATTTTTCTCGATCTTTTCTTTCTTGTTTAGTGAAGTTTTCTCTAAGTTTTCTTGTACGTTTTCGGTAAATTTCTTGTTTGCGTCGAACAGTTCGATCAAATCTACTCTGCAGTGTTGATGGATTACTTCTGATATCTTTGAAATAATCCAGTATATATGCAAGTTCGTCGTTATCTTGTTTTATAGGAGCTGGGGTATCATCTCTGAGTTTGTTCAAGGCGTCTCTGTCTGCAGCTAAAGACACCTCTTGTTCTATGGCTAATAGCTTTTCTGAAGTGGTGTTTGGGTTACTCTCAGCGCGTTTATTGTCAATGGCACAAGACGTAAGTAGTACTAGACCTAGAATTAAAGAAATGTGGTTTTTCAAGTCTATCTCCTCTATGTAGATCGGTAAAACGGCAAAACTTGCCTTCGACTTTTAGTTGGCTTTATAGAGCTTAGTTTAGTGTAGATAGGGAAATGTAGAAATGCAAGTTAAGCTAAACCTATGTGGTGGAAACAAGGGAGCTTCACACGCTCAAAATATCAGACAAATTTACGTGGCAAGATCTTACTTGATCCAAAGTTCCAAATTAGGCATTCGCTTTTTTTGGTGTTGTCGATGAACATTCCTGTACTGATTTTACTGGGTTGTTCATACTATTTTTTAAAGGAAAACTACGGTATTTTTTTAGAAATGGCCTATCGCTATTCCCCAGAGCTGGTTCCACATCTTGAGCGTGAAAGTAATATGCTTAGCTATTTATTCATTGTTGGAGCTCTTGGTTTGGTCTCCTATACTTTTTTAGTAGGGATTAGAACAACCTATCGTTTAATAGGCCCAGTTTACGCAATGAAACGCCATTTGAAAAATATGATTCGTGGTGATTGGGCTCAACCGCCTTTAAAAATTCGAGAAAGTGACGATTATCATGAATTAATTGATATATATAATTATTTTTATAGTTCTCTTCGGAGGCAAGGGGAGTGGGAATTAGAGCAAATTAGTAAATGTAAGATTGCGCCTTACGCTTTAGAATCGCAGGAGCGACATAAGGCTCTTATCCTTTACAAAGCTGCTCAGCTCAGTCTTGATGAAGACATTTACTTCGATTCAAATCAGCCAAATGATATGGATGATTCCAGTTCTAAAATTTCTTGATATTAATTTCTAGATTTTTTTAGTGCACGATCAATATCGCGTTTTGCATCCGACTTTTTGATACTCTGACGTTTATCGTGAAGCTTCTTGCCCTTGGCTAAGGCAATCTCTAGTTTAACTCTTCCGCGTTTAAAATAGATTTTAGTTGGAACAATGGTATAGGCAGAGGCTACCGTTTTATGCTCTAGTTTTTCAATTTCATCTTTGTGAGCTAGTAGCTTGCGTTTTCTTTCAGGCTCATGGTTGTTGTAGCTTGAAGCTTGGTAAGTGCTGATATGTGCATTTACCAAGTAAAGTTCTTGGTTTTGGATCACTATATAAGAATCTTTAAGCTGACAAGCGCCATCGCGTAGGCTCTTTACTTCAGAGCCAGTTAATACCATTCCTACTTCTAAAGTATCCTCTAGAGTGTAATTGAATCTTGCTTTGCGATTGTCAGAGATGATTTTGATTCCAGCCATAGTCTATTTTCGTACAAATCCTAGTTTTTTCTTTTTCTTCTTCTTAGCCGTTTTCTTAGCATTTAAGCTAGTGACCGATGCTTTACGAACAGTTTTTTTCTTCTTTTTCTTTGCCTGAGTTTCTTGTGAGCTTTCCACAGTCTTTTGTCTTTTTACAGAAGTGGTATTGCTTACTTTCTTTTTCTTTTTAACAGTATCGCTGCCTTCAAAGATTTTTTCAATCTGGCGTTGAGTTAAAGACTTAAATTGTCCACGGTTTAGTTTACCCATTTCAAGCATGCCAATGGCAACACGCTGTAGTTTCACAACATCAAAGCCAATTTTAGCAAACATTTTACGGATCTGACGGTTTTTACCCTCGGTGATGATAATTTCAAACCAGTCTTTTTGACCAGCGCCTTTGCGAAGTTTACGGATGGACTTTGCTTTAACACGTCCGCCACCCTCAATGCTTACACCTTTTAAAAGTTTATCAATCTTGTCATTAGGAACTTTTCCATCCAACTTCACATGGTAAGTTTTTGGAATGTCTTTACTTGGGTGAGAAATGTTTTGCGAAAATTCACCATCGTTCGTCATTAACAACATTCCCTCGGAGTCCCAGTCCAATCTTCCTACTGGAAATAACCTTGCTGGAAAGTCTTCGAAGAAGTCTCCAACACAAGGGCGACCCTCTGGCTCAGACATGGATGTAACAACGTCTCTCGGTTTAAAGAACATGATGTAGTAATGTTGTTGCTCAAGTTTGATAGGTTTTTTGTCTACTAAAATTGTATCTGCAGAACTTACTCTTTGGCCTAACTCATATACTTTTTTACCGTTAACGGTAACACGGCCTTCTTCGATCAATTGATCGGCTTTACGGCGACTTGCAATTCCGCAATCGGCTATGTATTTGTTAAGTCTGATACTTTGATTTGATCCAGCTTTAGCCATTCTTCCCCATTCTCCTGTTCGGGTTCGTCCCAAGTTTTTGCGCGTCCAGCGGCAATGGTCATAGCTAGTTCTTTTAGCAGTAAATGCAGCAATCTGTCATCTGTGAAAATGTTTTCAAAGGCATTTCGGCCCTTTTGGTAGACTTGAATTGCTCTTTCCTTGTGGAGATCAGGGTTTTCTGCAACTTTTTCAATAATTTCTTCTAAATTACGAGTGATTTGCAGGTAAAGTGGGTCAGAAGATTTCTGAATAAATTTACTTTCCAAAGCTTTCAATTGGTAGAAAAGCTCGGAGTGTTCATCTAAATTATAAAAGTTTTTCGGTCTAAGGTGCTTTAGGGTGTAGCCCTGAGTTTCATAGACCAGCCAGGCTTCATCTTCATTGATAAAATCAAGGAAGCGAAATGGTGCCACCAGTAGTTTTTGTTTATAGTTTTTATCTAAACGTAAATCAGCTGTATAAACCAAACAAAAATCTTCCCATAGAGGTCTAAGGTTTCCTTGGTATAGGCTAAATTCTTGATTGTGGTGGTGAACTTTTAAACTTTGATCTTTTTGTAGGACTAAAACCACCCATTCTTTTTTGCGAAAACTAGCGCATTGAATTTTAGCGTCAGGATATATTTCCGTGTAGTAGTTAAACAAAAAGGTTTTCACATTTTCAGGAGAATTCATACTGATGATTTCAAAATCATTTGCTGAAAAAAGATGTGGATTTAACTCAGTATGTTCACTTTGGAAAGCTTTATAGTAGCGCTCAAAGCATCGACCTAAATCTGCTTTTTTATCCCTCCAATGTGGAAAACATAAAAGAGCAGCAAAAAGTTTTCTAAGTTGTTGGCCATTTAATTCTTTTTTAGGTGAATCGATTCTGCGAAGAGCATTGTAGATAGCAACTTCCGTAGGTGATTTTTTATCACCTGTAGATTCATAAATAAATTTAGCGAATAAAAAGGCCGTCGACATATATATAGGCTAGAACAGGGATAGGATCTAAGTCCAGAAAATTTAAAAGGAAATTCCAAAGTCTAGGTTGCTGTATGGCCTTATGCAATAATGAACCTAGGTCGAGTACTCGACCTAGGTCAACTCCGCTTGCCTGGTTTGGAAGATATCGCTTTGTGTTGTTTCCAAGTGTTTAAGGCTTAGATTCCATCTGACAGAGCAAAGCGCGAGTTTGACTTAGTAAATGTGCATGTCTTGGAGGTAGAGATGAGCAGACAGTTAGATCCACGATTATTTGGTGAGATGAGCACAAATGAAAACAAAGCTAGTGATGAGCTTTTGCCGCAATTAGATCGCTTGCCGCAAGACCCCACACAGCTCCGTGCGCAAATGAAGAAAAAAGAAAACATCGAAATGAAGGTCGATGCTTTTATGTCCAAGGTTAGTGAAGCCCAGAGGCTGATGACCATGGAAGTAACTAAGTTAGAAAAAAGATTAGAGCGAATCGAAGCGCATTACAAAAATGCTCACGAAAGCATGATGTTAAAGATGCAGACCACAGATCGTAAACTCACTGAGCGCACCGTAATGGAAAACAAAGTGCAGGCTTTGATGGAGCGTCAAAACACAATGATTCAAAATTTTGAGCGCAAATTGAATCTACTAAAGAAAAGTATCGAAGAAAAAGAAATCAATAATTTAAAGCTTTCTGCGTCTTTGCGTGAGGCACAGAATAAAATCGCTCGAATGAGCAAGTAGTTATATCTTCTTTTTTGTTTTTGAACGGCTTCTCAGATTTGAGGAGCCGTTTTTTTTTTAACACTCATACGAAAAAACACAAATGCAAAGTTATATCCAGCTCATATACTGTTGACTAGTATCTACTTCGAAATAAAAATATAATACG